>NZ_JAFMHR010000191.1 GCF_017854415.1 Yoonia sp. | reverse complement strand
GTGCGCCTGACTGAAAAGGGCCGGGGGGTGCATTTGGTGGTCTCAAAACTGTTCAGGACACATGCTGAGGGATTGATGAACCGCAACGTCCTCGATCAAGACGGGGTAGAAGACATCGCAGCTGCCCTTCGACGGGTTGAGCGTTACTGGACAGAACAAATTCGGTATATTTATTGATCTGTTTGATTGAACCCTATTTATGTCTAAATTGCATTCAATAAGAGAATACAACTTTTAGTTGTGTATTTAACGAGGGTTAGGTTTTTTGTGGGTCGGTATGTAAAAGTATCGACCCACTTATTTTCGCCTTGGGTGATGCAGTTACTGTGTAATCAATCAGCACGCGAGATGCGGTCTAGGTCAGCTTGCCCAATTGCGATGCTTGCCAGTTCACGCAACAGCTTTCGCTCCATTGTGGCAGCGTAATCCTCGTACCCTAATGCCACTTCAACAAAGGCGCCGGGGCCCCGCATAACATTTGCGCGGTAGTAGGAAGACAGCTGCTTGATATCGACAAAACGCTCGTCATCGCCATCTGGATCACCTGCACCGACGACAAGGCCATTCACCGTAACACCAACTGGTCGGAGGTTTTCGCCAATCGTTTCGGGCAAGGGGCCGACGTTCGTTTCACCATCTCCGGACAAATCTAGCGTGCGTTTCCAGCAATCAGGATGCGCTTCAAGATAGGTATAACCAGCAAGAATAGCTGATCCGATAGCGGTCGTCGGCGCCCGCACGCCACGGGTATGCGCAAGCAGTTGTCGCGTGACCTGTGCCAAATCGGCAGGGCCTTCAATCGCCGTCCACGGCACGATAATTGTCTGATTGATCGGGCCGCTCCATTCATAGACATGAAGGCGGATTGGCGCCTCTGGTTGCATGAACAACACGTCTTTAACAGCCTGCGCATTCAACGCGGCAATGACCCCATCAAGCTGCAAACGATATTCATCATCATCAACAGAGCCAGAAACATCCAGCCCCATCGACAACGCTTGCCTGCAGGCCGCATGTGCCAGCCCCGGCAAGAGCATCAGGAACAGGACTAGACGTATCATCCGTGGTCCTCTGTCTGTGGTGCTACGTGGCCAACGACTTGCACGGTAAGTTCGCGGATCAATTTGCGCTGCATCGTAGCTTCGAAATCAGCAAATCCATCAGCAACCTCGACAAAAGATAAGGGGCCGCGAATGACTTCGGCTTGATAATAGGCTTGTGCCTTATTTTCGCCCGCGCTGATCACCAGGCCGTTCACAGTAACGCCATCAAAGGGGAACGACGCAAAAACGCTCCCAGGCCCAAAACCGGTGTTGTTAGGTCCGTCGCCCGCGACGTCGATGGTTTGAAATAGGCATTTTGGGGCATTTTGTAGCTGGATCGACGCATGTGCCAACGCGTACCCCATCGCGGTAGGCAGACCACTGGCACTGCGTACGCTGTTGGACAGCTTTTCAGAGACAGCCAGCAAATCAGCTGGCGATTGGATCATCGTCCAGTCGGTAATATCAGTTTGATGCCCCGGCCCGCTCCATTCAAATATCTGTAAGGCGACAGGATCAGGGCTGATAAAAAAGGCGTCTATGACTTGCGGTGACACAAGTGCCGCCGCAAGTCCGTTTCGCTGTAGCTGGTCTTCCGCATCATCGACAGACGACGACACGTCCATCGCAAGCACCAAGGCCAAGCGGCAAGCGTCGGCCGGTGCGGCCAACAGGCAAAATGCTGCGATGAAGGCCGATCTTACCAATGCCCAGTGTTTTCCATGCTTGCCCAGGGTTCGGCCTTTGGCAGGTCATCACCTTCTTGCAGTAATTCGATCGAGATATTGTCCGGGGATCGCACAAACGCCATATGCCCATCGCGGGGAGGACGATTAATGGTGACGCCATTGTCCATAAGGTGTTGGCAAGTCTCGTAAATGTTTGGAACAAGGTATGCCAGATGGCCAAAATGCCGCCCGTCTGCGGGCAAATCATCATCACCGTCCCAGTTATAAGTCAATTCAACTGGGCATTCCTCTTGGCTAGGAGGCGCCATGAAAATCAGCGTGAAACGTCCGCCTTCATGGTCAAACCTGCGGGTTTCTTTCAGCCCAAGCAATTCGTAGAAGGCGATGGATTTTTCAAGGTCTTTGACCCGAACCATCGTGTGCAGATATTTTAACGGCATAGTGTTTCCTTTGCGCATTTTCTGACGGAAAACTTAGCGCAAGGGCCATGACAGTGAAACGCTAAATCGACGTTCAATGTGTCATATCTGGTGAGGGGTTACTAATGGCAGTCCCTAGGGGAATCGAACCCCTCTTTCCAGGTTGAAAACCTGGCGTCCTAACCGATAGACGAAGGGACCGCAGTTAGTGCGCCGCTTTTAGGGAAACTGGGCGTGGCACGCAAGAGGCTATTTGCGCTTTTTTGTCGGATTAATTCAGTGAGCAGGTGCAGCGTCTTCGAGACGCAACTGAACTGATTGCCGTCCTTGCCAAGTGTTGATTTCCAGCCGGCCCGCCAAATGAAAACGCGCACCGTTATGAGCCAGCAACATCGGACCCATTGGCCCGTCCATCGCCCCGAAACTGATCGCATCAATCCGGCCGCTTATGCCGTCGCCAAAGCTGATTTTTAGATGATTGGCGCCGACTTGTTTGGCGAAATGAATTTGGCAATCGGGAAAAGCAAAGCGCGGGGCAGGGGCACCCGCACCGAAGGGGCCTGCATCTTCGATCTGGTTGACCAACTCGATTGTCGCGGCCCCAGGCATCAAAATACCGCTGATTTTCAGGTCGGCAGGGCCGATATCGCCCGCTCCCTGTTTTGCTAGTAGCTCACTCAAGCGTTCCATCGCCGGTTCAAGCTGATCCCGTGCGACGGTCAGACCTGCGGCCATTTTGTGCCCGCCACCTTTGATCAACAGCCCTTCTGCGGCTGCCCGTTGGATGACGGCGCCCAAGTCGATGCCAGAAACAGATCGCCCCGATCCTTTGCCTTCGTTCCCATCAAGGCCGATCACAATCGCAGGACGGTTGGTGGCTTCTTTCAATCGCGCGGCGACAATGCCGACCACGCCCGGATGCCAGCCTTCGCCAGCGGCCCAAACCAGAGGGCCGTCCAGCCCGCGCGCGGTCGCTTGTTCGAGCGCCAGTTCGCGCACCTGTGCTTCGACTTCGCGACGGTCAGTGTTCAATTCATCCAGTTTGGCGGCGATTGATTCTGCCTCGTGTTTATCATTGGTCGACAGCAGGCGCGCGCCTAGATCCGCCTTGCCAATCCGGCCACCGGCATTGACCCGCGGCCCAAGTAGAAATCCAAGGTGATAGCTGGTCGGTGCTTGATCCAAGCCCGCCACGTCAGACAATGCAGTCATGCCAATCCGGTTGCGGCGCGCCATGACTGTCAAACCTTGCCGCACGAATGCACGGTTCACGCCCACCAGCGGGGCGACGTCTGCCACGGTCGCCAGCCCGACAAGATCAAGCATCCCGATGAGATCGGGTCCCTTGTGTCCGCCCTCGCGCAGGACACGGTTGGCATTGACCAGCATCATGAATACGACGCCTGCCGCGCAAAGATGCGCCAGCGCGCCACTTTCGTCCTGCCGGTTCGGGTTCACAACGGCCACTGCATCGGGCAGAGTCTCTCCGCCCAAGTGGTGGTCGAGCACAATAACATCGGCACCTTTTGCGGCGGCTATGGGGCCGTGTGAAAGGGTGCCGCAATCGACGCAAATGATCAGGTCGTGGTTCCGGGCCAGCGCTGCCATAGCTTCGTCATTGGGACCGTAACCTTCGTCGATCCGGTCGGGGACATATAGCGTCGCGGCCAGCCCCATGTCGCGCAACCAATTGATCAAAAGTGCGGCTGAAGTCCCACCGTCGACATCATAATCAGCGAAGATGGCGACGCGTTCTGTGTGATCGAGGGCTGCTAGAAAACGCGTTGTCGCGGCATCCATGTCTTTGAGGGTGCGTGGATCAGGCAGTAGGTCGCGTAGTGTGGGGGACAGAAAGGCCGCCGCATCTTGGGCATTCACACCCCGACGAACCAAAATCCGGCAT
>NZ_JAFMHR010000047.1 GCF_017854415.1 Yoonia sp. | reverse complement strand
CCATGGATATCCGTTTCAAAACCGGGGCATTCGCGTGCAAATTCGCGATTAAACTTCAAGTATTCCACGATCTTGCTGTTGAACACTTCACCAGGAATAAGCAGCGGAATACCCGGAGGATACGGAGTAACCAAACTGGTGGTAATCCGACCTTCAAGCGCATCAATCGGAACACGCTGGGTTGTGCGTTGTGCAATGTGTGAAAACGCATCGGTCGGCGTCATGGCAGGCGTGAGGTCACTGAGATACATATCAGTAGACAGGATCGCCACGTCATATTTGGCATATAGCCTATGCACATGGTCGCAGAGGTCGCGCAGACCCATCTGCTCATAGCGTGGATACTTTGCACAGAATTCCGGCATCGTCCGCCACATTGGTTGGTTTCTGCCGTAGTCGTCCTTGAACTGCTGCAATGCGGCCAAAAGCGTGTTCCAACGGCCTTTAGTGATGCCGATGGTGAACATGATAAAGAAACTATAGAGGCCCGTTTTTTCAACTACGACCCCATGCTCAACAAGAAATTTGGTGACAATTGAAGCGGGGATACCACTTTCTTCAAACCGTCCATCCAGGTTCAGTCCAGGTGTAATCAGCGTCGCCTTGATCGGATCAAGCATGTTGAAACCGGGCGCCATGTCGCCAAAACCGTGCCATGCGTCTTCGCCGTCCGATGCTTGGACACCGTCTTCGTCAGTCCGCTTAAGAACCCAGTCCTTGGCGCGCCCGATACCTTCTTCTTCAAGCTCGTCTGGGCCCCAAACTTGGAACCACCAATCATCGTCACCGAATTCGTCATCGACTTTGCGCATTGCGCGCCGGAAATCGAGTGCTTCACTGATACTTTCTTCGACCAACGCAGTCCCACCCGGAGGTTCCATCATTGCAGCCGCGACATCACAGCTGGCGATGATGCTGTATTGCGGGCTGGTGCTGGTGTGCATCAGGTACGCCTCGTTAAAGAGGTGCCGATCAAGTTTGGTGTCTTGGGAATCTTGCACCAACACATGGCTGGCCTGACTGATACCAGCCAGCAGCTTGTGGATAGATTGCGTGGCGTAAGTCACGGAATGCCGTGGGCGTTCGCGTTTGCGCCCCATGGAATGGAAATTGCCATAGAACGGATGGAACGATGCGTGTGGCAGCCAAGCTTCGTCGAAATGCAAGTTCTCGATATAGCCGTCCAACACGTCTTTGATTGTCTCGGTGTTATAAAGCACGCCATCGTATGTTGATTGCGTCAACGTCATGATGCGCGGCTTGACCGTATCCGCATCGATATGGGCCAAAAGCGGGTTCGCGCGGATCTTGTCTTTGATCGCTTCGATCTCGAATTCAGACCGTTGGATCGGACCGATAATGCCATAGTGGTTGCGCGTTGGTTTTAGGAAAATCGGGATCGCGCCAGTCATGATAATGCTGTGCAAAATCGACTTGTGACAGTTGCGGTCAACAACAACGACGTCACCGGGGGCGACCGTATGATGCCATACCATCTTGTTGCTGGTGCTGGTTCCGTTGGTGACAAAGAAACAATGGTCGGCGTTGAAAATCCGTGCTGCGTTCCGCTCGGACGCGCCGATGGCACCGTTGTGATCCAGCAACTGGCCCAGTTCCTCGACCGAGTTACAGACGTCGGCACGCAGCATGTTTTCGCCATAGAACTGGTGATACATCTGGCCAATCGGACTTTTCAGAAAAGCGACTCCGCCGGAATGTCCCGGGCAATGCCAAGAATAAGATCCATCGTCAGCATAGTTCAGCAGGGCCTTAAAGAATGGTGGCTGTATGCCCTCTAGATAAGTCTTGGCTTCGCGTATGATGTGTCGCGCTACGAATTCGGGTGTATCCTCGAACATGTGAATAAAGCCGTGCAATTCGCGCAAGATATCATTGGGCAAATGACGGGCGGTTTTTGTTTCGCCGTAGATAAAGATGGGAACATCTTCGTTCTTCCAGCGTACTTCCTCGATGAACGCGCGCAGATTGACGACGACGGGGTCAATATCCGGGCCCGCACTGAACTCTTCATCATCAATCGACAAAAGAAACGCGCTTGCCCGCGATTGCTGTTGTGCGAATTGGGAAAGATCACCGTAGTTTGTGACGCCTACGACCTCGACGCCCTCGTTCTCAATGGCTTGAGCCATCGCGCGAATGCCAACGCCCGAGTTGTTATCAGACCGGAAATCTTCGTCGATGATGAAGATGGGGAAGCGAAATTTCATGATGCTGTCCTAGCGTCAATGTTTGATGGTTCACACAGCATGTCAGAATCGATCTCGAGACATGTTCAACCACCGTTGTTGCATCGCATATGCGAGTATTTCTGGGGCAATGTCCATCTTTGCGCATGTATTTGCCACTGGTAGACAATGATTTTGCACTATAATGAGGTGCTGCGTCCGAACTCTAACGAAGTGCCATATAACCACTTCTTTTTGCTGAATGGACAAGCCTTCATTTAAAGACACTCAAAGGATCGCGACATGACCGCGCCAGACACAACAAATGCACCTGCAACGACCAACATCAGAAGCTGGCTTCAGGAGCATCCAGAGATTGAATCTGTGTTTGCATGTGTCTGCGATCTGAACGGTACGATGCGCGGCAAGCGGCTTCCGATTGAGAAAGCAAAATCACTGCTGGATGGTGGGCTTCGGATGCCACTTTCAATCCTGAGCATGGATATCTGGGGCGAAGATATCGAAAACAACGAACTTGTTTTTGAAACAGGCGATTCCGACGGTATTTGTGATCATACGGGGCGGCCACTGGTATTGATCAACTGGACAAGCCAGCCGTCTGCGTTAGCGATGTTCTGGATGCATACCGATGATGGTGCGCCTTTCTTGGGTGACCCGCGGCATGCCTTAGCCAATATCGTAGACCGCTATAAAGCACTGGGTCTGACACCAGTCGTGGCGACAGAACTTGAATTCTATCTGTGCGATCCAAGCGAAGAGCGGCCACAACCCCCGCGTTCGCCTGTGACTGGCAAACGGCTCGATTCCGACGGCGCACTGTCACTCGACGAATTGCAGCATTTCGACAGCTTTCTAAACGACGTGTATCAAGCATGCCATGAACAAGGCATTCCTGCAGACGCTGCCATTTCTGAGAACGGCGCAGGACAGTTTGAGATCAACATGATGCACGTCAATGACCCGCTGCAGGCGGCTGACGATGCTGTCCTGTTCAAACGGCTTGTTCGCGGCATTGCGCGCAAACACGGGCTGGCTGCCACGTTTATGGCCAAACCTTACGGCGAACGCTCTGGCAGCGGCTTTCATGTGCACTTCAGTCTTGTGGACGAAAATGGCGTGAACTTGTTTGATAACGGTGGCGAAGAAGGCACGCCGCTGATGCTGAACGCGGTCGCGGGCTTGCTGGAAACGATGCAGGAAAACACGCTTACTTTTGCACCCCACGAAAACTCCTACCGGCGCTTGTTGCCAGGAACGCATGCACCCACAGGTGTGGCGTGGGGTTATGAAAACCGCACGGCTGCGATCCGTATTCCGGGCGGCAATCACAAAGCCCGCCGCATTGAACACCGTGTCGCAGGTGCTGATGCGAACCCGTATCTGGTTGTCGCCAGCATCTTGGGCGGCGCATTGATTGGCATCGAAGCAAAGATGGAACCCGCCCCACCAATTGAGGGGGACGCATACAGTCTGCAACTTGATCACTTGCCGCTGGATTGGGCGACAGCCATTCAGACCTTCAACCGTGGCGCATACGTTCAGAACATTTTCTCCAAGCGTTTGCAGACAATGCTTGTGGAATGCAAAACGCAAGAATTAAAGCGATTTGCGCGCCATGTCACCGATTTTGAATTTCACAGCTATCTAGAGTCAGTATAATGGCAATTGAGACATTCGCCGCCAGCGGCACAACAAAACACACCACCAGCTACTATGCAGCAAGCGCCAATCCGTCGCCGGTACGACCGCTGCTCAAAGGTGATCACACTGTCGATATATGCGTCGTGGGCGCAGGCTATAGCGGTCTATCAACAGCACTGCATCTCGCTGAAAAGGGCTATGACGTTGCCATCATCGAGGGCGCGCAAGTTGGCTGGGGCGCTTCTGGGCGCAATGGCGGACAGATTGTAAATGGCTTGAACGCAAGCTTGCAAACGATCAAAAAGCGTTACGGTCAAGATACCGCGAATTTCGTCGCCGGCCTTGTTCAAGAAGGCGGCGATATTATCCGCGAGCGCGTGAAAACATATGACATCAAATGCGACCTGAAAGACGGCAACATCTTTGTCGGCCTGACCCCCGCACATATGAAAGAACTAGAGGCGCGACGCGCGCTTTGGTCCTCATACGGGATCAACAACCAAGATATGCTGGATAAGACGCAGTTGCGCGATCATATCGGATCAGACCTCTATGAAGGTGGCATGATCGATCATACCGGCGGTCACATGCATCCGCTGAACCTATGCCTTGGCGAGGCCGCAGCGTTCGAACAATGCGGTGGTGTGATCTATGAACAATCGCCAGTGATCCATGCCGATACCGAAGCCGCGAAACCGGTTGTGAAAACCGCCAATGGCACGATGACCTGCAATACGTTGATCCTGTGTGGGAACGCCTATTTGGGCCACGTCGTGCCTGCGCTAACGTCCCGCGTGATGCCTGTGTCAACGCAGATGATGGCGACCGCACCTTTGGATCCAGAGCAAGCAAAAGCGCTGTTACCTACTGACAAATGCGTCGAAGATGTGCGCTATATCTTGGACTATTACCGCATGTCTGGCGACAATCGACTGATCTTTGGTGGTGGCACTGTCTACGGTGGTACCGATCCGAGCGATGTAGAAGCCAAGCTTCGTCCAGCATTGGAAAAGGTCTATCCAAGCCTGAAAGGCGTCAAGATTGACCATGCCTGGAGCGGCAATTTCGCATTGTCGTTCAGCCGTGTTCCACAAATGGGCCGGTTGGGCACCAACACCTATTTCGCACATGGCTACAGCGGGCATGGAGTCACCGGATCGCACACCTTCGGAAAGATCCTCGCGGATGCGGTCGACGGCGACAAAACACGATTTGACGTGTTCGCTAAGGTCCCATGGTACCCATTCCCCGGAGGGCGGATGTTGCGCGTTCCCTATTCAATGGTCGGCTCTTGGTACTACGCGATGCGGGATCGGTTAGGCGTCTGATGCAATCGCAATATAGAGCGGGATTGGTACTGGGGCACGCACAAGGTTAACTCTTGGGGTTACCTTCGTGCGGCGGGGACGGCCAAACTATTACGTGTGAACGGAACATAGCCAAGCTTTGCACGCCATGACGATCATGCGGCATCTGTAGTAAACGAGACCGCCTCGTTTGCTACGCATGCCATCGGTCGCGGCTGCAATTGCGTCAATCGAAGTAGCTGACCAGCGGGCGCGCGGCGCGAAAAATCTCGATCAATAGATCGATCACATCGTCGTCGAGCAGCAGCGCGTCTGGAATATCTTTACGACATCCCAATCCGACCATTTTCAAGTAGGGCGCAGCGGGATCGTCGCCAGAAAAACCATCCGGCACAACGCTCAATTCCTTTCTTGTCATTAAACCATCTGGGAACATCGTTTTGAACTCTGGGTCTGACAAGACTTCTTTTCGTTCTTCCTGATCATCGACCAAGCGTGCCCGTAGTCGTGCAAGTGCCGCCTTGGATGGTTGAAAAAGTGCCGCACCAGCGTAGCATTTCCCCGGCTCAATATGGAGGTAGTACCCAAAGTCCTCTGCTGGATGGCCAGCATTGGCAAAAACATCCACGTCGGCACGGTACAAAGAACGTCCAACGCGGTCACGCGGTTCCTGAAATAGCTTGGTATAGCTTTGCTTCGGTTTGCTTTTTGCCTCGGCCACCATGGGATCAAACCGATCAGCATAGTCGTGTAGCGTCATAGCAATGCCAGTGAAATTCCGGCGCGCATCATCGAATGCGACACGATGTTCGTCCATCCAGACTTTGCGATTGTTCTTTGCAAGATCCGCAAGAAACGAAAATGTCTCTGGTTCTACCATGGCCACAGCTCCTGTTTCACAGTTGTCGCAAGGCGTACCACACGACCAAGGCAATGCACCAGCTAACCAGATGGTGTACGCCAAAGACCGCGCTCTGATCCGCGACCCGCACAGTTGGCCGCAATGTCGTCCTGCATGCAGTATGTCGATCCATTCGTGAAACTTTGATTGGGCCGCCGACGATGGACGACTATGTCCTGCGCGCGTATGAGGGGGAACTGAACCAAGCAATCTGCCTAAGGGATAGTGATAGACGATGACATCGCACTCAAAAAAACGCGCCAAAGGCCGATATATTATATGGCTGTTGACCCTGCTGATCGTGATTGCTGGTGTGTTTTTCTTCGCTTCGGGAAACAGGTTCTACATGATGTCCCAACATATGTTCGGCCAAGGTCATATGCATGGTGCTGACGGATCAGGTCATGATGAAGTGAATATGCCGGGATTGCGCGGAAAGAATGCGACGCCCGAAGAAAGCGCCGAACTTGCAATCATGTTCCGAAACTTTGAAACGATCACGCGCGAAGTCACCAATCTTCCAAACGGCATTCGCACCATTACCAATTCGTCTGACACGGACGTTATGGATAAATTAGTCAGCCATGTCGTCGGGATGATCGGCCGCGTTGAAACGCGGGATGATCCAAAGATTGGCATTCAAAGCCCAACCTTGGACATCTTCTTTGCAAGGGGTGACGAAATCAAAACCGAGATCGATCTGACGGACGATGGGATCGTTGTGACCCAAACATCAACTGACCCAGACCTTGTAGCAGCCCTTCAAAAGCACGCTGCCGAGGTATCGGATATGGCTGATCGAGGCATGCAAGCAGTGCACGAAATGATGATGCCATAACGCCAAGAATGGCTGACGCCGACCGAACCCTACGTTTTCCCGAGCTGCTTGATATCCCGACGGATCGCACGATAGACCTTACGTCCCCACTCTGAATAGATTTTGGGGCCAGGGTGAAAGCCATCAGCACTCATTTGTGAAACATTGGGCTCAAAATCCATCTCGATAAATCGACAATCGCTGCAATCGGAAACAAGTTCGCGCAGTGCCCGATCAAACCGCCTTGCCTGCGCACCCAACACCCATCTGAGAGGTTGTGGGAGCAGCGGGAAATATTGGATCGGAGGAATACCTGATACACAAATGACGTCGGCCTGAAATTTGATATCTATCAATCGCAATAGAGCTGAAAAATCCAGCAGCCAATCAAATAGAGACACGCGCGAAGTGATATCATTTACGCCCAGTGAAATAGAAACGATATCAAATTTCTGCGGCGCGTGCCCTTGTAGCCGCGCAATCGTATCGGCCGTCGTGGCGCCTGTTTTCGCGTCTACTGACCAGTAGACAGTATTCGTTTGCGATAGCCTTTTGCGCATATGACCCAAAAGCGCTTCTTCCTGATGCGATGTGCCGACCCCGACAGCAGAACTGTCGCCGATGATCAACAAGCGCAGGTCTGGCCCTTGCCCACTGACACCGTGGCGGCGGCCCGAAGGATCGTCCAAGCGCAGTGCCGCCCGTCGCACCTCTGCTGCTTGTGCGACCAGAACTGGAAATAACAAAATGCGTACTGCAAGGTCTAACATCTCAGCCTCCAAAACGAGACGCGCTACGCAGGGGGCGAAATGAACAGGGGATCATCCCGCATTTCTGCAAGCCCCTCCAACTGCTCCGCGAAGCTATAGCAAGTATTTGATAGTCCAGTCCTAAACGCTGCAGCGTCATGCAGCATTGATGATAATCAAACGCGCATATTTTTCTTTTGTGAATGACTTTGTTGGGGATGGTATTTTTTTGACCGCAAGCTTTCCCCCCGCAAGGCAATCACGGAACTGCACTTTGATCAGTTGAGCTAGATCTTTCAAAACGGCATGAGAGCGCATTTTTCAGGCGAATTTAGCCAATCCTACTGAAAGGGCTTTGATAAGCGTATCAATTGTTAATCGCTCATCAATGATCGGCGCTTTTCCATTTGACCGGGGTTACGTAAACGATCTTGTCATCAACGCTGACCATCACATCGCCCTCCTGAATATTGACCTGCAGCTTCATCGAGCGATTTGCCAAGTTGCTCAGTTCGCTGGTGTCAGCCTCGGTGAAGTTAATCACCTGAAGGTTATCAAACCGAGTGGTGCTATTCTTAATCTTGTCCCACCACATCTCAGCGGTCCGCCCACCGTAGCAATAGACAATGACCGCGTTGGCCTTGCCACATGATTGGCGAACAATCTTTTCGCTCGGCAATCCCAATGCCACCCACAGCTCAAGCTCGCCGCTCAGGCTTTTTTGCCAGATGTCTGGTTCGTCATCCGTCGAAATGCCCTTGGTCATTTCCAACTGCTCATGGGCATTCAGTGCAAAAGCAAGAATACGCACCATCAACCGTTCGTCCGTTTCTGACGGATGTTTGGCAACTGTCAGTTTATGGGTCTCGTAGTAATGACGATCCATATTGGAAACGGAAAGTTCAACTTTATAGATGGTGGCTTTTTGCGCCATGGTTTGTCCCAACCTTGCGAAGATAGGGATGCCTAATGCGTCTAGACGCTTTGTGAAAGCAGATAAAAAAGCTCTCTGGAAATCCCCATTTTACTTGGCCTGAAATCAATTCGGTCGCGACACCCGGGACGGGGTATCATGCAAAGACGTGCAACCTTTGACCTAATCACGCGCTGCGGCCCTTGCAGGCGTTCATCGCCCTTACCACTTCTGGCCAAATGAAATTTTCCATTGGTTCTGCGGTGCGTTTGCCTTCAGAATGGTTCTGAATAACAGTTCAGGGACCAACCGCTATGCTGCATACACTTGGACTCCTCTTGGGCTGTCAGCTGCTCGGCGAAATAACTGCGCGCGGATTTGGCGTGGCAATCCCCGGTCCTGTGCTCGGTCTTGCCTTGCTCGTGGTGTTGCTCAGAATCTTTCCCGCACTTGCCGAACAGCTAAGGTCAACGACCACTGTCATCCTTGCGCACCTCTCATTCCTTTTCGTTCCTGCAGGTGTGGGTGTGATTGGCAACTTCGAGGTCTTGTTGGATGACGGGCTCGCACTGCTCGCTATCCTGACACTCTCCACGGTGCTTTCCATGCTCGCCACCGTTGGAACGTTCCTTGGCGTCCGGTACCTGATCGAAGGCCGGACCACATGACGGATGTTGCAAACCTCTGGAGCTATCTGGCAACGACGCCGCTTATCTGGCTCACCACAACGATCCTTGCATATCTGCTCGCGGATGGAATGGCGCGGCGGCTGGGGTATCCACCTTGGGCCAATCCGGTGCTTTTGTCGGTCCTAGTCATAGCGCCCGTGCTGTGGCTGACACGAACGGACTATACGACCTATTTCGAGGGCGCCCAATTCATCCATTTCCTGCTTGGTCCGGCAACCGTGGCGTTGGCGTTGCCGCTTTGGGACAATCGAGACACAATTCGCACCTCTGTAGCGCCAATCGTACTTGCCTTGCTGGTTGGCTCGATCGTTGCGTCTGGTTCGGCAATTTTGCTTGCGCGCGCCTTTGGCCTGCCGCCCGAGGTCCTGCTTTCGCTCGCACCCAAGTCGACAACTGCGCCCGTCGCTCTTGGTATCTCGGAAGCCGTTGGCGGACTTCCCGCGCTGACAGCAGTGCTGGTTATCCTGACGGGGATTATCGGTGCTGTGACGGTGACACCATTGATGAACCTGCTTGGGATCACCGACTGGCGTGCACGAGGTTTTGCAGTCGGTGTTGCCGCGCACGGTATCGGAACGGCGCGGGCGTTTCAGGTCAACCCTGTGGCTGGGGCTTACGCCGGCATCGCAATGGCATTGAATGCGCTGCTGACCAGCCTGATCGTACCATTCTTGGTACGCTGGCTGATCTGAACCCCACTTTAGCCGGTTGCGCAAAGCACCCAACTGGCCGCTTTTCTTTCAGCAGCGCATTATTCGCAAAGCTCACCAGCTTTGACGGGCTTTGGGGCGGCACATTTCATGCCGCGCCCTTTTTTTGTCAGATCTAAGCAGCTTCGGCTTGTTTCGCTTGTTCGAATGCGACCCACTTGAGATCGCCAGCATAACGCTGTGCAATCTGTCCATCTGCATCAAGCGTGAACAAGTGCAGCCATTGGTTATCAAACAACGCCCGCACATTCGGATGCTTTTCAAGGATCGCAGTGATCGCCGCGGTCGGTGCCTCTACGCATACCGACAACCGAAGCGGATCATGCGCGTAGCCAGTCCCATCATGGACAGACTGCCATGGCAGACCGCCGCGCAGCGCGCCGCCGTTTCCTTCGACCACACCGATACCGCCAGTCACATTGTGCAACAGCTTGTTGCCCGCCCCGAACACATCTGGTGCTACGACAGAGCCGTAATACTGCAGGCTGATCCAGCTTGCGACGACAACAGGGGCGGTCAGGATCAGCTCTAGAATTCCATAGCCCTCGTCCTTTTGCCAATCGTAGTCATGCAAGAACGCACGACCTTCTAGGCCCTTACCCTTTGTGCGCGACCGCGGTGCGGCGATGAACGCCTGACAGCCAGCCAACGCCCATTCGGGCCGTGTTTCGGACCAATCACTGCTCCGGCTTTTAACTTGGTTGCCGTTGGCCGCGCGCGGCAAGCGCAATGCCCGCTCTGTCCGCGCGATAGTACCTGCTTGTGCCAGCCATGCCCGTGCAGTTTTCAAATGCGCCTTGTGCCTGTGACCAGCAAAATCGGCCTCGTAAATAGTCACATCATCGGTTGTAGTGTCATGCAGACCGCCGATAAACAGCGTGTCTTCGGGGATCGTGATCCCGTTCGCAGCGACACCAGCGCGCACGTCTTTGTCGTTCAGCATACCTGCCAGCAGACGCGCGTTCACTTCGCCCGAATAACCACCACACGCACCACAATGCAGCGCGCTCGCGTGCGGGTTATTGACCACATTGGCGCCGTGACCAAAAAGCAAAACCAGCGGTGCAAAGTCAGCCGTCATCGACATCGCCTTAAGGATGCCCGTCGCGGCCGCAATCCGTGCTGCGGTATCAAAGCTGTCATCAAGCTCGGGCTTGTGCGCATCAGGTGCTTTTGCTGCATTCATGCCCAGCGCGTCGCGCAGCAACTTGCCCATATAGATAGGACCTGTCGCTTCGACGAAGGCAAAAGACGATACCGCCGCCAGTTTGAACCGGCCCCATGCGCGGTTAGCGCGCGCCGCAAAGCGCGCGTTCAGGTCAGCCGTGTTATCGGACGCCCCTCCAGAGTGGCTGGTGACACCGTAGTTCAGCAAAACAGGCAACCGTTTTTCTTGCACGTCAGACGCAAAGCTATTGTGCGCCGCAGTCAAGCCAAAGAAGCCTGCAAAGCCCAGTGTTTGGATAGACGCATCCGTGCTTTCCAGTGCGCGGCGGAACACTTCGGACCGCACGTCGATACAGAACGCGGCTTGCAGCTTTGGCCGACCCGTCTGTGCCGCAGCAGCAGGCATGCTTAGGGTCTCTGCCAATTTACGCTGTCCTGCGAATTCGGCAGCAGCTTGCAACGCGGCGTCAATCAATTGCGCAGGGTTCGCTGACACGGGAGCTTCATGTGCCGCACGCACCACTTTCCAATCTGCTTCGATTTCCGAGCGGTATTTGGCATAAAGCGCCTGTTCCCAAATCAAACGGATCGTCAGCAATTCAGTCGTTGTGCTGTCAGTTTCGCCCGCCAACTCCGCCTGCCACAACCGGTAGCGCCCAACCTGTGACCAACCGCCAAGACCAATCAGCAACTGGTGAAAATAGGTTTCAGTCGCCTCTGGTGACAATTCCAGCAATTCAGAAGCACCAACAAGCGCGTTGCGGGTTTGATCGGGTGTATTGGCAACCAGCGCGCCAAAACCTGAAAGCCCGCCAATCTCTGGGCTTAGGTCACGGCTTGCGAAATCGCGCCATGCGGCGAACGCACCACGTCCGGGCTTGTTTTGCCATAGCGCTTGGCCTGCGTCGAAGTATCCCGCGGCCCAAACACCGAAACGATCCGCAATGATCCCCGGCCAATCGATGCCAGACACATCAGCGGCTAGGTCTGCAATGGTTGGCAACGCTCTTACTGGGTCTGCTTCTTCACTCGCAGCCGCCTTGAGTGCGTCAGTATCAGCCGCACTTAGCGGGAACTGTGCCAAGGCAGCCATAAGGTCTGCATCGGTGATCGTACCGTCGGCAATCTTGGTCTGATACCAGCTTCTTGGCATTGTAACCGCTGTGCCCGCGACCCGTTCTAGCAGGGCTGCCACTTGCGGCAAAGTCTGCTCGGTCTGGCCCAGAAAGGGGTTCACTGCGACTGATGATGACAGCGGCCAAAGCGGTGGGATCGCGCGGCCTGCATGTTCGGCCTTCGCAATCATTTCCAGCTGTGCGCCAGCGTAACCTGAAAATACATCCGCCTTCATTGGGCCGCTCCTTTTTTAGATGGTGTGGTCTTGGTCCAACCGCCAAGCAGCCGGTCCGAAATCGCATTAATATAAAGCCCGTTCGACAAGTGAACACGCAAACCTTGGGCGGCCGGATGGAAGGACCACAGCGGCAAAGTTGCTTGTGCAAGCGCCACCAGTCCAAAGCTGATCATGGCCAGTAGAATTAGTGCCCACTCCAGCGCGCCTGCTGGTGGTGTTGCGGGCAAGGTACCAGCGGTCAACCACTCTGATGCGCGTTGCAGGACAAGGTAGCTGACGGTCACGGTTGCAGCGTAAGCTGCGGTGCGCTGTGTCAGTGCTTTTGGGGCCTGATCCGCGAAACCTTGGGCCAAAAGATAGGCCACACCAAAGATCAGGATCGCGCCCAAGGCCACCGCTTGTGG
Source organism: Yoonia sp. (assembly GCF_017854415.1). GTDB lineage: Bacteria > Pseudomonadota > Alphaproteobacteria > Rhodobacterales > Rhodobacteraceae > Yoonia. The sequence continues at coordinate 7,122 of NZ_JAFMHR010000047.1, read as the reverse complement.
GGATTTTCCACCAAAGTCGAACCCAAGGCCAAGGACCGCGTAGACAATCCCGTAGATGCCAAGCGCCACAACGAAAGCACGTGTGACGGCGGCCAGATTTGGCACCGCAACCGGACCCGGCTTGCGGATCGCTACGACACCCTCGACTGCGCCACCTGCGGACAGGAAGGCGTGAGCCTTGTAAAGCGAGTGTGCCACGATGTGCAGCAGGGCCAGCGGAAAGAGCGCCAAACCGCACTGCAAGATCATAAAGCCCATTTGCGCGATCGTGGACCACGCCAATGATGCTTTGACCGTTGGCTGGGTCAACATCACCAGACCTGCGAACAGGGCTGTGAAACCGCCGATCATTACCAGCGTTGCCATTACCAGAGGCGAAAGCAACATCACGTCAGCAAAGCGGATCAAAGCAAATCCACCAGCGTTGACCACACCTGCGTGCAGCAGGGCCGATACAGGTGTCGGGGCTTCCATCACTTCGGTCAACCAGCCGTGCAGCGGGAACTGTGCGGATTTCAAAATAGCCGCGATTGCGATCAATGCCGCAGCACCAACTGCCATGCCGCCGCCCTGCCCGTCAGACGCGCTAGCCAAGATTACAGAGATTTTTGTCGTTCCGTAAGTAAGTGCCAAAAGGCCCGCCGCGAATAGCAAAGCGACATCGCCAACCCTTGCCAGTACGAATTTCTTACGTGCGGCGCGCTGTGCGGCGGCCCGCTCGGGGTAAAACACCAGAAGTTTGTGCAGACACATGCTGGTGGCGATCCATGCACCGACGAACTGTACCGTGTTGCCCGACTGAACCAGCAACAGCACGACCGCGAGCGTGGACAGCAGCCAAAATGTGAATTCGTCCTGCCGCGCCTCGCCGTCCAGATAAGTGCGCGCATACCGCACGACGACCCAACCGATGAAAGACACAAGCAGCAACATGATCACACTGATGATGTCCAAACGGACCGAAAGGCCGACGCCAAACAAACCAAACAAGAAACTGTCACCACTGCCCGACGTTGTAAGAACGATTGCCGACAAAATCGCGACCGCGATCGTACCCAACGTTGCACCTTCGGCGATCAACGCGCCTTTTTGTGCTGATGTCCCCTCTAGAAAGCGCGGTGCAAAGGCAGCCGCAAGTAAAATGAGGGGCGCAAGCAGGGGTAGGGCATTGAGCAACATAGGTGTCTCCGTCGCGTTAATAATTTCGTTCGGGGATACGGGAGTTGCATCCAGATAAAAAATTCATTGTTTGCTACATATCGTTCTATTATATGAAACGATATGTCTGATTTGAATTATAATCATCTGCGTTACTTCTGGGCGGTGGCCCATGACGGTAACCTGACGCGCACCGCCGCGCGGCTGAACCTGTCGCAATCGGCGCTGTCAGTGCAAATCCGCAAGCTAGAGGATCGCATGGGGCATGCGCTGTTTGAACGGCGCGGGCGGCAGCTTCATTTGACAGAAGCAGGACGCATTGCGCTTGACTATGCCGACACAATTTTTGCGGCAGGCAAGGACCTGATGGGCACGCTAAGCCAGCAAGGCAGACCCCGCAAAGTGCTGCGGGTCGGCGCACTTGCCACGTTGTCGCGAAACTTTCAGGTCGAATTCCTGCGTCCGCTGCTGCGGCAACCAGATGTCGAACTGGTCTTGCGATCCGGCACTTTGGTGGAATTGCTGCAAGGTTTGGAAACGCTTGGCCTTGATGTCGTGCTAACCAATCTGGTCCCACCGCATGATGCGATGTCGACGTTTCTGACGCAGCCCATATCAGACCAACCAGTTAGCCTTGTTGGCACACCGGAACGGCTGGGTGGGCAGGCCAGTTTGCGCCAGTTGCTACAAGATAACCCCATGATCTTGCCCACTGAAGACAGCCCCGTGCGGGCAGGGTTCGACCGTCTTTGTACACGGCTGGATATCACGCCGACAATTGCTGCAGAGGTCGATGATATGGCGCTCATGCGTCTATTGGCTCGCGAAAACGTGGGCCTTGCGGTGCTGACCCCGATCGTCGTGAAGAATGAGCTCGCGAGCGGCCTTTTGGTCGAGGCACGTCATGATATGGGGCTGCACGAGAGCTTTCATGCAGTCACAATCGGACGAAAGTTCCCCAACCCGCTTTTGGCGCCTTTGTTAGCCGCACATTACTAAGGTGCTTTTTGCAGACCCTTAGCGACCTGTTGGACCATGTCTGCCACCTGACGCAATTGCCCCGACATAGGATTTGTTGCACGCCAGATCATGCCCACTGTCCGCGTCGGCTGTGGCGCTGCAAAGCGGCCAACGCACACCGGCGCTGAACGGGTTTCAACAGGAACTGCCATCTCAGGGATCAACGTCACGCCAATGCCTGCGCCGACCATTTGCACCAAAGTGGATAAGGAACTGCCGTCCAACCCTTCGCGGGGTCGCGCAGTTTGTAGGTTGCAAAAGGCCAAAGCTTGATCACGGAAACAATGCCCTTCTTCCAACATCAACAGCCGCATTTGCCCCAGAACGTCAGGTGTCGGGACCGGTTGATCCGCTTGAGATTGTGGCCGCACCAACATCAAGTTTTCCGTAAACAGCGGCACTTCTTCGAATCCGGCTTCGGCAACAGGAAGTGCAACAATCGCTGTGTCAATTTGACCCCCGCCAAGTTCTTCGATCAGCTTTGGCGTCACGGTTTCACGGATGTGAACATCAATATCGGGATACGATTGGCTTAGCTGGTGGATCAAGCCGGGCAATAGATACGGTGCAATGGTGGGAATAACACCGATCCGCAAACGCCCGATAAAACCGGATTGCGCCGCGCGCGCCATATCGCCCAATTCATCAACAGCACGCAGAATATCGCGGACCCGCAATGCCCAGTCTTCGCCAAAAGCAGTCAGGCTCACTTGGCGAGGGCCGCGTTCAAAAAGAACTGTACCAAGACTTTGTTCCAGCTCTTTGATTTGCACAGATAGCGCAGGTTGCGAAATTGCGCATGCATCAGCCGCTCGCCCGAAATGGCCATGGCGGGACAGTGCCTCGAAATAACGTAGCTGCTTTAGGGTCAAGTTCTTCATAACTTCAAATTATGACACCAATCACAAAATGCAACTTAAACTAATCCCATCCGCATGATATTGCTCAATGCAATCGCATAGGCGACACCTTATTATCGCCAAGCATAACTAACCAACATCGGAGATGAACAATGGACGGTAATGACACCGGAAAATGCCCAGTCATGCACGGGGCCACACTGCACACCACACATAGCGTTCGTGGAAACAAGGACTGGTGGCCGAACCAGTTGAACCTGAAAATCCTGCACCAGGGCGCACCTGCGTCTGACCCGATGGGTGTTGATTTTAACTACGCCGAAGAATTTAAAAAGCTCGATCTGCAAGCGCTAAAGGCTGACCTGCACGCGCTGATGACCGACAGCCAAGACTGGTGGCCTGCGGACTATGGCCACTATGGTCCGTTCTTTATCCGCCTTGCATGGCACGCCGCAGGCACATACCGCACGGCAGATGGCCGCGGTGGTGCTGGTGGTGGACAGCAGCGTTTTGCCCCGCTTAACAGCTGGCCGGACAACGGGAACCTAGACAAAGGCCGTCGCCTGCTTTGGCCGATCAAGCAAAAGTACGGCAACCAGATTTCTTGGGCCGACCTGTTCGTGCTTTGCGGCAACTGCGCAATGGAATCGATGGGCCTTGAGATGTTCGGCTTTGCTGGTGGCCGTGCCGATACATGGGAACCCGAAGAAGACGTCTATTGGGGCCGCGAAGATGAATGGCTTGCCACATCCGACAAGCCGAACAGCCGCTATTCCGGCGACCGCGAGTTGGAAAACCCGCTGGCAGCCGTGCAGATGGGTCTGATCTACGTCAACCCAGAGGGGCCGAACGGCAACCCTGACCCCCTCGCCTCTGCCCGCGACATCCGTGACACTTTCGCGCGTATGGCGATGAACGACGAAGAAACCGTCGCACTCGTCGCTGGCGGTCACACATTTGGTAAGGCCCACGGTGCAGGTGATCCCGCGCTGATGGGACCAGAGCCTGAGGGCGCACCGCTCGAGCAGATGGGCCTTGGCTGGAAGAACGGCTTTGAAACCGGCAAAGGCGTGCACACAACGACCAGCGGTATCGAAGGCGCATGGAACGCGACACCGATCACTTGGGATATGAGCTATCTTGAGACGCTTTTGGGTAACGATTGGGAATTGGGCAAAAGCCCTGCCGGAGCGCAGCAATGGCACCCCGCCGGCGGTGCGATGGGCGACGCAGTCCCCGATGCGCATGATGCATCACGGACCCACGCCCCAATGATGACAACTGCAGACATGGCGATGAAGCTGGACCCTGAATACGCGCGTATCTCGCAGCACTATCTGGAACACCCAGATTTGTTTGCAGACGCCTATGCGCGGGCTTGGTTCAAACTGACACACCGCGACATGGGCCCAAAGGTGCGTTACCTTGGCAACGAAGTTCCTGCCGAGGACCTGATCTGGCAAGACCCGATCCCAGCAGTTGATCACGATCTGATCGACGACGCGGATATCGCAAACTTGAAAGCCAAGCTTTTGGCATCCGGTCTGTCTGTGTCTGATCTGGTGTCAACTGCTTGGGCCTCTGCGTCCACATTCCGCGGTTCTGACAAACGCGGCGGCGCAAATGGCGCACGCATTCGTTTGGCCCCGCAAAAGGACTGGGGAGTCAACAAACCTGCCGCACTGGCAACGGTTCTGGCAACATTGGAAGGCGTACAAACATCATTTAACGACGCACAGTCTGGCGGCAAGAAAGTATCGCTCGCCGATATCATCGTCTTGGGTGGTGCCGCAGGTGTTGAGCAGGCAGCAAAGAACGCGGGCCATGACATCATTGTTCCGTTCACCCCGGGCCGCATGGATGCAAGTGCTGATCAAACCGACGCCGAAAGCTTTGAGCCGCTTGAGCCCGAAGCAGATGGTTTCCGCAACTTCCTAAAGGCCGACTATGCTGTCCCTGCAGAAACGATGATGGTTGACCGCGCACAATTGCTGACGCTTTCCGCGCCAGAAATGACAGTGTTGGTTGGCGGCATGCGTATGCTTGGCACTAACGTTGATGGATCTTCACACGGTGTGTTCACCGACAAGACCGATGCGCTGACCAACGACTTCTTCAAGACCCTTGTCGATATGGGGATCGAATGGAAGCCAGTTGGCGACAGCGGCACCTATGAAGGTCACGACCGCGCAACGGGCGCCGTGAAATGGACCGGCACCCGTGTCGATCTGGTCTTTGGTTCAAACTCGCAATTGCGTGCGTTGACCGAAGTTTATGCCCAAAACGATGCCTCTGCGAAGTTCGCAAAAGACTTTGTGTCTGCCTGGACGAAGGTCATGGACCTTGATCGCTTTGATGTGAAGTAAACAACTTGTGGCGCAGCCTTTCGCAGGCTGCGCCCAGCTTCTATGGTCGACCTCAAACCGCAACACGTCAGGTCCCATATTTCCATGCACACCAGAACACTGATTATCGGTGGCGGCCTGACGGGTTTGTCGCTGGCTTACCGTTTGCAACAAGCAGGCCATGACTATCAACTGGTTGAGGCGCGGCAGCGCTTGGGTGGCCGGATTAAATCGCTTGCAGTGGGTAACGCGAATTTCGACCTTGGGCCGTCTTGGATATGGTCAGGTCAAAACCGCGTCGCGGCATTGCTTGCGGAACTGGGTTTACGCTCCTTTGAACAGTGGTCGGATGGCGATCAACTGTTCGAACAGCCAAACGGCGAAGTCATGCAAAACAGTGGCTTCATGTCGATGGCGGGGTCTTACCGCATTGCTGGTGGCACCTCTGCTTTGACAGATGCGCTGGCCGCCCAGCTTGATCCCGACCGCGTGCATGTCGCAACACCTGCGACCGAAAATTCGGCCAACCCGATGGGTGCACATGTCGCTGATGATTTCATCAATGCTGAAAACATTGTTCTTGCAGTGCCACCCCGCATTGCAGCGGGGTTGAGCTTCAACCCTGCACTGCCCGACCAAGCCATGACCAGTCTGCAAGCTATACCCACATGGATGGGCGCACATGCCAAATTCGTGGCGGTCTATCCAAAACCATTCTGGCGCGAAAACGGCCTGTCCGGCGATGCCAGCAGTAGACGTGGACCCATGGTAGAACTTCATGACGCAAGCCCAGATGATGCAAGCTATGGCGCAATCTTTGGATTTGTAGGCGTGCCCGCCGCCGCACGGGCCAATGCAGGCGATGCATTGATCGAAGCCGCGATTGCGCAGCTGGTAAATTTGTTTGGACCAGATGCCGCAACACCGATTGCAACAGGGCTTGAGGATTGGTCACGCGCGCCCTTTACCGCAGCCCTTGCCGACGCAACGCCACCGCCCGGGCATCCACTTTATGCGATGCCCGCCGCATTGCGCGATGTTTGGCAAAGCAAACTGATCTTTGCGGTGACTGAATTGACGTCTGATAATGGCGGATTGATTGAGGGCGCACTCGCTGCGTCAGAAAGTGCCGCACGTCAAATCCTGCGCGCCTAAAGCGTATGCAACCGATTTTGCGTCAAAAGGGCGATAAGCGTTTCCTTGGCGGCAATCCGGTGCGCCTTGTGAATACTCTGCGCAAGTTCCGCATTCTGATCGCGAATTGCCTCAAGCACGCCGCGATGATCCTTGTTGGATTTCAGCGGTAACGGTCGCATATAAAGCGTCACTGACTTCGCGCGACGCACTTGATCGCCCATCATAGCCACGATGGACATGACCCGTGAATTGCCCCCTAAGCGGACAAGTTCGGCATGAAAGCGGTCGTCAGCAGCGGCCCAAGCGTCACGGTCCATTGCAGCTAATGCAGCCTCCATATCCACGATGGTTCGTTCTAGCGTGGCTAGATCGTCATCACCCAATCCAAGCGACGCGGCTTGCGCGGCGGCCATGCTTTCAAGGGCGGTCAGGACATCATAAATCTCGGCCATGTCGGTGACTGCTATGGGCAGAATACGGATGCCTTTACGCGCGCGCACTTCGACCAAACCTTGGGACTGCAACACCAAGCACGCCTCTCGGATCGGGGTGCGCGACATGCCTAGTCGCAACGCAAGCTCGGATTCCAGATGCTGCGATCC
>NZ_JAFMHR010000190.1:2550-4125 GCF_017854415.1 Yoonia sp. | reverse complement strand
GCGCGTGAAGTTGCATTGTTGTGGGACAAGACACATCCCAAGTGAATTCAAATTATCTATCACTAATGATATAAAATGATAATTTGCATGAAACTGGTTAGCCGTGTGATGCTTTGCCGACATTGCAAAGGTTACCCTGATGCCAACGAAAACCGTTTCCCATGCCGATCTTGTGGCCGCCAGCGCGGTCGACGTCCGCCGTGCCATTCGCAACGGATCATATGCTGGACACACGTCGGGATTGGCTGCGGGCAAGCTACAATGTAATCTTGCGATCCTACCCGAACGATTTGCTTTGGATTTCCTGCGCTTTTGCCTGCGCAATCCAAAGCCTTGCCCTGTTGTCGCGGTCGGGGACACCGGCAACCCCGATCTTTTCACCTTGGGCCATGACATCGATATCCGTACGGATGTGTCGATGTACCGCGTGTTTCGGGATGGTGTGCTTGCCGAAGAAGTGCCCGACATCACAGATGTTTGGGCGGATGATCTTGTGACCGTCGCGCTTGGATGTTCGTTCACATTCGAAAATGCATTGCTGCGAAACGGTATCCCGGTCCGCCATATCGAAAGCGCGAAGAACGTTCCGATGTTTCGCTCAAACATTGATCTAGTTCCGGCAGGCCCGTTTCATGGCAAAATGGTCGTAACGATGCGGCCTATTCCTGAACATCAGGTGGAACAGGCAAAGGCGATTAGCGCGGGCTTTCCACAAGCGCATGGCGCGCCGATTGCGGTCGGTGACCCAACCCGCATCGGCATCGCAGATTTGTCGCAACCTGATTGGGGCGATGCCGTTGAAATCAAACCGGGTGAGGTTCCGGTTTATTGGGCGTGTGGGGTGACCCCGCAAAACGTCCTTCTTGATGCGCAGCTACCGCTTTGCATCACGCATTCTCCCGGACACATGCTGATCGCTGATGTCGCGGAAGACGCAGAAACAACAATTATATCAACAAACTAATCCAACAAGGAGCTCTACAATATGAAACGTACTCTTGCACTACTTGCAGCAACCACGGCGCTTGCAACACCAACATTTGCCGAAGATCTTTCGGTCGTTGGTAGCTGGTCCAGCCTGCCGTTGCACAATCAATACGAGGCCCCATTTTGGAGCACAACACTGCCAGAAGCATCCGGCGGGACCATCAATGTTGAGCTGACAACCCACAACCAGATGAGCCTTGGATTGGGTGATATCTATCCATTGCTTGGTCAAGGCGTCTATGACGTAGCGATGACTGTTGCTGACTATGCTGTTGCAGACGCGCCAGAGCTTGAAGGTCTTGATGTGCCACTTTTGGCGCTGACAGCCGATGAAGCCCGCGCAATGGTTGATGCAGCACGCCCGATGTTGGCTGACATCTACCGCGATCGTTTCAACTCGCATGTTCTGGCTGTCGCACCTTATCCGCCACAGGTCGTGTTCTGTAACGCGCCAATCACCAACCTTGCTGACCTTGAGGGTCTGAAGGTACGTGCATCCGGCCGTATGACTGCGAAACTGCTAGAAGCACTTGGCGCAGAGGGCGTGAACGTGTCCTTTGCAGAAGTGCCAGGCGCGCTGCAAAAAGG
>NZ_JAFMHR010000190.1:0-2201 GCF_017854415.1 Yoonia sp. | reverse complement strand
GTTCTTCCTGAGTGGGCAGAACGTGCGGGCGACGATTGGGCCATGCGTTGGAACGAAAGCGTTGGTGCCGTAGTCGGCGTAACGATCAACTAAGAAAATCACCTAGGGGCGGACCGAACATGGAACTCAAGATGATACATAACCTGCGGGTTATCAATAAAGGGGTGGCGCTTGCCGTAGGTTTTGGCCTGCTTGCATGCGCAGCCTTTGTACTGCTCGATATCATTTTGCGCCGGTTCGGGACGTCCCTTGGTGGCACCGAAGAAATCGCAGGCTATGCCATGGCTCTCGCGACTGCGTGGGGCATGTCTTACACGCTGCTGGAACTGGGGCATGTGCGCATCGATCTTTTGCGCACACGCTGCACCACATTCCAAAAAGCCTTGTTTGATGTGTTTTCAATGATCGTCATGACAGGCGTGATTGTCACCATCGCGATCAAAGCATGGCCAGTCGTGGAACGCTCGCTGGTCAATGGATCAACAGCGAACACACCGCTTGAGACGCCCCTGATCTGGGTTCACCTGCCATGGTTCGCAGGCTGGGTATGGTTTGCCTTGATGTCGACACTGACAACGCTTGCAGCCCTAAGCCTTGTGATCAAACGCCGCCACGAAGAAACCGAAGCCTTTGTCGGCGCATTCGCCGAGCAGGAGACACTCCAATGATCGGTTATGTATCTGTGGCCCTGCTGGGCTTGCTCGCACTTTCTATTCCCGTCGGCATCGTCTTGTTCCTTTTGGGCTTTGGCATCGATGCATTCTTTTCCAGCTTTCCGCTCACCAAGGGTTTGGGCAACATGGTCTGGTCGTCGTCGAATTCTGCGACGCTGATTGCGATCCCCTTCTTTGTGTTACTGGGCGAGATTCTGGTGCGCAGTGGCGTAGCCAACCGGACCTATGCAGCGCTTGATCGCTGGGTGTCTTGGTTGCCCGGTGGACTGGTGCATGCCAATATTGCAACCGCGACGATGTTTTCGGCCACCTCTGGTTCATCCGTAGCGACCGCTGCGACCGTTGCAACAGTCGCGATGCCGCAAGCCGAGAAACTGGGTTACGACCCCAAGTTATTCTCAGGCGCGATTGCCGCTGGTGGTACGTTAGGGATCATGATCCCCCCATCCATTAACCTGATCGTTTACGGTTTTCTGACCCAGTCTTCGATCCCACAACTGTTCCTTGCAGGTCTGATCCCCGGATTAGCGCTTGCCGTGGCATTCATGGCAGTGACCGCGATTATCTGCATTATCCGTCCAGACCTGGGCGGTTTGCGTCGCACATTCGCATTCCCACAAATGATGCGCGCTTTGGTGGATCTGGTTCCAATCTTGCTGCTGTTCGGCATGATTGTCGGATCAATCTATGGTGGCTGGGCGACACCCACTGAGGCCGCGGCCGTTGGCGTCGCAGGTGCATTTGTGATTGCTTTGGCCTTTGGCGGCGTATCTTGGTCGATGCTGACCCAAAGTCTGACAGGCACGGTTAAGATCACATCGATGATCATGCTGATCGTGATTGGCGCGTCGTTCTTGAATTTCACACTGGCCTCTGCTGGATTAGGTCGCGAGTTGACCGAATTTATGAACGGCCTTGGGCTGACGCCAATGAAGACAATCTTGGTTGTCGTCGTTCTGTACATCGTCTTGGGTTTTTTCATCGAGACATTGTCGCTGATGGTTGTAACCATCCCGATCATTGTCCCGCTTGTTGTGGCGCAAGGGTTTGATGTGATCTGGTTTGGCATTTTGATGATCGTCTTGATCGAGATGGCATTGATTACGCCGCCCGTTGGTCTGAACCTTTATGTTGTGCAAGGTGCGCGAAAATCAGGAAGCTTGAACGAGGTTATGCTGGGGGCGCTGCCCTACTGCCTGACAATGCTCGCAATGGCGTTCTTGTTGATCGCATTCCCAAGCATTGCGCTCTTCCTGCCGAACGCGCTGCAGTAGCACTTAATCCCTCTTATTCGAAATGACTGCGGCGCTTAGCGCGACCGCAAACAAAGGAGATACGTCTGATGTGGCAATTTTGGGTTGATCGTGGCGGCACATTTACCGACATCGTAGCAAAGACACCGGAAGGTGGGCTTAAGACGCACAAGTTGCTGTCAGAGAACCCCGAAGTCTACGCCGATGCGGCAGTTCACGGGATCCGCGAATTGCTGGGGCTTGGTCCGAATGACGCGATCCCGCCGGGCAAGAT
>NZ_JAFMHR010000189.1 GCF_017854415.1 Yoonia sp. | reverse complement strand
TGGAGGGACAAGGTTACGCCGCAAGGACGTTTGTTATTCCAGCTTGCGCCGTCGCTGCCCCGCACCGAAGGGACCGGGTCTGGATTATTGGTCACGCCGACAAAAATATTAGGGAACAATCAAAAGCCGTGGCCAAGCACAATGAGCCAGAACAACACAACTCAAAGCGTGTTTTCACTTCTTCCAACCCCCGTTGCCTCGGACAATCGGGACAGGGGGAGCCTTGCCAACCCATCGGTGCGAAGGCGATTGAACATTGGGAAGCAAGTAAGTCTTTCGATGCTGTGGGCTGGCCAACTCAACCCGCAATTCGTGGAGGAAATGATGGGCTTCCCTCTAGACTGGTCTCTAGTAGATTAGCCGCCCTTGGCAATGCGGTCGTTCCGCAAATTCCGCAAATGATAGGCAACGCAATCCTAGAAGCAGAAAGGGAAACGGCATGAACCTCCCATCAAACTATGACGCCTGGCGCTTGGCCGGGCCTGACGAACATCACGAAATCGGCATTGAGGACGGGGACACCTGCGGGCGCTATCCCGAACCGGACGAAGATCAGCCGATCAGGTTTCGGGCCCGGCCCTGCGGTGGGCTGATGGTGAAATTTGGCGACGATGTTGAGTGCGAAAGCTGCGGGGAAATGCCATGACTTATGACGAAGCAATGACCGCGCTAAATGACGCCATCTATGTGGCTGTCAGGGCGGCAAACAATGAGGACGGCGCACCTGCGGAGGCGCTGCGCAAGATGGCCGCTGATGTGGACAGCCTGATTGATCACCGCTGCACCGTCGCAGAAATGCGGGATGCGCGGGCGCTGTACGAAGGCGCAAAGCTGGCAGGGCTGACGCAATGACCATTTGCCCGCACTGCGACCAAGAACTGCGCCTGGCGCACAACCGCGCTGCGCCGAGCGTCCTGCGCTATGGTGGCCGCGCAACAACCGCAACGCTGTGTTGCGGCAACATGGTGGCGCATCACCGGACGCAATACACCTATATTCGCCCCGCGCCGATGCCGAAGGACCGCCATGACGACTGGGGTTTCAAGGCCGAAAAGCCAACGGAGGCCGTCAAATGAGCGACCAAGCATTTACGCTGGTCCCGGTAGAACGCCTGGACCGCATGGAGCGGCTAATCATGGACCTTGCTGCCCGCCTCGACGGTGCCACGGTCACGCCCGCGCCCGAATGGCTGACGGTTGCGGAATATGCGCAGCACGTAGGCAGGACAACAAGAACCGTGCGCAACTGGATTGACTGCGGCATGGTCGAAACAAAGCGGCAGGGGAATGTCCGGCTTGTGCGGCTCAATCCAGACGTTTAGCAATTTCCGCCGCAGACGCATTGTAATAGGCCAACAACTGAGAAATGTTGCGGTGCCCGACCATCCGCGCAAGGTCCAAAACATCAATCTTCTGCGCAAGGCGTGTAATCGCCATGTGTCGGCTGTCGTGGAATGTAAGACCCTCGACGCCTGCCCGCCTCCGCAGTTTTCTCCAAAGGCTTTCAAGCTGGCTGCTGTTTAGCCCAAAAACAGGCTCCATTTTTGGCAGAGCCTCAAGCAACCTGACTGCCTCGATTGACAAAGGCACTGCCCTGGCGGTTCCGTTCTTTGTCATGGGTAGTGTACAAACGCGGCTTTGAAGGTCCACGCGGTCCCAAGACAACCCGACAATCTCCCCGGCCCGCATGGCGGTTTCAACTGCGAACGAAAACGCATGGAAGGCCCGCGCAGTTTTGTTCGCCAGATCATCCCCAGCCGATATTTTCAACGCATCCATTTCTGCTGGGGTCGCCAGCCTATCACGCGGCGGCGGCTTTGACGGCTTGCGAACGTCACTTATCGGGTTGCTTTCGATCAGCCCCCACTCTCGCCGCGCAACAGTCAGAACGCCAGAAAGCAACGACATTTCGCGGTTTACCGTCCCAGGCGTGACCTCCCTCAACCGTGCGTCACGCCACTTCGACAAGTGCGCAGGCTTTAAATCCCTTAGTTTTAGGCGTGAAATCGGGTCTTTCTGAAACCGCATCAACCGCAAATGCTCCCAACGCGCCCCTCGCTTGCGCGGCGTTACCTCTCTTGCGTAGCGCTCAAGTGTGGCCCCAAATGTTGCCGTCTCGCCTTCTGGTCGCTCATTTAAAACCTCATACTCTTTCCGTGCCGCCCAATCTTTTGCGGCCTGTCTGGTCGGCAGCACCTTGCTGACGCGAACGCCGCCACGCGCCACAAAAGCCCGCCATCGCCCGTCCTTGCGCTTTTCAAAACTCGCCATTTACACACCCGTGGGTAAATTGTGTGTAATGGGTGTTCCATTTTCGGCGGAAACTCAAGGAAAACATTTTCGCTGGTGTACATAAAGCCTATGTTTAGCGCCTGTTTTTTCTGGCTAACTGTGAAATTTTGGGATATTAGTTGGTGCGGGTGAAGTTGCACGGCCCCACATATCGGCCCCATTGTTTTCGCTCACTTTTATTGGATTTTTACACATCGCCCACGCTCTGTGGGTAAAAATTGTGTAACAGGCACCGAAAAGGGTCGAAAATGACTGAGTATTCACCGATAACTGTCGCGCGGTTCTGGTCGAAGGTAGACGTTAAAAAATCAGAAGTCGCCTGTTGGCTTTGGCGTGGTGCTGTCGCCAACGGCAGCTATGGGCGGATGAAGGTGAATGGGGAAAGCCTGACTGCAAGCCGGATAGCCTGGGAACTGGCAAACGGCGAAACCCTTGGCGAAAAGTATGCGCTGCACAAGTGCGACAACCCGCGATGCTGCAACCCACATCATATTTACGCGGGTAGCCCATCAGACAACAGACGGGATTTGCACAAAAGGCAGGGGCGGTCTGGCGATAAGATAACACCCGAAGATGTGAAAACCATCAGGAAAGAAAGAAAGGCTGGCATTAGCCGCGCATCACTTGCAAAGGATTTTGGCGTTGATGCAGCCCACATTTCAAAAATAGAGACGGGTCGCGCTTGGGGTTATATCCCCGACTAAAGGGCAACGCATTTTCGTTTTATCTCATGGGCTTGCCTGCATCCGTGCGGGATTTATGCGGGCGCGGGCGTGGAAAGGGGCCTTTTAGCCCTCATCTGGTTCGCTGAATGGATATGCCCTGCCCCCACAATCTTTTTTCATTTGTTCAATGTGTTCTGTGGTGGCGTAGTCTAGCGGATTGCTGCTTGGCTCTTTGGTCGCGGCAATCGGGTCTGCAATCGCATCGTCGAAAACCTTGACCGCTTTCAACAATTCATCGCGCACCGCCGCCAGGTGCAGCTTGGTTTCTTCAATGTTCTGCTCTCTAAATTGCTCTGAGTAATTTGTCGCCACTTCCCAAGCTGCTTGCCTCGCCAGCGCTTCAAAGGAAAAGTATGCAATTTCGTCGTAATCTTTGGTTGCCGCCTGTATCCATCCGACTGCTGGCCATCCGGTGTTGATCTGCAGTTCCAGGTTGCCCCAAGACCATTCAAAGGCAACCTTTGCAGCTTCATCCAGGTTTTGTTTCATTGTCTTTCTTAAATCAAATCCTAACTCCCAATCTGAAAACTCTGGCGCTGGCGTTGCAACTGTAGCTTTCATTCTCTGGCCTCCTTTTGTGCTAATGCCTCACGGGCTTCGCCCCTCATCATTTCTGCAAACCGAATTTTTGCTTGATCTATTTCCGTGGCTGTAAAGCCGTCATCCTCAAGGCTCTGTATTAGCTTTTCGCGGTCCATGCCCACTTTCGCCAATCTCTCGTTAATGGCCCGAACGCACCTTTCTATCACAAGGTCTTGCGCATATTCCCGTTCCGTCCACGCCGTCCCGTCTGGTTTCCGCCTCATCATTCCGGCTCCTTTTGTGCTACACTAGACGCCCACTTAATACGTGACTGGCAGCGCTTCATAAGGCGACGATAGTAAGCGCGATACTCAACCCGCGCCACGTCACGCGCAGCCTCACGCCGCTTCAACTCAGCTAGTTCATCCGGCAATGCCGCGTCCCGCCATCCCATTATCTACATATCCTCAATTACCGTATCTGCTACATATCTGGTATCGCCATGTAGGTCAACACTTGACCTACATTGTATAGTCCTGTACTGAGGGCATAGAGACGGAAATTGGAGTGTCGAAGCTAATGGGCCAGAAACTTGAAACACTAGACGACCTCGCGGAACACG
>NZ_JAFMHR010000046.1:16418-20378 GCF_017854415.1 Yoonia sp. | reverse complement strand
TATTTTTCATTGTTCAAATGCACAAAATCGGACTTGGATGCCCGATTTACTTGACATAGGCTGATCACGAAGGAGCGACAGTAGGTCCGCCAAAAGAGGCTTTCACTACACGTCGCAAGAAAGACTGCACATGGGCAAGCCAGTAAAAGAGTTTCTTAAGCAAGGGTTTGCGCAGTTTTGTTCAACTTGTCAGGATGCTGGCCGGGTTATGAAAACGCATGGGCCGAACCAGATCCAGTTTTGGTTCATCGCACTTGCGATCGGGATAGCGTCGGGCCTTGCGGCCGTGCTGTTTCGACTTGGGATCTATGCAATCCAGACGACGGCTTATGGCACCGATGACGTCCTTACATTGCATTCCTTTGCGGCTGGACTGGCATGGTATCAAATTCTGATCATCCCGATCTGCGGCGGTTTGATCGTCGGCTTGATCTTGCATCACTTTACCGATGACGGGCGCGCGCGATCCGTGGCGGATGTGATCGAAAGTGCGGCACTGTCCGAAGGCCGGGTTGAAGTGCGCAGGGGGCTGGCCTCTGCGGTTGCATCGATGGTGACCTTGTCGACGGGTGGATCAACGGGCCGCGAAGGGCCCGTCGTTCACCTTGCGGCTGTCATTTCAACGGGTGTGTGCCGCTGGATCAACGCGAATGGCATCACAGGACGGGATCTGTTGGGCTGCGCGGTCGCTGCTGCTGTTTCGGCCAGTTTTAATGCGCCCATTGCGGGCGCACTCTTTGCGCTCGAAGTGGTCCTGCGTCACTTTGCGGTTCACGCATTTGCGCCGATTGTCATTGCTGCAGCCGTCGGCACCGTAATTAACCGGCTTGTTTTTGGCGATGTCACGGAATTCACTTTGCCAGTTCAAAACGCGCTTGGCTTTTATGTGGAGCTGCCTGCCTTTCTGATCCTTGGGCTTGTGTGTGGCTTGGTTGCTGTGGCCTTTATGAAAGCGATTTTTTGGGCCGATGATCTTGGCAGTTACTTGCAAGAGCAGTCGAGACTTCCGCGCTATCTGCGCCCCGCTGTGGCTGGCGCAATGCTGGGCGGGCTAGCGATCTGGTGGCCCCATATTATCGGCGTGGGCTACGAAACGACCTCAGCTGCCCTGACTGGCGAGCTGTTGTTGCACGAAGCGATTGTCTTTGTGATCCTCAAGGTAATCGCAGTCGCAATTACTATGGGCGGGCCTCTGACTGGCGAATTGCTACTGCACGAAGCGATCGTCTTTGTGGTTCTCAAGGTGATTGCAGTCGCAATTACGATGGGTGGGCGCATGGGCGGCGGCGTATTCTCGCCGTCACTGATGGTCGGGGCTTTGACGGGGCTGGCCTTTGGTATCATTGCCACGGCAATTTTTCCGACAGTGTCAGGCAGCGGTACGCTTTATGCGCTGGCTGGCATGGGGGCCGTCGCTGCAGCCGTGCTTGGTGCGCCAATTTCAACCACTCTCATTGTCTTCGAGCTAACAGGTGACTGGCAAACCGGTCTTGCCGTGATGGTCGCTGTCTCGATGTCCACGGCCCTTGCCTCGCGGCTCGTGGACCGCTCGTTCTTTCTTACCCAGCTTGAACGGCGCAACGTTCATCTGGCAGCAGGCCCGCAGGCTTATCTTTTGGCGACTTTCAAGGTATCAAGTATCATGCGCGAAGTGGGGGCTGATGATGCTGCGTCGGAAGACGCATGTTGGGATCTTGTGCGCGATGGACTTTACTTGGACGGCAACGCGACGCTCGAACAAGCTATGCCAATCTTTGAGCGTGGCAGCCCACGCTTTATTCCCGTCGTGACATTGGGCGGTGAAGACACCCCACCAGAGCTGTGGGGCGCGTTATTTCAGGTCGACGCGTTGCGCGCCATGAACCGTGCATTGTCAGAGACAGCCGCCGAAGAGCATTCGTAGGGCGCGGGTTCTTAAACCTGCTCGACCGCGATCTTTTCATGAAAGAATGCCAAGTGATCTTTGATCGCGGCTACAGCTTCGATTGGGTTTTCATAAGACCAAGCCGCGTTCGGGATCGGCCCACTTTTTGCGACGATGGTGAAATAGCTGGCAGCACCTTTATAAGGGCAAGTCGCCGACATGTCTGTTGGATCAAAAAACGCCATCGCAAGATCAGCACGCGGAAAATAGATGACAGGGGGGTAATCGCCCTCGGTCAACTCAAGCGCATTGGTGCTTTCGCCCAGCACAGCACCGGCGGCACGTACAACCCAAGTTCCCGTTGCAGGGCGGATTTTGATATGGTCGGCCATGTGGTCTTTCCTCTCGTCAGGTGCGGCAGGCCGCAATTTCATCACGTCATGCAACAAATAGCTGTCACAGCGGGGCGCAGGCCGTCGTCAACCAATCGCGGTCACCCGCGCCCAATAGGGGCGCAAGCAGGCTCAATGTATCCGCATGGTAACCATCAATCCAGTGCCGTTCTGCTTGCGTCAGTAAACTGGTGTCAATGAGGCGTTTGTCAAACGGCACATACGTGAGCGTCTCGAACGCGAGCATCTTGCGGTCGTCGGCTCCATCAAGCGCAGGGGCATCCGCTACAAAAATCAGATTTTCGATCCGGATACCGAACGCGCCTTCGCGGTAATAGCCCGGCTCATTGGACAAGATCATACCTTGCTGCAAGGCCACCTCAGAGCGGCGCGAAATACCTTGCGGCCCTTCATGGACGCTCAAATAACTTCCTACACCATGACCCGTACCATGATCATAGTCTTGTCCCGCAAGCCACAAAGGCGCGCGCGCCAATGCATCAAGATGTTGACCGCCGACGCCGTGTGGAAATCGAATGCGGCTGACCGCAATCATTCCCTGCAAAACACGGGTATAGCACTGCCGATGTTCCGCAGTCTGGGTGCCGATAGCCATCGTGCGGGTAATATCGGTCGTTCCGTCGATATATTGGCCGCCGCTATCTACAAGCAACAGCTCGCCCGCACCAAGCTTGCGGTTCGTATCTTCGGTGACGCGGTAATGAACGATCGCCCCATGTGGCCCCGCACCGCAGATCGTTTCAAAGCTGATGTCGCGAAGTGCATTTGTTTGCATCCGAAAGCCCTCGAGGGCTTTGACAACATCGATTTCAGTTAGCCCCGCATCAGGGCCTTGGCTATCAAGCCATGCCAAGAACCGGACCATCGCGACGGCATCGCGTTTGTGGGCAGCTTGCGCGCCCGCAATTTCGACAGCATTCTTGCAGGCCTTGGGCAAAATGCAGGGGTCTTTCGCTTGCACAACCTCGCAGCCGGCATCAGTCAAAGTGGTTGCAACAATATCCGGACAGGTCCGCGCATCGATCAGCGCGCTGCCTCTCAAACCGTTCAATGCACCCAAGAACCCTGTGATGTCATGCACTGCAACATCTGGCCCCAAATGATCCAAAATGCCGTCGGCTTTGCCAAAACCCGCAAAAAGATCAACACGGCCAGTCTTGTGCAAAATCGCAAAAGCCTGTGGCACAGGATTGCGCGCAATATCAGTGCCGCGAATGTTCAACAGCCATGCGATGCTGTCCGGGAGGGTCAGAATTGCGGCATCTTGCTTGAGATCTGCCGCAAGGCGCGCGCGCTTGGCGTCATGGCGCTCGCCTGCGCGTTCAATAGCATGGGCTGTGAACGGTGCCACGGGTGCTGCCGGTTGGTCCGCCCAAATAAGATCAACAAGGTTGTCCGTCGGCGCTAACTTGAGCTGCGATAAATCGCTGCGCAAGTCTGCGATTTCCGACACGGTATGCAGCCACGGATCATAGGCCAGAACCCCACTTTGCAATTGCGTCGGCAGCCAATCGGCTAGCCGCTGTTCAGGCCAATCTACGGGCGTAAATTCATCCGCGACTTGCGTGCGCACTTGCACGCGGTATCGGCCATCAATGAAAATACCTGCGACATCTGCCAACACAGCACAGAACCCTGCAGAGCCTGAAAACCCCGTCAGCCATTCCAATCGGGCATCGCGGG
>NZ_JAFMHR010000046.1:0-16066 GCF_017854415.1 Yoonia sp. | reverse complement strand
GTCACATCGTGGCCAATACCAATCGCTACGAGTTCAACGGCTTTGCGCTTTTCAACCATCGCAATGACATCGCGCAGGTGCTTTTCCAGATAGTTGGCGGGGTTCACCGACAATGTGGAATCGTCTACTGGCGCACCATCAGAGATCACCATCAATACTTTGCGCTGCTCTTGGCGGGCCATCATGCGGCGATGCGCCCATTCAAGCGCCTCTCCATCGATGTTTTCTTTCAGTAGTCCTTCTTTCATCATCAGACCCAGGTTAGGTCGGGTTCTGCGCCAAGGGGCATCCGCAGATTTGTAGATGATATGACGCAAATCATTCAGACGACCGGGGGTGGCTTCACGGCCTGTTGCCAACCACTGCTCGCGCGATTGCCCACCTTTCCAGGCTTTGGTGGTAAATCCCAGAATCTCGACCTTCACATCACAGCGTTCCAGCGTGCGCGCCATGACATCCGCACAGATCGCCGCGATTGAGATCGGTCGACCGCGCATTGAGCCGGAGTTATCCAGCAGCAACGTGACGACAGTATCACGGAAATCAGTGTCTTTTTCGACCTTGAACGACAGCGGTGTGGTGGGCGAGGCGACGATGCGCGCCAAACGGCCTGCATCCAGAATACCTTCTTCAAGATCAAATTCCCAAGACCGGTTTTGTTGGGCTTGCAAGCGGCGCTGCAACTTGTTTGCAAGCCGAGAAACGGCTCCCTTTAGCGGCTCTAGCTGCTGATCAAGGTATGCGCGCAGGCGCTCCAACTCGACTGGCTCGGCTAAATCCTCGGCGGATACCTCTTCGTCAAACTCGGTGGTTGCGACTTTGTAATCAGGATCGGCATCAGACACAGGCTGCGGGGCAGGCGGCTCGAGCGGGGCTTCACCCTCTGGCATCTCGGCCTCTTCGCCCATTTCCGCATCAGCCTGATCATCCATGCTGACTTGGGCTTGGCTGGCGTCTTGGCTGTCTTCCTGACTTTGCTCTGGTGTGCCTTCTGCGTCGTCACCTTCGCTGTCGTCATCGCCAGTGCTGTCGGGTTCGTCCTGTTCATCTTGGCCGTCTTCGGCCTGATCGTCTTGATCATCGTCCAATGTATCAGGGTCATCGCCCAACTGATCGCCGTAGCCCATGTCACTGATTAACTGACGGGCGAACTTCGCGAATGCTTGTTGGTCGTTTAACGTCTCAGATAGGCTTTCTAGCGTGCCGCCACAGTGATCTTCTATAAAGCCGCGCCACAACTCCATCACGTTGTCGGCCCCTTTGGGCAGATCGCGACCTGTGGCAAGATGGCGGATCAAATAGCCTGCCGCGACCGACAATGGCGCATCAGAAGCTTGGTTGATCTGGTCATATCCCTTGCGCATCGCCTCGGCGCCGATCTTGGCATCGATATTGCCAGCGGTGCCAGGCATATATTGCGCGCCAACGGCCTCGATCCGCGCCGTTTCCATCGCGTCATAAAGGTCCTGTGCCATCTGACCTTGTGGCATATAGCGGGCAGATACTTTTGGATCGTGAAACTTGTGCCGCAATGCAAACGCATCAGCCGTGCCACGCGCCAACAGCACTTCATCACGGGTCATCCGGCGCGAAACTTGGGGTAGGCGGATTGTGTCTGACGTCTGGCCTGCCGGATCAACTGAATACGTCACCGACAATTCGGGATCATTCGCCATGACTTTGGTGGCTTCCGCCAACGCCTTTTTGAACGGATCGGCTGGGTTGTCTGATGGCTTGTTCATGGCATGCGTCCTTTGCTGAGACGCAAACTAGAACTCAGGTGGCGCAAAGACCAGTGCTTGCGGGCAAGAATGCGCGCTTAACCGTCTTCGAATTCGGGTTCTTCAAAGGTGATCCCTGCTTCTGGGGCAATCTCGAACGGGTCTGCGGCCAATTCATGTAAGTTGGTCAATGCTGCAACACCTGGCAGGACAGCGCCCGTTTCATCGACAAAAGCCAAACGCGGCCGGTAGGTCTTGCCACCAAGTACGATTTCGCCTTCGTCAAACAGATAGGCCAGTTCCGTCACAATGCCTTCGACGTTCGCCTTTGCAAGTTCTTCGGTCATGTTCTCGGCAAAAAGCGGCAACAGGGCATGGGCGATCAACGTCGCTGTCGATTCGGCGAGGTCTTCGTGGCTCACCTGATAGTCAGCAGGTAGTTCCGTTCCAATTTTCATCTTCATGAGGATGCTCCAATTTGAAAACACTTAGCGTTTAAGTGGCGCAACATGCCTGCACGACAAACAAAAAATACCGCGCCTTTACGTTAGCGCGGTATTTTGAATTTTAAAACTGTCTTGTGTATTTAGCCCAGACTTAGGCTGGCCGCACTTTCTGGTAGTTCTTCGTCAAAACAACGCTGATAGAACTCAGCGACTGTCTGGCGCTCTAGTTCGTCACATTTGTTCAAGAACGACAAACGGAACGCGTAGCCAACATCTTGGAAAATACGCGCGTTTTCGGCCCACGCCAAAACAGTTCGCGGCGACATCACGGTGGACAGATCGCCATTCATGAACGCAGTTCGCGTAAGATCGGCAACGGTAACCATTTGGCTGATCGTCTTGCGGCCTTTTTCGGTGTTGAAATGCGGCGACTTTGACAAAATAATCGCGGCCTCTGCGTCATGGCTGAGGTAGTTCAAAGTGGCGACCAATGACCAGCGGTCCATTTGCGCTTGGTTGATTTGTTGGGTGCCGTGGTACAGGCCGGTCGTATCACCCAAACCAACAGTATTCGCGGTCGCAAACAGACGGAAATACGGGTTAGGGGTAATAATCTCGTTTTGGTCCAGCAACGTCAATTTGCCATCGGTTTCCAAGACGCGTTGGATCACGAACATAACGTCCGCGCGGCCCGCATCATATTCGTCAAAGACGATTGCGACAGGGTTGCGCAGCGCCCAAGGCAAGATGCCTTCATGAAATTCAGTCACCTGAACGCCGTCGCGCAGTTTAATCGCATCCTTACCGATGAGGTCGATCCGGCTGATGTGGCTATCAAGGTTCACCCGCACACAGGGCCAATTCAGACGGGCAGCGACCTGTTCAATGTGGGTGGATTTGCCCGTGCCGTGATAACCTTGGATCATCACGCGACGATTATAACCAAAGCCCGCAAGGATCGCCAAAGTCGTGTCTGGATCAAACTTGTAGGTGCTGTCGATTGCAGGCACGCGATCAGTCCGCTCGGCAAAGCCTTTGATCTTCATGTCACTATCGATGCCAAAGACCTCGCGGACTGAAATATCCTCGGTTGGTTTCGCTTGCATATCCGTCATACCATCCGCCATCTTTAGTGCCCTTGTGATTAGTCATCTGCGTTTCACTCGGAAATGCAACATAAAGCACATGGCTGCAAGGGAAAGGGGGCATTGGAATGGTCATTCGCCAGTGTCTGGACCGTATGACAGTCGATCACATGCGCGTGGTTTGCTGTCGCAACCCTTGGGTTTACCGCATTGGCGCTGATATGTTCCTTATAACCAAAAAGGATCGACCAATGATGAACCGCCGTACATTTGGCCTGACAGCCCTTGCATGCGCAGCAGCGCCCTCTGCTTTGCTTGCCGAAGACTTTGAAATCACGCGCACGGATGCCGAATGGCGGTCCATGCTGACCGACCTGCAATACCGCGTGATGCGCGAAGAAGCGACCGAGCGCGCGGGCAGTTCGCCTTTGGACAAGAATTATGCGGCGGGTGTCTATGACTGCCGCGGATGTGATTTGCCGCTTTATCCATCGCAAACCAAATACGATAGCGGCACAGGCTGGCCCAGCTTTTTTGAAAGCTTGCCAAATGCGGTCGCTACAAAACCGGATCGCAAGCTTTTCAGCGTCAGAACCGAAGTCCATTGCCGCCGCTGCGGTAGCCATTTAGGGCACGTTTTTGACGACGGACCTCAACCAACAGGCAAACGGCACTGCCTGAACGGGGCCAGCTTGGTGTTCCGCGCCTAAAGTACCTGCCGCAACTGATCTTTGATTTGCGGGGAAATCCCGCTTAAATTATCCGGAATGCGCCTTAATTGCGACGCGCGTTCCGAAAGCCTGCCCGGCACAAGCCTTAGAGGCATGTTTTGGTTTTGTCGCGACTGCCAAAAAGGTGAATTATCACAAGCGCTTATAGCTGCTGCACAGGAATGAGCGGAAAGCTGCCGATTTTCCTTGTTCGAAGTGGCGGAATATGGCAAATTTAAGGAATAATTTAGACTGCTTTGATATTGGTTCGCTGAAACCGCTTTCTAAGTATGCAGCAGTCGCTGGTTGATGAGTATGGAGGTACGCGATGTACGCGCGTGAAAGAACTTCAAAAGTATTTGTAAATAACCGCACAGCGCGGTTCAGCGCCTATTTGGCTATTGTTATCATGTCGATTGCGGTGACGATCTTTGTGATGGCCGGCGTCGAAGGCCAAACCGCCATTCCAGCGGAACCATCACTATACGCAATATGGACAATCGCTGCCGGTGCAATCGGTGGTGCGGCGTCACTTTACGCGGCGCGCGGCTGGTTGGGACTGTCCGGTGGGATCGGTTACGCCAGAGCAGTTGTTGGCAGTCTGGCGGCTGCTTTGATCGGGGCGGCCATCGTCGGCATTTTGATCATGCCTGTCTATGGCGGAATTTACGCGCCAGTGCTTCTGATTTCAGAATTTGTGGCCAAACCACTGCTCGCAGTTGTTTGGGTCAGCGTATATGTTGGCGCACATTACCTGATGTTGCAGCGGTCGAATGCTTTGGATTCTGAATACAAAGCATCCGAAACGCGCTTTGCCTCTTCGGAGCTCAGCTCCCTGACACAAGCACAGCTTTATCGCCGCAAGTAATTTCTTGTTGACTTAAAAGCCACCCTACCAATTTGGTAGGGTGGCTTTTTTAGTTAAGGCTTATCGCGAAAGTTGCGGCTGATCTTGATCTGATCCCAAGCCCAAACAACCTCTGACAACTGTTCTTCTTGGCTGCGGTCACCGCCATTCATGTCGGGATGCAACACTTTGATCAGCGCCTTATAGGCTTTGCGAATCTCTTGTTTGGACCAGTTGTCTTTGGCTTCAAGAATTTCCATCGCGCGGCGTTCAGTCGGGGGCAGCTTGCGTCCCAAGGCAGGTCCGCGGCCGGGATTACGGGTCGCGTTTTCGCCCAGCACCTGATGAGGGTCATCCACACCCAAGCGCGCCCATGCACGCTCCTCTGTGCTGCGTTTGAATGGTTTTGTCGGACGTTCCCAAACACGGTCACTGTCCATCTGTGCCGCCAGTTCAGCCTCTGACGTGGTATCAAAGAAATTCCACTTCAGATTATATTCGCGGACATGCTGTTGGCAGAACCACAAAAAGTCATCCAACACGTCTGGCGACTTTGGCGCACGGTATTTGCCGGCTTCGGCACAGCCGTCGTGATCACACACACGGGTCGAGGTTTCAGATGCACCCGACATCCCACGCCGGCCGCGCGGGTTCTTTTTCTTGGAGCTCGACACAGACATGTCAAAACCAAATGGGTCATTCTTTTTCATAATGCGTCTAGGACCTTTTCGACTCGGAGAAGTAACTCTAGTCTCTACAGCGAGAGATTGAAGAGGGCGGACCAAAAATAATGACACTTGAGACAGAAATTCGGCAAGCACTGGGTCGTTTATCGCCTGCGCAACTGGACGTCATCAACGAAAGCGTGTTGCACAGCGGGCATGCGGGTGACGATGGGTCGGGTGAAAGCCACTGGCGGGTCGTAATCAAAGCACCGCAGCTGGACGATATGTCGCGGATTGGGCGCCACCGCGCTATCCACGAGGCTTTGGGCAAAGATATCATCGGGCGCATTCACGCGCTTGCGATTGATATTCAGTAGTTATTCAGCAGCAACGCCCGCGTCCGGTTTTTTGTCGGGTTTGGGCGTGTCTGCCGCATCCAAGACAAGTGGTTTCGCTTGAACCTTCGGTGCCGTCACTACGGGCGGCACTGGCGGTTGCAACGCAGGGACATCTGCGGCTTTTGTGCGACGAAAAACCAGCATGTTTTGAAATACAGTTGTCTTGCTCATCAGGCCTTCGCGCTGTTCGCTTGGCAACGTATCGGCGCGCAGGTATTCCCACCCGCTTGCGGCTTGTTCATTCATCGCAGTCTGCAGGGCATTGGCAAAGCGGTCTTCGTGCGACTTCAGCCCCTTGGCTTTTAGCCCGCGCGCAGGCGCCGATATCACTTTATATTCGTAGGACATGATGCCCCCCTTGTTTACGCCCCGACGAACTTATCAAAAAATGATCCGTTGCGCCAACGTTTAAGCATCGTTTTACCGCAAGGTAGGGCTAGAGGCCCAATTTGCTAGCAACCATTTGATTAACGGTTGCAGGGTTTGCTTTGCCGCCGGTTGTTTTCATCACCTGCCCGACAAACCAGCCAACAAGCTTTGGATTGGCCTTGGCCTTTTCGACCTGCGCAGGGTTTGCAGCAATAATTTCATCGACGGCCGCCTCGATTGCGCCTGTGTCCGTGACCTGTTTCATGCCTTCGGTTTCGACAATCTCGGCAGGGTCACGGCCTGTGGTGTAGCAGATTTCAAAGACGTCTTTGGCAATCTTGCCATTGATGTCGCCTGCTTTGATAAGACCAATCAATGCACCCAACTGCTCTGCCTTCACAGGGCTGTCTTCGATGCCGTGATCTTCTTTTTTCAAGCGCCCGAACAACTCGTTGATAACCCAGTTGGCGGCCAGTTTGCCATCGCGCCCTTCCGCTACTTTTTCAAAGTATGCGGCATTCACGACCTCTGCAGTTAGCACAGACGCGTCATAATCAGACAAACCGAAGTCACTGATAAAGCGGGCTTTCTTTTGATCGGGCAGTTCTGGCAGGGACGCCTTAATATCATCAACCCAAGCCTGCTCAATCTCAAGCGGCAGCAGGTCAGGATCAGGGAAATAGCGGTAATCATGCGCCTCTTCTTTGGACCGCATAGAGCGCGTTTCGTTCTTGTCCGGATCATAAAGCCGCGTTTCTTGGACGACCTGCTTGCCGTCCTCGATCAACGCGATCTGGCGCCGGGCCTCATAGTCAATCGCCAACTGAATGAACCGCATAGAGTTCATGTTCTTGATCTCGCAACGCGTCCCAAGGTGGCTGAAATCCTGCGTGTCCCAGTATTTCTCGTAGTCACCTGGACGACAGACCGACACGTTCACGTCGGCGCGCATATTGCCGTTTTGCATGTTGCCGTCACAGGTGCCCAGATAACGCAGGATCTGGCGCAGTTTCAGCACGAATGCAGCCGCTTCTTCGGGGCCACGCATGTCAGGGCGGCTGACGATCTCCATCAAGGCAACACCGGTACGGTTCAGGTCGACGAAGGACATAGTGGGGTCCATGTCGTGAATGGATTTACCGGCGTCTTGCTCAAGGTGGATACGTTCGATACGCACATTGCGCGCCTCGCCATTGCCCAATTCAACCAGCACTTCACCTTCGCCGACAATCGGGTGGTAAAGCTGCGAAATCTGATAGCCTTGCGGCAGGTCTGGGTAAAAATAGTTCTTACGGTCAAATGCCGAAAATAGGTTAATCTTTGCATTTAATCCAAGGCCTGTTTTCACGGCCTGCGAAATGCAACCTTCGTTGATCACGGGCAACATACCCGGCATGCCAGCGTCAACGAACGCGACGTTGCTGTTCGGCTCTGCGCCGAATTGCGTGGACGCGCCCGAGAAAAGCTTGGCTTTGGTCGCCACCTGCGCGTGGACCTCAAGTCCGATCACTAGCTCCCAATCGCTGGTCGCACCGGCGATGACTTTTGGGGCGGGGCTTGTGTAAGTGAGGTCAAGCATCGGGCGCTTCCTTTTGACTGTGTTGGCTTCGTTTAAAAGAACGCGCAGGCAGCTTCAAGTGAACATGCGCGGGACGGGGTTATCCCAGGATACGCGTCACCATCTCGTTTGTATCCCCGGATAGATTGGGCGTTTGTGCAATGCGTAGCAATGCGGCGTGCATTTTGGCCTGCCGGTCTGCATCATACCGCTTCCAAGTATCAAATGCTGACGACATCCGCGCGGTCGTTTGCGGATTGATCGCGTCTAGTTTGATCAACCAATCGGCCAGCAACGCATAGGCATCCCCCGATCCATGATGAAAGCCTGCCGTGTTTGCTTTTAACCCGCCAAAGACGGCGCGGAACCGGTTCGGGTTCTTGATGTCAAATGCGGGGTGTCGGGTTAGGGCCGTGGCCGTGCTTGCCGCAGCTTCAGGGGCGGCAAGCATCACCTGCAATCCAAACCATTTATCCATGACCAATCGGTCATGCTGCCATTGGGCCTCGAATGCGGCCAGTTCTGCCTCGCCCTTGGAAATCTGCAAAAGTGCGCGCAACGCACCCAATTGCTGGGTCATGTTATCCGCATTGGCAAACTGTAAAGATGCCTGATGTCCGCCATCCAACTTGCTGATCAGCGACAGAACGGCATTTCCTAGCGCGCGTTTTCCGGCAGGTTCCGCGTCGGGTGTATATGGTCCCGCAACTGCCATTTCCGCGTAAATGCGCGGCAGCATATCTTGCAAATGCTGTGCGATATGCAGCTTCAGCGTTTCATGGGCTTGGTTAATGACTGTTGGATCGGGTGTCTGACTTGCGTCGAAAATCACCTGTGCGGTGTCTTCTTCACTTGGTAGTCGCAGCAGTAACGCGCGAAATGCAGGATCAAGCGTGTCGTCGCGGAGCACGGCCGCCAAACCTTCCAAGAATGCAGTGTCCGGCGCTGCATCCGTCTGCGCCATGCGCACCAGTAATTTCTGTGCCAAGACGCGTCCGGCGTCCCATTTGTTGAACGGATCAGTATCACAAGCCAACAGCTGTGCGCGATCCGCGTCAGCCACATCATGTTGCAAGATCACAGGCGCGGAAAAACCGCGCAGGACAGACGGGATCGGTTTTGTGGCAAGCCCCGTAAAGGTAAAAGTCTGTTCTGTTTGCGAAAGTTCCAGCACCGTCGTCGGCGTGATTTCAATGCCAGAGGTATCAAGCAAACCAACGGCCACAGGGATCAATAGCGGTTCTTTTTTGTCCTGACCGGGGGTGGCGGGCGTGTCTTGGCGCAGATGCAACTGATAGGTACCGTCTGCAAAACTGTCCGTAACCGTCACGCGGGGCGTGCCCGCTTGGCTATACCATTTCGCAAACTGGGTCAGGTCGCGGCCAGTGGTGTCGGTGAATACCTGCAGCCAATCCTCGATCGTGGCCGCATCACCGTCGTGGCGGTCAAAATACAGATCAAGGGCGCGCGTGTATGCATCATCGCCGACAAGCAGTTTCAGCATACCGATAATCTCGGCGCCTTTTTCATAGACCGTGGCGGTGTAGAAATTGTTAATCTCGACAAAGCTGGCGGGCCGGACGGGATGGGCAAGCGGGCCGTTATCCTCGCGGAATTGTGCCGCGCGCAGCACGACTGCATCATCGATACGTTTGACCGCATGGCTGCGCAGATCGCCCGTAAACTGCTGGTCGCGGAAAACGGTCAGCCCTTCCTTGAGGCAAAGCTGGAACCAGTCGCGGCAGGTGATCCGGTTGCCCGTCCAGTTATGAAAATACTCATGCGCGATGATCGCCTCGATACGTTCAAAATCGGTATCCGTCGCAGTTTCAGGAGAGGCGAGCACAGCAGAGGCATTAAAGACGTTCAGCCCTTTGTTTTCCATCGCGCCCATGTTGAAATCGTTGACCGCCACGATGTTGAAAATATCGAGGTCGTATTCGCGTCCGTAAACATCCTCGTCCCATTTCATTGACGCTTTCAAAGCGCCCATGCCAAAGGCGCATTTGGCCTCATCCAAGCCGGGGCGCACCCAGATGTTCAGCTCCACTTGTTTGCCTGACTTTGTGGTGAACGTGTCAGGGTGGGCTACCAAATCGCCAGCGACTAAGGCAAACAAATACGCAGGTTTCGGCCAAGGATCGTGCCATTCCGCCCAACCTTTGCCTGCACTGGTCGGGTTTCCGTTGGACAGCAGCACGGGCAGGTCGCCTTCAATGCGAACTGTGAATACGGACATGACGTCAGGGCGGTCGGGGTAGTAGGTGATCTTGCGAAACCCTTCGGCCTCGCATTGGGTGCAATACATGCCGTTCGACATATAAAGCCCCTCAAGGGCGGTGTTCGTGCTTGGGCTAATCTCGACCTCTGTTTCGAACACAAAAGGTCCTACGGGGACGTCACTGTGCAGGCCAGTGTCGTCCAAATCTGGGGAAATCGCTTTACCGTCAATTTTCGCGCTGATCAGTTTCAGGTCTTGGCCGTGCAGAAAAAACGCGGTGCTGACTGCATCTGGATTGGGCCGAAACGCGATACGCGACAAGACCCGTGTGGATTTAGGGCTAAGCTGAAAGGTCAAATCTACGCTATCGACGAAATAAGCAGGTGGTGTGTAGTCGGCCAGGTAAATCGTCTGCGCGGCTGTATCTTTCATGGGGGCGGTCCTTTTAAGTTACCCCTTAGGTAGGCGCGTCAGGCGCGATGTTCCACCACGATTATGTTGAAAAACCCATCGATCAGGTTAAGTGCGTGGCTATGCCGAAAATGCGCCGCAAAGCTGACCTGCCTCAAAAGACATGCGCCACCTGTGGCAAGCCATTCGCGTGGCGCAAGAAATGGGCCAAGGTCTGGGACGAGGTCCGCTATTGTTCGGAGCGGTGCAAAACCAATCGCAAATCCGCGTAATCCGACCGCGCGTCAAGATAATTGCCTGCTCTTTGTTGCCTATCGGAAACTTCCGCATTACCTCTCCGGCAAGGCGCAAGTGTGCCACTGTATACATAAGACACTAGGAGAGTATCGTCATGACAGATCGTGTAGAAAAGCAAGGCCTTCAGGTCGCGGCAGAACTGGCGGATTTTATTGATAACCGCGCATTGGACGGCACAGGCATCGACAGTGCGACCTTTTGGAAAGGCTTCGCGGGTCTGATCGCAGAAATGACCCCGCGCAATCGCGCCGCCTTGGCCAAGCGCGATGATCTTCAGGAAAAAATAGATGCGTGGCACATTGCCCACCGCGATGCCCCAATGGACCGCGCCGCCTATGAAGCATTCTTGCGCGAAATTGGCTATCTGGTTCAGGAAGGTGAAGATTTCACCATCGACACAGCCAATGTTGACCCCGAAATCGCGACACTCCCCGGCCCGCAACTGGTGGTTCCAATTACGAACGCTCGCTTTGCGCTGAATGCGGCAAACGCGCGCTGGGGCAGCCTTTATGACGCGCTGTACGGCACTGACGCGATGGGCGTGCAGCCACCCAAAGGCCCGTATGATCGCGGCCATGGTGCCCGTGTCGTCGCGCGTTCGCGCGTATTTTTAGACGAGGCTTTCCCGATTGTTGGCACCAGCCACGCTGACGTGTCGCGTTACTATGTCCACGATGGCGCGCTGTTGGTCGATGACAACCCGCTGCGCGAGCCCGCAAAATTTGTGGGCTACCGTGGCAATCCCAAAGCACCCGACGCCATTTTGTTGCAGAACAATGGGCTGCACGTCGAACTGGTTTTTGATCGCGCGCACCCGATTGGCAGCCGTGATCAGGCCCTTTTGGCTGATGTGCGTTTGGAAAGCGCCGTCTCTGCGATCATGGATTGCGAAGACAGTGTTGCTTGTGTTGATGCCGAGGACAAAGTCGAAGCCTACACCAACTGGCTGGGCCTGATGCAGGGCAACCTGACCGCGAAATTCCAAAAGGGCGGGCAGACGCAAGTCCGACGCTTGGCCGACGATTTGCCATACATCGCAGCAGATGGATCTGACCTCGCTTTGAAGGGGCGCGCATTGCTGTGGATCCGCAATGTGGGTCACCTGATGACGAACCCGGCAATCCTTGATGCGCAAGGCGACGAAGTGTTCGAAGGCTTGATGGACGCGATGGTCACCGTGCTGATTGCGATGCATGATCTTAAGCGTGAGGGCGGCAACTCGGCGCTTGGGTCTGTCTATATCGTAAAGCCAAAAATGCACGGTCCGGACGAGGTCGCGATGACCAATGATATCTTCGGCGTCGTCGAAGATGCACTTGGCTTGCCGCGCAACACTGTCAAAATCGGCATCATGGACGAAGAGCGCCGCACGACTGTGAACCTCAAGGAATGTATCCGCGCAGCCAAATCCCGTGTAGCGTTTATCAACACTGGTTTCTTGGACCGGACCGGCGATGAAATCCATACATCGATGGAAGCAGGGCCGTTTAGTCGCAAAGACTTTATCAAGCGTAAACAATGGATTGGCGCTTATGAAGACCAGAACGTCGATATCGGTCTGGAATGCGGATTTTCCGGCAAAGCCCAGATCGGCAAAGGCATGTGGGCCATGCCTGATCTGATGGCGGCAATGATCGAACAAAAGATAGCTCACCCGCAATCTGGTGCAAACTGCGCGTGGGTGCCAAGCCCGACAGCGGCCACATTGCACGCGCTGCACTATCACAAAGTTGACGTGATGGCAGTGCAGGCCAAGCTGCTGAAAGGTGGGCGTCGCGCATATGTGTCGTCGATTTTGGATATTCCTTTGGCGCAATACCAGCGCTGGACTGACGCACAGAAAATCAAAGAAGTTGAAAACAATGCGCAAGGTATCCTTGGCTATGTTGTGCGTTGGATCGACCAAGGTGTTGGTTGTTCCAAAGTGCCAGACATCAACAACGTGGGCCTCATGGAAGACCGCGCGACTTGCCGGATTTCCAGCCAAGCCTTGGCCAACTGGTTGCACCACGACGTTGTGAGCCAAGAACAAGTGATGGAGTCCATGCGCAAAATGGCAGCCGTAGTGGATGGCCAAAATGCGGATGATCCATCTTATCGCCCAATGTCCCCAAGCTTTGACGGGATCGCATTCCAAGCTGCATGTGATCTGGTGTTCAAAGGGCGCATCCAGCCGTCCGGTTATACCGAACCTGTCCTGCACCAGCGCCGGTTGGAACTCAAAGCACAACGCAATCACTAAGACCGCATTACAGGAGAGATACTATGGCTGAAATCTCAGCAAATAAGGCCCGCACGATCATTCGCAAAGCAATGGCAACAGGTACCGAGATGGGTTTCAAACCATTGTCGGTTGTTGTTCTGGACGCAGGCGGCCACGTCAAAGCGTTTGAACGTGCCGACGGTGCTGCACCCGGCCGATTTGGCATTGCACACGGCAAAGCCTACGGATCGGTTATGTTGGGCATGGCTGGCACCGCACAGATGGCACGCGCTGAACAGCAGGCCTATTTCATGGCGGCCGTGAATGGCGTCTATGGCGGGCAGGTCGTTCCTGTACCGGGCGGTGTTTTGGTCCGTGACAAGCGTGATAATATTATTGGTGCAGTTGGCGTGACCGGCGATACCTCTGACAATGACGTGATTGCTGCAATGGCAGGCATCGAAGCTGCTGGGCTGCTGGGCGAAGCCTAAGATTGCTGGACATGCTTACTATGTAAGCTGGTCCGTTGAAAAATTCAGCATGTGCGCCTGTTTGAGCGCACATGCCTGCCGCGACCATCTTTTCATGCCAGACAATCATCGCTAGATAAGAGGAAACCACGAAAGGTATTCTTATGGCGCGGCCGGTTGTTGGCATTGTTTCAAATAGTCATCTGATCAACGATCAATATTTGATCCACGGGGCAGGCGCGATGAACGCACAAGCCTTGGCAGACGTCTCGGGTGTGATGCCGATCGTGATCCCCGCTGACCCAAATGTGATGCTGGTCGAGGAATTACTGGCCACCTGTGACGGGTTCTTTTTCCCCGGTGGCAGGCCCAACGTGCATCCAGAAGAATACGGCGAAGAAGTCACCGACGCGCACGGCACATTCGAGCGTGGTCGCGACCGGATTAGTTTGCCATTGATCCGTGCATGTGTGGCACGCGGTCAGCCGGTCATGGGCGTTTGCCTTGGTTTTCAAGAGGTCAATGTCGCCATGGGTGGCACGCTTTATCCTGAAATCCGCGATCTTCCGGGGCGGGATAATCACCGGATGCCACCTGACGGCAGCATTGAGGAAAAGTTCGAGTTGCGCCACGAGGTGACAGTGACCCAAGGCGGCCCGTTCCATCAATTATTTGGCGCGCATAAAGTCATGACAAACACGCTTCATGGCCAAGGGATCAAAGTTCCGGGCCCGCGTATCGTGATCGACGGATACGCCCCCGACGGAACACCAGAGGCTATTTATGTAGCCGACGCGCCCGGTTTTACGCTTTCAGTGCAATGGCACCCTGAATGGAATGCAGATGCTGATCCAGTATCGCGCCCGTTGTTTCAGGCATTTGGGGATGCCTGCCGGAGTTGGGCAGCAGGCGGTTTACGTCAAGCAGTCTAGGCATGTGCTAGTCCCTTCAATAACTGTGGTATCTTGTCTTTAAAGCGAAAGAACCCGTGCGTTGCATGCGGCCAAGCATCAGCATCGAATGGTCGCATTACCTGAACCATATCGGTCTTGCCCAACACATCCGCTGTCGGGCCAGCGGGCAGATAGGATGTGACAAGTTGTTCAATGTCATGTGCTTTAACCCAGTCGGGCAATGCTTCGGGGGTCAATACAGTAATAGGCCCAAGCTTGGCTGCAAAACGCGCCTGACAGTCTGCCATTGCATCACGCACAAACCCAGTGACAAGGGGGCTGACGGTCAGTGGGCTGCGCGCAGCGGTCGATTGCACGACGGCCGTCGCGACTGGTGTGACTTGATCCAGAAGCCAACCGGGTGAAAGGTCTTCTTCAGTCAGAACCAGCCCCAGACGTGCGTCAGGATTGATCGTGCCTGACGCTGGCACAGGGCTGCGGGTAGGGTGCGGTGGCCCTTCCAGCGGGGTCGCGAAAGTCGCTAACCCCTTGGGATCAAACCGCCCATTGGTGTATTTCGCGATGTTGTCAGGTCGCGCGAGGTACGTTTTCCCGACCGTCTGCAATCCACCAACCCAGCGCCATGACAGTGTGTTGGACGCAGGATCACCGTCGAGCAAGTGCCGCATGAAGAAATCAGCGCCTAATGTCCAAGGCAGCTGCAGCGTGAATATCCAGATCGAGGCGAACCACATGCGCGCATGATTGTGCAGATATCCCGTTTCAGCCAGCGCGCGCGCCCAATGGTCAAAGCAATCGATGCCGGTTTCACCCTTGCAGGCGGCTTCCCATTCGCAGCGCAGCCCGCTTTCAGTCTGCACGCGATTGAGCGCTGCATTCAGGTCGGCGCGGCATGCGGTCCAAATGGTTGGCCGTTGCTCTAGCCAGCCTTTCCAATAGGTGCGCCAATAGACCTCTTGGACAAATTTCTCGGCTGCTTGCGGGCTATGGCGGGTGAGCGTGGCGCGCAAGATGGCATCTTCAGAGATGATCCGGTGCCGGATATATGGCGACAGGGTCGAAACATGCGCGGTTTCGTCATAATTGCGCTTGCTTGCGTAATCGCGGCCTGCGCGCGGGACAAAGCGCTGCAAACGGGTCAGGGCGGCGGTGTGTGTTGGTTCAAACATAACCAGCAATTAACCCGCGCTGGCCTCGTTTCAAGCAATAGGTTGGCTGCAACAGGCCCACGCTTTTGGCACGCGCGTTCTTGACACTGTGCTGCGGTCAGGACAACGCTAAGCCATGCTTGATTTGCGCCCTGTGGGCTATGTCATTGGTCTGCTTGTGGCGTCGCTTGGTCTTACCATGCTCGGCCCGTTGGCGGTCGACCTTGCGGCGGGCAACGGGCATTGGTTCGTCTTCTTTGAAAGCGCTGTGATTACCGTTCTGACGGGCGGGTTGATTGCGCTGGCCTGCGCGAACGGTGTTTCGCAAGGCCTGTCATTGCGGCAGACTTTCTTGCTTACGTCGCTGGTGTGGCTGATGCTGCCTGTCTTTGGGGCCATTCCGTTTGTGCTGGGCGCCACCGACGCCAGTTTCACCGATGCGTTCTTTGAGGCGATGTCGGGCCTGACCACAACTGGTGCAACAGCAATTGACCGGCTTGAAGACTTGCCAGATGGCCTAAAGTTATGGCGCGGTGTGCTGCAATGGCTGGGCGGCGTGGGTATCGTTGTCGTCGCGATGGTGTTTTTGCCAGAATTGCGGGT
>NZ_JAFMHR010000188.1 GCF_017854415.1 Yoonia sp. | reverse complement strand
GTTTGGATGGCGCGACCGTGTTGTTGTTGCGTCGCTTGGGGCTGAAAACCATTGGCGCTGTCATGGATGTGCCGCGCTTGTCGCTGACCCGCCGTTTTGTGAAGGCGGGGCTGGTGGCCAATCCGCTGATGCGGCTGGACCAAGTGATGGGCAAGCTGGCTGAACCTGTGTCCAGCGTAGATACCAAACCTGTCATCCGTGCACAGGTGCTACTGGCCGAACCGATCTTTGACCCGACACCCTATCTGGCGGATCTTTGCGAAGACCTTTGTGCGCAGTTGAAACATGCAGGACAGGGCTGTCGCCGCTTGCATTTGACGGTTTTTAAAACTGATGGGGATGTGAGCCATGTTGATGTGGCGACCTCTGCGTCCACCCGTGATGCAGGGCATTTGCATAGCCTGTTTCGCGATAAGGTCGAACGGATTAACCCCGGCTTTGGCTTTGATTTGATCACGCTGTCGGCAGGCGGGGTCGAGGCGATGTCAGTAAGCCAGAACACGCTAGAAGGCGGTGCGGACGATGATCTGCACCTGACCCAGTTGATTGACCGCCTCAGTGCCAAATTCGGGCCACGCGCTGTCACCCGCCCTGTGCTGCGCCAAAGCCACGTGCCTGAACGGGCCGAGGCACAGATTGCTGCCCTTGCAGATAGCCCTGCTGACATGGCGGTTTTGACCAAGGAACGCCCGCTGCGCCTGTTTGATCATCCCGAAGAAGTTCGCGTTCTATACGCCGTCCCCGAAGGCCCGCCCGCACAATTCGTCTGGCGCAGGCAAACGCACCGTGTCACCCGTTATGCGGGACCAGAACGGATCGCGCCCGAGTGGTGGAAAGACCGCCCCGGCACGCGCTTGCGTGATTACTTCAAGATCGAGGATCAGACGGGGCTGCGGCTTTGGCTGTACCGCGAAGGGTTGCACGAGGATGGGCGCGGGGGCGATCCGCGCTGGTTTGTGCATGGGTGTTTTGCATGATCGGGGTGTGGCGTAATTTGCAGGTTCGGGATGCCTCCGGCGGGAGTTTGGAAGGCAAGATGATAAGGCAAGAGGTGGTGTGTCATGCCTGAGAACGACCACCAGCATCCCCGCGGCACGCTTGAAGACGGTTTCCCGCAAAACCCGCGTGCGGCTTTTGTTGAACTGGGTGTCACCACCTGCTTTTCCTTTCTGCGGGGAGCGTCTGACGCTGTGGACCTTGCTACGACTGCCGTGCAACTTGGCTATGACGCGCTGGGTTGTGCGGACCTGAATACCATGGCCGGTGTCGTGCGCCTGCATGCGCAAGCCACCAAAGCCAACATGCACCCCATTATTGGATGCCGGTTGCAGCTGATTTCGGGCGAGGAGTTTTTAGCATATCCCACTGACCGCGCTGCTTATGGACGGCTTTGCGCGCTGCTGTCGAAAGGCAAAATGCACGGTGTGGATGGGGCGTGGCAGCAAAAGGGGGCTTGCGACATCACGCTAGATGATCTTGCGAAATACAGTACAGGCGTGCAGTTGATTGCCGTCCCAGGTGAAAACGTGGACCATTTCAGTGCAGGGCTCAGGCGGT
This sequence comes from Yoonia sp., assembly GCF_017854415.1. GTDB lineage: Bacteria > Pseudomonadota > Alphaproteobacteria > Rhodobacterales > Rhodobacteraceae > Yoonia. The sequence continues at coordinate 2,634 of NZ_JAFMHR010000188.1, read as the reverse complement.
TGAAACGCGCACTGCCGACGCTGAAACACATCGCCGCTAGCTATCTTTATCGTGGTGATGATCGCGCGCGGATTAACCGCCTTGATGCGCTGGCACGGGCGCATGGCCTGTCCATTCTGGCGACGAACGACGTGCATTATCATGCGCCCGAACGGCGACCATTGCAGGATGTGATGACTTGCATCTTACATAAAACGACGATTCATAAAGCGGGGTATTTGCTGGATGCGAACGCGGAACGGCATCTCAAATCACCCGCCCAGATGCAGACGCTGTTTGCCGCATGGCCACATGCGATTGCGGCCACCCGTAACGTGGCCGATGCTTGCAATTTCAACCTGACAGAGCTGTCTTATGAATACCCCAACGAGACGGTGCCGCAGGGCTACACCCCGCAAGCCTATCTTGAGGAACTAACATGGAAGGGGGCTGATGACCGTTATCCCGATGGCGTGCCGGGCCATATCAAAGCGACCTTGCGTAAAGAATTGGCGATGATCGCCAAGCTGGATATCGCCCAGTATTTTCTGACCATCGAACAGATCGTCGATTTTGCGCGCCACCAGACCAAGCCGGAAATACTGTGTCAGGGCAGGGGCTCTGCAGCAAATTCCGCCGTCTGTTATGTGCTGGGGATCACGGCTGTGGACCCTGCGCATAATGATCTGTTGTTCGAGCGTTTCATCTCTGAGGAACGCAAAGAACCACCCGATATCGACGTCGATTTCGAACATGAACGTCGCGAAGAGGTGATCCAGCATATCTATGACAAATACGGCCGTGATCGTGCCGCCCTTTGCGCCACTGTCATCCACTACCGCCCGCGCATGGCTGTGCGCGAGGTCGGCAAGGTCATGGGGCTGTCCGAGGATATCACCACCGCCCTGTCCAAAACCATCTGGGGCTCATGGGGTCGCGAGATTGGCACGAAAGAGGCGGCAGAGGCAGGGCTGGACCTACGTGATCCGCTGATGGCGCGCACCATCAAACTGGCCGACCAGATGATCGGGATGCCGCGCCATCTGGGCCAGCATGTGGGCGGGTTTATCCTGACCGAAAAACCGCTGGTTGAAACTGTCCCCATCGGCAATGGCGCGATGCCGGACCGCAGTTTCATCGAATGGGACAAGGACGACATTGATGAGTTGCGTATTCTTAAGGTCGATATTCTGGCACTTGGGATGCTGACCTGCATCCGCAAAGCCTTTGACATGATCGATGCGCATTACGGCAAGCGCTACACCCTTGCGACCGTCCCGCAAGAGGACAGCGATGTATATGACATGCTATGTCGTGGCGACAGCCTTGGCACGTTTCAGGTCGAAAGCCGTGCGCAGATGAATATGTTGCCACGCCTGAAACCGCGCGAATTTTACGATCTGGTTATTCAGGTCGCCATCGTCCGCCCCGGTCCGATCCAAGGCGATATGGTGCATCCCTATTTGCGCAGGCGCAGCGGGAAAGAGGCGACCGAATACCCTTCGCCCGGGCCGGAATATGATCAAGACGAATTACGCAAAGTCCTTGGACGCACTCTTGGCGTGCCAATCTTTCAGGAACAGGCGATGAAAATTGCCATGGTCGCGGCTGAGTTTTCTACCAAAGAGGCCAATGAGTTGCGCAAGGCTATGGCGACGTTTCGGTCCCACGGCACCATTGGCAAGCTTGAGGACAAAATGGTCAGCCGCATGATCAACCGCGGCTATGATCCCGAATTCGCCACACGCTGCTTCAACCAGATCAAAGGTTTCGGCGACTATGGTTTCCCAGAAAGCCATGCGGCCAGCTTTGCCCATCTGGTCTATGTGTCATGTTGGCTAAAGTATCATTATCCGGATGTGTTCTGCGCGGCCTTGTTGAATTCTCAGCCCATGGGATTTTATGCGCCCGCCCAGATCGTGCGCGATGCCCGCGAACATCAGGTGATCGTACGCGCGCCTGATGTGAATTATTCTGATTGGGACAATACGCTGGAACCCGTCAGCCCGCAGGTCTTTGCAGTCCGCCTTGGCCTGCGCCAGATTGACGGGATGCGGCAGGATATGGGGCAGCGGGTGATGGATGCGCGCAACGCACCTTTCAGCGATCTCAAAGACCTCAAAGAGCGTGCAAAGCTGGATGCAGGCACGGTGCGCAAATTGGCGGCGGCGGATGTGGCGCGGTCGATGACGCTGGACCGCAGGCAGGCGCTTTGGGATGCGCGTGCGCTGCGTGATGCGCCCGATCTGCCGCTTTTTGCGCAAGATAGGGATGAGGGCGAGGAATTGCGTTTTGATCTGCCCCAGATGCCCGTGTGCGAACATGTGGTGGCCGATTACCAGACCACAAGACTGTCGCTCAAGGCGCATCCGATGTCCTTCCTGCGCCGCAGCATGGACAAACAGGGGTACACGCCCAACCATATGCTCACCCAAATGCGCAACGGGCAGTCCATCAAACTGGCTGGCATCGTGCTGATCCGGCAGCGCCCGGGCAGCGCTAAGGGCGTGTGTTTTATCACGCTTGAGGATGAAACGGGGGTCGCCAATCTGGTCGTCTGGCCCAAGGTCATGGCGGCATATCGCAAGACCATCATGCGTGCCCGTGTGATTGATGTACGCGGTATGGTGCAACGCAGCGAGGATGTGATCCATA
>NZ_JAFMHR010000187.1 GCF_017854415.1 Yoonia sp. | reverse complement strand
TGGATCGTGATGTCTATCTCAAGTTGCACCGCGACATCAAGGGCTGGGTTTCAAAACGGGTCCGCCACTCCTAAACATTTGGGGGCGTGGTTTGGAATCAGCCCCTGCACACAAAAGGAATACATCATGAAGAGCAAAACTTTTAATAAAGGAAGGTCTCGCGTTAATAGTCAACTGCTATCTAACGGCGAGGCTGTTCTTAGGGCTTGGTTGGAAGGCGAGAGACAGGGCGAGCATTTCGTTGCGATTAACCCGTGTCGAGATGACAAAAACCTTGGGTCATTCAAGGTAACTCTGGCCACGGGCTTTTGGAAGGACTACGCAGTCGAGGGTTTTTCAGGACCTGATTTGGTTAGCCTGTATATGGTGCTAAATGAGCTGGACGAACATGCTGCAGTGACCGCGCTGGAGGAAACGCTTCGCCAGTCGAGACCTATAACCACACATACATCAACAAAGTCGGTAAGCAAGACCGTCAAACCGGATGTTCTGTCGACTCCGGCGCCGAACGACTGTCACCTACCACCCGATATTCACCCTGAGCTCGGTGTTCCTGCCATGTCATGGGAATACCTGACTGCTGATGGCCGGGTTGCTTTCATCGTCTATCGTTTCGACACCCACCAAGGGAAGGAAACACGCTCTGTGTCTTACAACCCTGAAGCACAGGACTGGCAGTGGCGGCTGCCAGGTTCACCGCTGCCGGTATATCACCTTGACCAGATCTTACGCGACAAGAGCGCTGCGATAGTTGTCGTCGAGGGCGAGAAGGCTGTAGACGCTGCCAGCAAACATTTTTCAGGCTCTATCTGCACTACCTCGGCAAGCGGCAGCAGTAACGCGCTGAAATCGGATTGGTCACCGCTCTATGGGCGAGTTACGACGTTGATACCTGACGCTGATGAGCCAGGCACCAAGTACGCGATGACAATCGCGGCTGAATTATTGGTCAACGGGTCAGAGGTGTTCATCATCGACACACTGGCATTAGGCTGGACTGACGGTGAGGACGTTGCAGACCACGCTGATCTGACGCAGGAATGGTTGACAGAGCAGCGCATCCCAGTCCGTGAGTGGGCTGGGATGAATGGCATGGACGATCTGATCATCGAGGCCGCAGCCCGCCTGTCGCCCTTGGATTACGATCGATGCAAAGGCAGGCTCGTCGATTTACTGGGGGGAGTGAGTAAACGTACTGTGGACAGCGGGGTCAATAAAGCCCGTAAGGCTTTAGATCAAGCCCGCGATGATGGGCCTGAGCAAGGAGGTCTGTTTAGCGGCGAGGAACCGTGGCCGGAAGCGGTTGATGGTAGGGTGCTGGTGACTGAGATCCAATCCATCATCCGAAATCACGTTATCCTTTCGGCGCAGGAGTCCATGGCTGTGGCGCTTTGGATCGTGCTGACCTATGTCTTCAGGGCGTTCCGAATCTGTCCCAGGCTGCTGGTTTCGTCGCCCGAGAAGCGCTGCGGCAAGACGACGTTATTGGAAACGATTCAGGCAATGTGTTTTAGGGGGCTTGCGGCTGCAAATATTTCAGCTGCGTCGCTGTATCGGGGGCTAGAGGCCTGGTCACCCACTTTGTTGATAGATGAAGCCGACACATTCCTGCAGGGTAATGATGAGCTGCGTGGAATTCTCAACTCAGGTCACACAAAATCTACTGCATTTGTCATTCGAACCGTGGGCGATGAACACGAGCCGAAGTTGTTTCCAACGTTTGCACCGATCGCTATAGGGATGATTAAGCGACCGCCGGACACGCTGTTGGATCGATCGGTAGTTGTTCGCATGCAACGCAAGTTGGGCGCCGATCAGGTTACACCACTGCCGCTCGAGGCAGAAAATGAATATTCGGACATTCGTCAAAAGTGCCTCCGCTGGGCCGAGGATAACGTGGCAGATTTAAAAGGTGACCGAGATCTGACGCCGGAGGAAATCAGCAACGACCGGGCACGGGACAACTGGATACCTTTGGCCGCAATCGCGCTGCGCTGTGGACTGCTTGACGACGCGCAAGCCGCCTGCCGACAGCTGACCATCAAGGAGGATGATAGCCTGACGGTGGAGCTATTGGCGGACATCCAGCAGCTCTTCCGCGATGAGGGCAAAGACAAATTGCCGTCGAAGGTTCTGGTGAAGATGTTGACTGCCATGGAGGAGCGTCCATGGTCAGAATACAACCGAGATAAACCTCTCACCCAGAACAGACTCGCTCAACTGCTCAAGGACTTTGATGTTTACACCCACCAATCCAAGGTGGGCGCCAAGAACTTGAAGCACTACTTTCTTGCGGATCTCAGGCCCCTTTTTGAAAGGTACCTTAGAAAAGAATTTGCGAACACTACCCCTGAATCAACCGCTAAACCGCTACCTGAGGCCGGAAACCTAGATCTACCGCGGCCTGTGATGGTAGCGGGTGAGGTAGCGGTAGCGGCTGTTAACGTCGATTCGGCGACAACCACAGTATCAACAAAGCACTCTGCGGTCGGTGTCACTGGGGAGGTAGCGGATGACGAGACGCTACCGCTACCCGTCCAATCGGTTGGAGGCCCTACAAATCAAGCGATTACCGATGGTAGCGAGGTAGCGGCTGAAACAGAAGCGGTGACACATAGTTATGCGCAATCTGCCAACCAGGGAGGGCATGGCCATGATGAGCTATGAGGATTGGTTGGAACAGCGGCGCCTTGATCCGAACAACGAAGAGGTCATGCGCGTCAGCAAACTCAAAAATATTTGGCAGGCGGAGGGCAAGGCTCGAAACCTGCGTGAGTGGCTGGCGGATCGTGTGACGCTGCACACGGTCGATAACCTCGAGCTTGCCCGTCCGGTGGCCATCAAGCTTGCCGCTTGCGACATGCTGGGGCTGGACATAGAGACCGCCAAGACAGACCCCTGTCACCCCCAGAGCGGTCTGAATCCAAAGCTGAGTCGCATACGCTTGATTCAATACTGCGACGGGACCGACTGTTACATTTTTGATCAGTTTAAGATCAATAGTCTGGATTGGATTCAGCCGCTGCTGTCGGTCAAGACCGTGGCCCATAACGCGCTGTTTGAGGCCGGGCACTTCATGCAGCAGGGCATGGTTTTTAGTAATCTGCACGACAGCATGTTGATGGGGCGTGTATTCTTCAACGAAAACAGGGCGCTCAAGGACTTGGCCGAAGAGTGCCTTGACTTGGGTCTGGACAAGACCTTGCAGGTGTCAGACTGGGCGCGCCCTAAGCTATTGCGGGAACAACTTGAATACGCAGCGGCTGATGCCGTAGTGGCCTTCGAGTTGGCTAATGTTTTTGATCAGTGGTTCGCTGAGAATGTACCCCACTACAGAGGAGCATATACGTTTCTCTGCAGTCTGATATACCCGTTGTCCCGTCAGATCAGCAAAGGGGTGCCGTTTGACGTTGAGTGCCACAACAGAATCATTACTGACTGGGAGCAGGCGCGGGACGACGCCCTCGGGCAGATTAACATCGACAACCCTAACAGCGCCCAGCAGAAGCAGGCATGGCTCACGCAGGCCCTTAGTGACGACGAGTTGCTGGACTGGCCGTTGACTGACAACGGCAACCTGTCGACTGCGCGTGAGGCGCTGGAGAACGCGAGCCATATCCCTGCCGCCAAACCTTTGGCAGAGTACACGAGGATCACCAGTCGCCTGAGTAACTTTGGACTGAAGGTGCAAGCGCAGTTGATTGACGGGCGCCTTTACCCCGGGTACCAGATCGCGGGCATGGTGACGGGCAGATTCGGCTGTCGGAACCCCAACATGCAGAACATGCCTCGGTCGGGCTTCAAACGCTGTTTCAGTGCGCCAGAGGGCTTCGTCTTCGTCACGGGTGACTTGTCACAGGTTGAGTTGCGGGTTGCGGGAATCCTGTCAGGAGATGATGTGATCAATGCTGCTTATAGTAATGGTGAGGATCTGCATCGCAGCATGGCTGCCCGGATGTCAGGTAAGGCACCTGGAGACGTCACCAAGGCTGAACGGACGGCAGCAAAGGCCGTCAACTTCGGACTGCTGTTCGGCGCGGGTGCAGCCACATTGCAGCGGCAAGCGGTCAGCAGTTACGGCGTCGCTATGTCGCTGGAAGAGGCTGAGGACTACCGTCAGCTATTCTTCGAAACATATCCTCAGTTCCGTGAGTGGCAGCAGGATATTGTTAAAACTACCAACTTGCACGAGTCATCTAAAAGCAATCTGATCAAGCTCACCCGTCATTACGACGAG
>NZ_JAFMHR010000186.1 GCF_017854415.1 Yoonia sp. | reverse complement strand
CCGCGACCCCCGGCGTGACAGGCCGGTACTCTAACCAACTGAGCTACAACCGCGCATGGTGGGTGATGAGAGGCTCGAACTCCCGACATCTTCCGTGTAAAGGAAGCGCTCTACCAACTGAGCTAATCACCCGCTGCCGCATCGTTTAGGATACTTCCCCAAGCGATGCAAGCACCTGTTTTCAGGTTATTTGCAGCAACTGCATTTCTTTGATTTTGAGCGTACTTTTGGCGGCAGCCGCCTATTCGATCATCGTCTGGACGCCGTCTTTGACATGAAAGACATTGCCTTGCCCACCGGGCAGTTGACCCAAGGCCTTGCGACCTGCCCCCAACAAGATCGTTCGCAGCATCCGCGAGGTTATCCCGTGGGTGACCAGTACCGAAGGTCCTGACAAATCGTTCAAAAACGCCAGACAGCGCGCCTCGAGCCGATCAAAACCTTCACCCTCGGGTGCTTGTTCGTAAAGTGCGATGGGACCATCGGGGCTGTCTTGTACAGGGCCCTCGACCTTTAGTTCGGCGCGCAGACGGCCTTGCCATGTGCCAACACCGATTTCGCGCAAGCGCACATCAGTATTGATCATCGCAATATGTGGAGCAACCGCGATACCCGCTGTTTGAAAAGCGCGGCCCTGTGGGCTGCTGATCGCGGCAAACCCTGACAGATCACGATCTGCCAAAAGTGCTGCTTGTCGGGTGGCCTGCGCATGACCGATCTGCGTCAACGGTGAATTTAGCCCCCCCTGCATCCGGTTTTCGGCGTTCCAGAAGGTTTCGCCGTGGCGCAGAATATAGACTTCGGGGTAGTTCATTTTCTGTGTTTTCACTGCGCGTTACGTGTCCTGGTCTGCAAAGTCAGTCTGCTGATTTGCAAAAGTCGCATGTTTTGGCGTGCGCAGCTTAAGTGTCATCACGGACGCGCCACCCTCTAGCTCTTTTGTTTTTACCAGCCGCACTTTGCCAAGAGGTGGCAAGTTCAACTCCGCGCCGTCTTGCAAGGCCTCGCGCATAACGGCCAATGCCGCTTCGACGGCAGGTTTAACGTCGCGTTTTTTCAGGTTCGTGCGCGTAACCACGCGATCAAGCAATTGTGGTTTTTTGATCAATTCTACGGTGCTTGGTTCCACCTCGGCGGCGTCGGATACTGGTGCAGGTTCTTGAGTTGTTGTTGCTTTACGGGCCATCTTTTGGACTGCCTTTCATTAAGAAGTCAGGCTGCATTACCGCGCCTATGCCCCCTAAGGTCAAGTCGATAAGTACGAGACGAAAAAAGGCGCCCCGGTTTTCGGGACGCCTTGATATTCGTCAAGATGGGCCTGCTTAGTGCGGACGCGCACCTTCGCCCGCACCTTGGGCCTTGAGTGCGGCAGCGGCAGCTTCTTCTGCAGCCTCGTCCCACTCGATCGGCTCTGGTTGGCGTACCAGCGCATGTTTCAACACTTCTGAGACGTGGGTTACGGGGATAATCGTCAGCCCCTCTTTCACGTTGTCCGGAATTTCCGGCAGGTCCTTGGCATTATCTTGCGGGATCAACACGGTTGTGATGCCGCCGCGCAATGCTGCTAGCAGCTTTTCCTTCAAGCCGCCGATTGACATGGCGTTTCCGCGCAACGACACTTCGCCTGTCATGGCGATATCTTTGCGCACAGGAATGCCTGTCAGCACAGACACAATCGATGTGACCATTGCAAGACCCGCACTTGGACCATCCTTTGGGGTTGCCCCATCTGGCACGTGCACGTGGATATCGATCACGTCGAACTTCGGCGGCTTTACACCGATTTCAGGCGCGATTGAACGAACGTAAGACGACGCCGCATCAATCGATTCCTTCATGACATCCCCCAGCTTGCCAGTGGTCTTCATCCGACCCTTGCCCGGCAGGCGCAACGCTTCGATGTTCAGCAATTCGCCGCCTACAGACGTCCAAGCCAGACCGGTGACAACACCGACCTGATCTTCTTCCTCTGCCAAGCCAAAGCGGTACTTTTCCACCCCAAGAAAATCAGACAGGTTGGCGGCAGTGACATCAATCACAGTCGCCTCTTTCTTGACGATCATGGTGACGGCCTTGCGTGCAATCTTGGCCAGTTCACGTTCCATGTTTCGCACACCCGCTTCGCGGGTATAAACCTGCACCATTGCAGTCAGCGCGTCATCAGAAACCGAGAATTCCTTCTCTTTCAGACCGTGATTCTTCATCACCTTGGGGAGCAAATGTTGACGTGCAATCTCGCGCTTTTCATCTTCGGTATAGCCTGCGAGCGAAATGATCTCCATCCGGTCCAACAGCGGCCCCGGCATGTTGTAAGAGTTCGCAGTCGTCAGGAACATCACATCCGACAGGTCATATTCGACCTCCAGATAGTGATCGACGAATGTGCTGTTCTGTTCGGGATCAAGTACCTCGAGCATTGCAGACGCCGGATCACCACGGAAATCTTGACCCATTTTGTCGATTTCATCTAGCATGATCAAAGGGTTCGTGGTCTTCGCCTTTTTCAGCGCCTGAATGATCTTACCGGGCATAGAACCGATATAAGTCCTGCGGTGACCGCGAATTTCGCTTTCGTCACGCACGCCACCCAATGAAATGCGGATAAACTCGCGCCCTGTTGCTTTCGCGACAGATTTCCCGAGCGATGTTTTACCCACACCTGGAGGGCCAACCAAACACATGATCGGGCCTTTGAGTTTTTTCGAGCGCTGCTGAACAGCAAGGTATTCCACGATGCGTTCCTTGACCTTTTCGAGACCAAAGTGATCGTTGTCCAGAACCTCTTGGGCTTTGTGCAAGTCCTTCTTGGTACGCGACTTTACGCCCCAAGGCAGACCCAAAATCCAGTCCATGTAATTGCGCACAACGGTTGCTTCCGCGGACATCGGCGACATGTTCTTGAGCTTTTTCAGCTCCGCGTCGACCTTTTCACGGGCTTCTTTGGACAGCTTGGTCTCGCTGATGCGGCCTTCAAGTTCTTCAACTTCGTTCTGGCCTTCTTCGCCATCGCCAAGTTCCTTTTGAATGGCCTTCATCTGCTCATTCAAATAATACTCGCGCTGGGTCCGCTCCATCTGGGTTTTGACACGGGTTTTGATCTTTTTCTCGACCTGCAGCACGGACATTTCGCCCTGCATCATGCCAAAGACTTTTTCCAAACGCTCTGACACCGACAGTGTTTCCAAAAGACCCTGCTTTTGGTCAACTTCAATGCCCAAATGACCAGCCACAAGGTCAGCCAGCTTTTCAGGCTCGGACGCGTCACCGACGGCGGCCATCGCTTCTTCTGGGATGTTCTTTTTGATCTTCGCGTAACGTTCAAACTCGGCTGCGACATTGCGCACCAGTGCTTCGACCTCGGTTGGATCGCCCGCTGTTTCGTTTAAATATGCGCAGCTTGCTTCGAAATAGTTCTCGTTCTCGATAAACTCGGTGATCTTCACACGGCTGCGTCCTTCGACAAGCACCTTAACAGTACCATCGGGCAATTTTAGCAATTGCAGTACATTTGCCAGAACACCTGTACGGTAAATACCGTTCTGATCTGGATCGTCCTCGCCCGGATCAACCTGACTGGACAGCAAAATCTGCTTGTCGTCCTGCATCACTTCTTCAAGTGCACGGACTGATTTTTCCCGACCCACAAACAGCGGCACGATCATATGTGGAAACACCACAATATCGCGCAGCGGCAGGACGGGGTAAGATGAACTCAACGGTTCTTGCATGCTTTTTTCCTTTTTTGGCAAGACGCCCCCGTCCCGCTTTGCGGCAACATAGAGCGTCTCCTGTGCCTCAATATGTGGGGCGATGTTGTTGCGGTTTCAACCGACCACTTGATTTGCTTTTTCGCAGATTGCCTGTGTCATAGCTAAGCCGCAAGCGGCCAAGGGCAACAAAATGCAAATTTGATTAAAGCGGCGCGATATCGCCTCTGGCACGGCCTGCATGAAAATCTGCTTCCCAAGCCTCGAAAGCACCTGCGCTGATCGCATCGCGCATGCCTTGCATGATTTCTTGGAAATAATGCAGGTTGTGCCATGTCAAAAGCATCCCCGAGATCATTTCTTGCGCGCGGAAAACGTGGTGCAGATAGGCGCGGGAATAGTTGGTACAGGTTGGACAGGTGCAGCGTTCATCCAAAGGGCGCGGATCGTCGGCGTGACGTGCGTTTTTGATATTCACGACACCGGTGCGGGTGAAAACCTGCCCTGTGCGTCCTGACCTGCTGGGCAGCACGCAATCCATCATATCAATGCCGCGTTT
>NZ_JAFMHR010000045.1:9626-20847 GCF_017854415.1 Yoonia sp. | reverse complement strand
ATGCGCTTTGGCTGGCAAGAGGACCGGACGTGTGTGTTGTTTATTGCGAAGGTCATATCATTCCCTTTCGTGATGTATGAGGTGTTTCTTATTTCCATGCTTGATACATAGGGTGAGGTCATACATAATGAAAATGAATGTTATTGAATTTTGATATCAAGGATTGTGATATGGCACGAAATTTGGATATGACTGCACTGCGCTCTTTTGTGGCGGTGGCCGATGCGGGCGGGGTCACTCGTGCGGCGGGTATTTTGAACCTGACGCAATCGGCGGTTTCGATGCAGCTTAAGCGGCTAGAGGAATCGCTCAACCTTGCTCTTTTGGATCGCTCTGCGCGGACAATCGGGCTGACCCCCGCAGGTGAACAATTACTGGGCTATGCGCGTAATATGCTCAAAATCAATGATGAGGTTCTGAACCGTCTGACCGCAACAGAGTTCGAGGGCGAGCTAAAACTCGGCGTGCCCCATGACATCATCTATCCAGTCGTGCCTGCAGTTCTCAAGCGGTTCGCAGCTGAATTTCCGCGCATGCAAGTCCGTCTCATTTCTGCGCCAACACGCAAACTGTTGAGCATGTTCAGTCGCGGCGAGGTTGATTTGATCCTGACCACCGAAGAAACCTGTGGATCTGGCGGGCGCGCCTTGGTGCAGCTTCCGTTGCAATGGGTTGGGGCGGTCGACGGTCAGTCATGGCGCAAACAACCGTTGCCAATTGCATTTTGCTCGAGCTGTATTTTTCGCAGTGGCGTTCTTCAGGCGCTTAACGATGACGGGATCAGCTGGCATATGGCTGTGGATTCAGAAATGGACAACGCGGTCGAAGCAGCTGTGAGTGCGGATTTGGCAGTGAACGTGGCGCTAAAAGGCAGCCTGCCGCCGCATTCGGAAGTGATTGATCACGGCGGTCTCTTGCCGACGCTCAAGCCACAAAACATCAACCTTTATGTCCTGAAACCCGAAGATCACCCAAGTGCCGCGATGGCAGACATCATTCAGCGTTGTTATGCATCACCGCCGGTCATGCCGCAGTTGGTTACGGCATAACGACGACTTTGCCAGTCGATTTGCGGCTGCGCAGTAACGCTAGCGCATCAGCGGCTTGGGCAAGCGGGATCTGGTGGCTGACATGCGGGCGCAACCGTCCTTGGGCATGCCATGCCATCAATTCGGCAAGGCTATCGGTCAGGGCAGGGGCGTTGAATTTCAGATAACCGCCCCAATAGAAGCCAATCACGGTGATGTTCTTGACCAAAATGATATTTGCGGGAATTTGCGGAACATCGCCACTGGCGAAACCAATCACAATCACGCGCGCTTCGCGGTTGCAGGCCCCAAGGGCTGCTTTGAACGGATCGCCACCGACGGGGTCATAGACGACATCTGCGCCGCCAAGCGCTTTGACTTCGGCTTTGATATCTTGGGTCGCACTGTCGATCAGAAAGTCTGCACCGGCAGATTTCGCGATTGCCAACTTGTCAGCGCCACGTGCGACCGCGATCACTTTCGCGCCCATCGCCTTGCCGACTTCGACAGCCGTGAGGCCAACGCCGCCAGCAGCGCCCAAAACCAAAAGTGTTTCACCCTTTTGCAGATGTGCGCGCCGGGTCAGTGCAAGATGCGAGGTTCCGTAAGCGACCATAAACCCCGCAGCAGTCGCGTCATCCATCGTATCAGGGACCGGTCGGCAAAGTGCGGCGGGGAACACTCCTTTTTCGGCCATGCCGCCTTGCCCGCCAAAGACCGCTACGCGTGTGCCAATCGCAGGGCCGTCGACATCGGGGCCAAGTGCGATCACGGTGCCGCAAACCTCCATCCCGAGGGTAAAGGGGGGCGGTGGCGTATCTTGATAACTGCCCTTCGCCATCAACAGATCAGCGAAATTCAGCCCACAAGCCGCGATATTCAGCAAGACTTCGCCTGCTGCGGGAACAGGATCAGGCAGCTCTTCTATCTTTGCGGGTTGATCGAAAGAGGTCACCTGAAATGCGCGCATATCTTGCTGTTCCTTTGAAATCATGAGGTTCTTTTGACCTACTATGGCATAAACACGCCGTAGGAAAAGGGGCGGAATTGTTGCCATTTCCAGAAAAGTGACGGGTTGAACCTGTCCTTAAGGTCAGGACATGGGCTGCAACCGTTGCGTGTTTTGTGCTATTGTTGTTTTGCTCAACTTGCAAAGAGTACGGATCGCCCAAATCGGCATCCACGTTTCGCTAGAAAAGCCTGGGTTCAATACTTGGATGGGCTTATTGATTGTGAGGAAGTAACAATGAAACACCCCGTAGATATCCACGTTGGCAAACGTATTCGCCATCGTCGTTGGATGAATGGCACGACCCAGCAGCAGCTTGCAGAAGCCGTTGGTATTAAGTTCCAGCAGATCCAAAAGTATGAAACAGGTATGAACCGCGTCAGCGCATCGCGCCTGTGGGATATATCTAAGGTATTGAATGTAGACGTTTCTTTCTTCTTCGAAGGCATAAATGACGATGCCCCAAAAGTCGCGAGCACGTCAGACATGCCAGGCGATATCCTGACCGACAAGGAAGCGCTTGAATTGCTGCGGTCCTACTACGCCATCCCGGAAAACCAGCGCCGTCGCCTGTTCGATCTGGCCCGCGTCCTCAGCGAAGCCGCTTAGCGCGCTTGACCTCGGTTGCCGCGCCGCGTTACCGCGAATGGTAGATGCGGTGCAGCGCGAGGACCAGATAATGCCTGTAGATAAAACAACCCAAGCGGAGCTGATGAGTGTCGCTCACGCGCTTGCCGATGCGGCCAGACCGGTCACTTTGGCACATTTCCGCGCGTCGGGACTGACAGCTGACAACAAGGACTGCGCAGGTTTCGATCCGGTGACAGTGGCCGACCGCGATTCCGAACAAGCCATGCGCGCACTGCTCGCCGAATTACGCCCCGACGACGGTATATTAGGCGAGGAATTCGGTCATAAGACGGGGACCTCTGGCCTGACTTGGGTTCTTGATCCAATTGACGGGACGCGCGGCTATATCAGCGGGACACCCACATGGGGTATTTTGATTGCGATCTCCGATGCAAAAGGTCCGCTTTTCGGAATTATTGATCAACCCTACATTCAAGAGCGTTTCGTCGGCGGTTTCGGGATCGCATCGGTCGACGGCCCGATGGGCAAAGCAATACTCGCGACACGTCCGGCCCGTGCGTTAAGCGATGCGACAGTCATGACGACTTTTCCAGAAGTTGGTGCAGACATTGACCGGCGCGCTTTTCAAGCTGTCGCCACCCAAGCGCAATTAACCCGTTATGGCATGGACTGCTATGCTTACGCCCTGTTGGCCGCGGGTCAGGTGGATTTGGTGATCGAGGCAGGGTTGAACGCATATGATATCCAAGCCCCTATTGCGGTTATCCAAGCGGCAGGGGGGATCGTAACTGATTGGCAAGGCGAACCTGCGCATGACGGTGGACGGGTGATCGCGGCTGCGAATACGCAAATCCACGCTGAAGCGCTTGCTATTTTGAAGGGACAGATTGATGCCTGACTTACTGATTAAGAATGCAGATGTCATGCTGACGATGGATGACACACGCCGCGAATTACTTGGCGCAGATATCTTGATCAAAGACGGTGTCATTTCGGCAATCGGACATAGTTTGCCCGCTGAAGGATGTGATGTCTTCAATGCGCAGGGCAAGATTGTGACGCCTGGCTTAGTGAACACACACCACCACTTGTACCAAACACTGACCCGCGCTGTGCCAGGTGCGCAGGACGCGCTTTTGTTTGGTTGGCTGCAACGGCTGTATCCGATCTGGGCACGTTTTGGGCCAGAAGAAATGTTTGTCTCGGCGCAAATCGGTCTTGCCGAATTGGCGTTATCTGGCTGTACGCTGACGTCGGACCATCTGTATCTTTACCCTAATGGTGCGCGTTTGGATGACACGATTGCTGCTGCAAACGAAGTCGGGATGCGCTTTCATGCAACCCGAGGCGCGATGAGCATTGGCGAAAGCGACGGTGGTTTGCCACCTGACGCACTGGTCGAGGATGAGGCCGCAATCTTGAATGATAGCATCCGTGTGATCGACGCTTTTCATGATCCCAAGCCTGGCGCGATGGTGCGTGTCGGTGTCGCCCCGTGCAGCCCATTTTCGGTGTCTCGGGATCTGATGCGCGATGCGGCCCTGTTGGCCCGTGACAAAGGCGTCATGATGCACACGCATTTGGCGGAAAATGATGAAGATATCGCCTATTCACTAGAGAAGTTTGGCTGCCG
Organism: Yoonia sp.; assembly: GCF_017854415.1. Classification (GTDB taxonomy): domain Bacteria; phylum Pseudomonadota; class Alphaproteobacteria; order Rhodobacterales; family Rhodobacteraceae; genus Yoonia. The sequence goes on along the minus strand of NZ_JAFMHR010000045.1, from coordinate 16,586 downwards.
TCCAGGGCAATATGCCGAAGACCTTGGCTGGACAGGTGACGATGTCTGGCACGCGCATTGTGTAAAGCTCGACGCGCAAGAGATTGATCTTTTTGCGCGCTCGCGCACGGGCGTTGCACATTGTCCGTGTTCGAATTGCAGGTTGGGGTCAGGGATCGCGCCGGTCCGTGCGATGCGTGACGCAGGTGTAAAGGTAGGTTTGGGCGTTGACGGCTCGGCCAGCAATGACATTGGTAATTTGGCTGCCGAGGCGCGTCAGGTCATGCTGCTCCAGCGGGTGCAAAGCGGTGCCGATGCGATGTCGGCGCGCGAAGCGCTCGAGATCGCAACACGGGGCGGCGCGCAGGTGCTGGGCCGTGATGATTGCGGACAGATCGCCGTCGGGATGCGCGCTGATATTGCAGTGTGGGATGCCAACGGGATTGAAAATGCAGGATCGTGGGACCCCGCAGCCTTGTTGCTGGCAGGTCCAACCAAAGTGGACGCGCTTTTTGTCGAGGGCCGGCAGATCGTGGCCGAAGGCCGTATGACCTCCATCGATATGTGCAAGGCGATTACGCGGCAAAACGATTTGGCGCGAAAACTCGCCGAAGGCTAAGGATCGTCCCATTTCCGTCATTTTTGTGGGTATGCTCATGCGTATCGAACAGCAAAAGGGACGTGCCATGAAGACCGGACTTATCGCATTGTTTTTAGTCGCAGTCACGGCCTGTGGGTCTGCGCCAAAACAGACCGGTCCAACGCTGCGAAACTCAGAGGTGCAAGCGCCGGTCGCTACCGGTTTTGCCGAGGCTCTGAATGCGTCTCGTGCCAGCCAAGGGTTGTCTTCGATCCGGAACAATGGATTGCTTGCGCGCGCGGCAACGGCGCATGCGGCAGACATGGAGCGGCGCGGTTATTTTTCGCACAGCTCCGTAGGTGGTCCCAACGGGGATGGTCTCGTGGCACGCGCTGCATCTGCGGGCTGTGCAATACGGTTTGGAGCTGAAAACATCGCGCAAGGACAGCGGTCCGAACTTGAAGTATTTGCAGCGTGGCAAAATTCGGCCGGTCACCGTAGAAATTTATTAGGATCACAATATACCGAATATGGGCTTGGTCGCGTCGGTGACACTTGGGTTATGAAATTGTCATCCGGCTGCTAGGGCAGCACGCGTTGCCCTGCAATCCAGACATCTTTGATCGCGCGATCATCGCCCATCATGATGGTGGGAAAAAGCGCGTCCCAGATGTCTGTCGCCCGCGCGCTGCGCTGTGCAATTGCAGGGGTTGAAGCCAAATCCAGAACGGTGATGTCGGCCACAGCACCTGTGCCAAGGTGGCCAATTTCGCCAGACATTTTCAATGCCTCGGCTGACCCTTCTGTGGCTAACCACATCAATTGTGCCGGATGCAGAGCCGTCCCGCGCAACTGTCCGATTTCGTAAGCGGCCGCCATCGTACGCAGCATCGAAAACGATGATCCGCCGCCGGTATCTGTGGCCAAGCCGACCGATACTGTCGCTTTGGCTAAACCCATCAAATCAAACAATCCCGATCCAATGAATGTATTTGAAGTGGGGCAATGGACGACTGCGGCCCCAACCTCTGCCAGCTTTGTAATCTCGCGGTCCTTTAGGTGGATCGCATGGCCGTATAGGCCGCGTTCTCCCAGCAGACCGAATGCTTCGTAGGTATCCAGATAATCGCGTGCGTCGGGGAATAACTCTTGAACCCATGCGATTTCAGGAAGCTGCTCGCTCAGGTGCGTTTGCATCAGGCATTCAGGGTGTTCCGCCCAAAGGGCACCCAATGCCGCCAGTTGATCCGGTGTTGAAGTCGGCGAAAACCGCGGTGTGATTGCATAGGTCGCGCGGCCCTGACCGTGCCACTTTTGCAAGAGCGCCTTGCTATCATCATAGGCGGATTTCGCATCGTCCCGCAGGGTATCAGGCGCGTTGCGGTCCATGCAGGTTTTCCCTGCGATTACGGCCATGTTGCGTGCGGCGGCTGCCTCGAAAAACGCATCCACACTTTGCGGATGGATTGTGCAAAAACTGGTTAGCGTCGTTGTGCCATGTGCCAGTGCCAGATCAAGCGTGCGGCCAGCAACGTCATCAGCATAGGCTTTGTCGCCAAAGCGGGATTCTTCGGGGAACGTATACGTGTTCAGCCAGTCAATCAGCTGCTTGCCCCAACTCGCAATCATTCCGGTCTGTGGATAATGCATATGCGCGTCGACAAAGCCGGCGGTGATCAAGGCATCGCCATAGTCAGTAACTTTGGCCAACGGATGAGCCGCAATTAGGTCGACACCATCGCCGATTGCAACAATGCGCCCGTTAGCAATCAAAACGCCGCCCGCGCTGTTAAACTGTATGGTGTCTTGCCAGTCCCCCGTTAGCGGATTGCCAGAAAAACCCAAAGTTTGACCAAGAAGCAGTTGCTGTATCATTCCCTTTACATATGGCCCCAAGCGAAGTTGGTAAATCACTGAAATGCACGTTGTACGCCCGCAGTGATTGACTATGCTTTGCCGACAGCGGGGGTTTGCTATGGCAGAGATCGACAACGACACCAACGAAGAAGCATTTGGCATCACTGATCGCCTGGTTGCCGAGGTGATGGCGGCTGTCGCGGCTGGGCAAGGTGAAGTTCTAACCGCCTTGCTTGATCACTTGCACGCGGCCGACGTCGCCCACTTGCTGGAACAGGTTGATGCGCGCGATCGTCGCGAGTTGTTGACGGTATGGCCCGGCGACCTTGACGGGGATGTGCTATCAGAGCTTGACGAGAACCTACGCGCAGAGGTCATTTCACAGCTTGCTCCGGCCGAATTGGCCGAAGCGGTGCGCGATCTAGAAAGCGACGACGTTGTCGATCTGGTCGAATACTTGGGCGATGAACAGCAAGAGGCTGTGCTTGATGCTCTGGACGCAGGCGACCGCGTTGTTGTCGAACAAGCACTTACCTATCCAGAGGAATCAGCCGGCCGTCACATGCAGTCCGAGCTGGTGCGCGTGCCAGAGTTCTGGACCGTGGGCGAAGCGATTGACTACCTACGCTCTGATGTCATTCTGCCGGACCAGTTCTATCATATTATCTTGGTTGATCCGCGCCTGAAGGCTTTGGGTTATGTAACTTTGGGCCGTATCCTCAGCCATGCCCGCGCCACACCGTTGCGCGACTTGACCGAAGACACATTCCGTACCTTCCACGTCACGCAAGATGTCGAAGAAGTCGCGCAAGCGATCAACCACTACCACATGATCACCGCACCTGTTGTCGATGATGATGGGCGCATTGTGGGTGTCATTACTATCGACGATGCCATGGCATTTCTGGAAGAAGAAGCCGAAGAGGACATTTTACGCCTTGCCGGTGTCGGCGAAGGCAGCTTGTCGGACCGGGTTATTGAAACAACCCGTCAACGCTTTCCCTGGTTGGCTGTGAACCTTGTTACCGCGATTTTCGCCTCCTTGGTGATCTCGCTATTTGAAGAAACAATCGCAACGCTTGTCGCCTTGGCTGTCTTGATGCCCATCGTGGCCTCGATGGGTGGTAATGCAGGCACGCAGTCACTGACCGTCGCCGTGCGCGCTTTGGCAACACGTGATTTGACGACGGCCAACATGTGGCGCGTTATCCGCCGTGAAGTTCTTGTAGGTCTTATAAACGGGGGCATTTTTGCAGTCGTCATGGGGATTGTCGGCGTCGTTTGGTTTGGCTCGCCGATGCTGGGGGCCGTGATTGCGGTGGCCATGGTGATCAACATGGTCGTCGCCGGTTTTGCAGGCACTGGTATCCCCGTTTTGTTAGAAAAAATGGGTGTGGACCCGGCCCTTGCGTCTGGTGCGTTTGTAACGACGGTCACTGATGTCGTGGGCTTCTTTGCGTTCTTGGGCCTTGCGGCGATGTGGTTGTTATGATGGATAAATCTGCGGCACGGCAAGCAGCCTTTGCGCGTCGCAAGCAGGCGCATCAGCTCGGTGCCGCAGCCGCGGGATACCTCAGCGAGGTTCTGGCGGGGTATCGCGGCGTTCCGATGGCAGGCTACATGGCAATGCGCACGGAAATCGACCCGACCGCCGCAATGGAAGAAGCCGCAGCACACGGACCGGTTGGTGTGCCTGTGATCATGGGCGCAGGCCAGCCTTTGCTGTTTCGTCTGTGGGAGCCTGACTGCGACCTGATTTCAGGCGAATTTGGTGCGCAGATCCCCGCATCAGGCGACTGGATGATCCCGCAGATCGTCGTTGTTCCGCTAGTCGCCTTTGACCGCTCTGGCGGGCGATTGGGATATGGTGGTGGGTTCTATGACCGTACACTTGAAAAGCTGCGTGCCACTCAACCAACGATGGCCATCGGATTTGCCTACTTCGCCCAAGAGGATCAAGACTTGCCACTTGAACCGACAGACCAAACGCTCGATCTGATCGTGACAGAGCAAGGCATTATCACACCTTAACTTCTTCTGTTCTTAAACACCTCGGGGGACTGCCCCGCAGGGGCAGTGGGGCAGCGCCCCTAGTCGCTCTCTGCGAATGCCGCCATGACCTCATCAGAGGCCTCAAAATTTGCTGTCACACGCTGGACATCGTCGTCATCTTCTAACGTATCCAGCAGTTTCATCAGTTTGGTCAAGCCTTCAACATCCAACTCGGTTGTCATGTTGGGTTTCCAGATCAACTTGGTGGATTGGCTTTCACCTAGCGCGGCTTCCAGCGCCGTGGACACGTCGTTCAAATCGACGTCTGCGCAATAGATCACATGTGCTTCATCATCGCTTTGTACGTCGTCAGCGCCTGCTTCGATTGCGGCCATCATGACTGTGTCTGCATCACCCACATTAGCTGGATAAATCACCTCGCCTGTGCGGTCGAACATGAAACCGACAGACCCTGTTTCGCCCAAGTTGCCGCCGCTTTTTGAAAATGTCGACCGTACGGTTGATGCGGTGCGGTTGCGGTTATCGGTCATCGCTTCGACGATGACGGCCACACCGCCGGGGCCGTAGCCTTCATAGCGGATTTCGTCGTAGTTTTCAGCGTCGCCACCTTGGGATTTCTTGATCGCGCGATCAATTACGTCCTTAGGCACAGAGCTGGATTTCGCTTCTTTGACAGCCATCCGCAAACGCGGGTTTTTATCGGGATCCGGGTCGCCCATTTTGGCGGCCACAGTGATTTCCTTGGCAAGCTTTGAAAACAGCTTAGAGCGCAGTTTGTCCTGACGCCCTTTGCGGTGCTGAATATTCGCCCATTTGGAGTGGCCAGCCATCGGATTCCTCATCTACCTTGGTGTAATTCCGCGCATCTATACGGCATGCACAGGTCGCCCTGCAACCCCGCGTGCAATAGGGCAAGCGTTTGCCTAAAGCGGCCAGATGAACGGAATGAAGAACGACACAATCGGGGCCAGCGACAGGTTTAACGGCACGCCGAACTTTAGGAAATCGGTGAATTTATATCCGCCAGGTCCATAGACCAGTGTGTTGGTTTGGTAGCCTATAGGGGTGGCAAAACTTGCACTTGCCGCGATCATAACAGCAACCACCAAGGGGCGGGGATCAACGCCCAAGGCGCTGGCTAAGCCGATAGCGATGGGCGTCATCACAACTGCGACTGCATTGTTTGACACCAGTTCGGTCAGAATGCTGGAAAGCAGATAGACTGACAGCACCACAAAAAACGGAGGCATGACCAGCATCACAGGCGATAATGTATCGGCAATGATGCCCACGGCACCGGAAGATTGCAGCGCTGACCCGACGCCCAGCATCGCAAAAATAAGCGCCAGCAGCCGCCCATCGACGTAGGAAAACGCCTCGTCTGCATCAATGCAGCGTGTCATCAGAACCAATGTCACGCCAATCATCGCCAGCATCAGGATCGGGGCCACACCAAGGGCGGCCAAGATCACAACCCCAAGCAAGACTGCGATTGCAACAGGTGCGCGTTCGCGACGGTAAGCGCGTTGCGATGGCTCTGATACATCGCCAAGATTCATATCTTCGCCAAGGCGCTGGATGTCTTCGGGTGCGCCTTCAAGCAGCAAAGTATCGCCAACACGCACAATGATATCGTCAATTTGTTGGCTGATATTGGCGTTGCGCCGATGTACCGCCAACGGATAAACCGCATAGCGCCGCCGCAGTCGCATGCTGCCCAAACGCCGTCCGACCATTTTACAGTTTGGCGTGATCAGCACTTCAACAGTTGCTGTTTCAACGGCTGAAAGCTGGTCGACGCGGCGCAGTTCCTTGTTCTGTTGCAAGGATAGCAGTTCTGCCATTTCGGTGCGCAAAACAACGCGGTCGCCGACCTGCAAGGTCACTGCCTTCATATTGCGGCGCAGTGATTTGTCACCGCGCACAACGTCGATCAAGCGCACGCCGTCGCGTTTGAACAGTTGCACACCCGAAACCTCGCGCCCGATCAGGTTGCTGTCAGGGGGGATCACGGCCTCGGAAAAGAACTTTTTCTTGGAGCGGTCAGATAGCATCGTGGCCATGCTTTGCCGATCAGGCAGCAGGCGCGGCCCCATGAAATAAAGATAAGTAAAGGTCCATGTGACAACGACCAGACCAATCGGCAGAATTTCCAAAATACCAAAGGGCCGCAGTCCCGATGCCCGAGCCACCCCATCGACTAGCAAGTTCGTCGATGTTCCCAGTAGTGTCATTGTGCCACCGACAATGGCCGCATAGCTAAGCGGGATCAGTAGTTTTGATGCCGACGTTCCCAAGCTGCGAGCAAGCTGCACAAAGACGGGAATCATCACGACGACCAACGGGGTGTTGTTCATGATCGCACTGGCGAAGGCCACGAATACCAAGCTGCCACCGATGGCGCGCGCAGGGCTAATCTTGGCCTGACGTTCGGCTAATTGCGTCATGGCATTCAAAGCGCCAGTGCGCACCAAGGCGCCGACGATGATGAACATCGCGGCAATCGTCCACGGCGCGGGGTTGGCAAGCGC
>NZ_JAFMHR010000045.1:6430-9405 GCF_017854415.1 Yoonia sp. | reverse complement strand
ACCAGCATCAATCCCAGCACCATGCAAACCAATGCCACCCAGATCCAAAGGCTATAGGTTTCGCCTAAAAGAAGCATTGCCCAAAAGACGCCCGATCCGGTGACGACATAGCTCACTTGGCCCGCGAAAACCGGACCAGCCCGTCCGATCAACCAGACATAGCCAGTGTAGACCAAAACGTGGATTACCGAACTTAGCGTCAGTGTGAAATCGGCCAAAACGAAAGGGGCTTGAGGCACAAAGAACTGCCCTGATCCGATAGCAAGCGGCAATGAGATCAGAGTGCCAATCACTGATGCGCCAAAAAGCACTGCAAAGGGATCAAGTCCTGCAGTCCCCCAACGCGCGACGATATTGCCTTCGCAAGCATAGCAAAATGGCGCGACCAGCGCCAAAGGCAAAAACGCAATCATCGCGCGTTCCGGCAGGCTCGCTTCGGGAAGTGCGATGAAGCCGACACCGATCAAGCCAAGCGTCAGACCCATCAGCCGTCGCCGCGAAAACGTGTCATTGCCAAGCATCAGCGCGATTGGAAAAGCCATCATCGGGATTGTCGCAATCACGATAGACATGATGCCCGATGGCAGATGAAATGCAGCACGGTAACTTGTAATGCCCGGGATCAGTGACCCAATCGTTGCAATCATCAACCAAACAGCCAAGGTTCTTAGGGTGAATGGCAAGCGCCGCAGTTGTCGCCAGCGCAATATTCCCAGCAAGATCGCCCCGATCAGCATTTGCCAAAAAATCATGCCCAAGGGCTGATAACCGGCCGTTACCGTGATCTTGATGAGTGGTTGGGTCAGGCCCCAGCCACACCCCAGAAGCAATAAAAAGCCGGTAAGCCGGACCCGGTCAGTAATCATTCAGGGCCGGTTTGCGATAAACGCCCGCCTTGGCGCACCATCTCAACCCGCGTCGCTTTGCCGGTCATGTTGTCGGTTTCGACGTACAGGCCCGATAGGGTTGCCTCGTCTGCTGCGGGTGTGAAACGGGCCTTTGGCATGCCCGTGATAAAGCGGCGCAATGGTTCGGCTTTGTCCATCCCGATCACAGAATTATAGTCGCCGCACATGCCCGCATCTGTTTGATAGGCGGTGCCGCCAGGCAAAATCATCGCGTCTGATGTGGGCACATGCGTGTGCGTGCCAACCACAATGCTGGCGCGCCCATCACAGAAATGACCAGCGGCCATTTTCTCGGAGGTTGCCTCGCAGTGGACATCAATCAGGCTGGCACTGACTTGACCGCCCATCGGGTATTGGCGCAGGACGCTATCCAGCGCCGAAAATGGATCATTAAAGGGGCGCTTCATAAAGACTTGGCCGAGCACTTGGGCCACCAGCACTTTACGTCCGCCAGGTGCGTTAAATACGCGTGCACCTACACCGGGGGCGGCTTTGGAATAATTTATTGGCCGGATGATCCGGCTTTCCTTTTCAATAAAGCTCAGCATGTCTTTTTGGTCGAACGCATGATCGCCCAAGGTCACGACATCGGCCCCTGCATCCAGCAAGAGCTTTGCGTGATCCGCCGACAACCCCATGCCCGAGGTCGCATTTTCACCGTTGACCACAACAAAGTCGAGTTTCCACGCGGCCCGCAAACGGGGCAGATGGTTCGAAATTGCTGTGCGGCCAGCGCGGCCCATGACGTCGCCAAGAAAGAGTATTTTCATGGAACTGGTGTTATGGGCTACGCGCTGATTCATCCAGCAGTTTCTGCGCAGGCGGCTTGCTATCAGCCAATCTTGGTGCGACGCATGGATTATGGAACCCGCAAAGCAATCACGTCCCGTCGTTGGCATCTTTTGGATGGTGTTCACAGGTTTGATGTTTGTGGCCGTGACCGCCGTCGTCAAACATATTGGAAGCGATGTGCCCGCAGCCCAAGCCGCGTTCCTGCGGTATGTGCTGGGATTGGTGTTTTTGCTGCCGATGATCAAGCCGATTTTGGCCGCGCACCTGACAGGTCGGCAAAAGAAACTTTTTTGGGCGCGCGGTGCCGTGCACACATTGGCTGTGATTTTGTGGTTCTTTGCGATGGCGCGCATTCCGATCGCCGAAGTGACCGCGATGAATTATCTCTCGCCGGTCTATGTCTCGCTTGGCGCTGCTTTGTTTTTGGGTGAAAAACTACCGCCACGCCGCTTGGCTGCTGTGATCATGGCGTTGATTGGCGCGATGATTATTCTGCGTCCCGGCATGAAAGAGGTCGAAATCGGCCATATCGCTATGTTGGGAACGGCGGTTTTCTTTGCCGCTGGTTATTTGATCGCCAAGCAACTGTCCGGCGAAGTTTCTGCTGCTGTCGTTGTCGGTATGTTGTCGATCACTGTTACAGTCGGCTTGGCGCCCTTTGCGGCGGCGGTCTGGATTACACCTACTTTGGAACAGCTTGGTTGGCTGTTTCTGGTCGCCTGTTTTGCTACGGCAGGCCATTATTCAATGACACTGGCTTTTGCTGCTGCACCTTTGACTGTGACGCAGCCGGTCACGTTTTTGCAATTGGTCTGGGCGGTACTGTTGGGGGCTGTGGTCTTTGGCGAAGCAGTTGATGGCTGGGTCATCTTTGGCGGCGCTGTGATTATGGCATCGGTGACATTTATCACGTGGCGCGAGGCTGTCGCGCGGCGCAGAATTACACCTGCAGCAGTTGAAACCAAGGTTTGAACTTTGCCCCTTTGGGGCAAGCCTCCGGCGGGGATATTTTTACTCGGAAGAAGGCGGAGTGAGGCGTGCAAGTAGTGAGCTTTGCGTCACCACGCCGATTGGTTGGCCGTTTTCATGGACTTGTAGGGATGCGCCGTCGATCTGGTGCATGATGTCTTGGACGGGTGTTTCGACATCAATAGCCGGACCGTCACATGTTCCTGCGGTCATTACGTCACGGGCGGTTAAGACACCAAGTGGGTTCATGTGTGCCACAAATTCCGCCACATAGCCGTTTGCTGGATTGGTAAAGATATCGCGTGG
>NZ_JAFMHR010000045.1:0-6006 GCF_017854415.1 Yoonia sp. | reverse complement strand
CATTCGCGGCGCACACGGCGCAGATCTGCAGCAGAGCTATTGCCGACGCTGCAGGTCCAGTCGCCATCGTTAATACGCACTTCGCCACGGATCACAGGGTTTAGGCCGTTCACCGCGCGCAACAACGTCGATTTGCCAGAACCAGAGAGCCCCATCAGCACAAGGATTTCACCAACTTCCACGTTGAGCGAGCAGTTATGCACGCCAAGGATTTGATTGGTTTTCTCGCGGATTTCAGGGCGCTCTAGCCCGTCGTCCATAAAGGGTAGGGCCGTATGTGGTTTGTCACCAAAAACGATCGAGACATTGTCAAATTCAACGGCATTCATTTTGATTTCACCCGCAACATTCGGTCCAGCATGATAGCAACGGCCACGATCACAAGGCCGGATTCAAATCCAAGCCCGGGATCATTGCGCCCCAAGGCTTGCACGACAGGTTTTCCAAGGCCGTTTGCGCCGACATAGGCCGAGATTACGACCATCGACAGCGACAACATGATCACTTGGTTTAGGCCCGCCATGATTTGCGGGAAAGCATAAGGCAACTCGACCTTCCACAGGCGTTGCGCGCCAGTTGCCCCAAAGGCTTCGGCGGCTTCAAGCAACGATTTCGGGGTGTTTGAAACGCCTAAATACGTCAACCGGATTGGGGCGGGCAGCACAAAGATCACGGTCGCAAACAGGCCCGGCACCATGCCAAGGCCAAAAAATACAATCGCTGGAATGAGGTAAACAAAGGCAGGCAGGGTCTGCATCAGGTCCAGCACAGGGCTGAGTGCTTGATATGCACGCGGGCGGTGTGCCAAAAAAATCCCTATCGGGACCCCAAGGCCCATGCAGACAACGCAGGACGACAGCACCAGCGCTAAGCTGTCGGTCGTTTCGTCCCAATAGCCTTGGTTGAGAACGAACAAGAGGCAGGCCAGAACCAATGCGCAAGTTTTCCAAGAGCGTTGCAAGACCCACGTCAGCGCAATGAACAATGCGATCACTACGAATTCTGGTGGTGTTTGCAGGCACCACACAATCCCGTCAATCATCGCATCAAGCCCATCGCTGAGCGCGTCAAAGATTGGTCGCCCATTTTCCTTGAGCCAGTCAACGCCGGTTTCGGACCAGTCACCTACGGGAATTTTGTTCTCTGTCAGCCAGTTCATATTGAATTCCAAACTGCAAAAGGGGGCGATAAGAACCGCCCCCTTTCTTGTGGATTAGTTTGCGAGAGCCGCAGTAACGGCTGCGACTGCATCGCCACCATCGGCGGTTGTCACACCGTCAAGCCACGCGGTCCACGTGGCAGGGTTTGCAGCCAGCCATGCTTGGGCCGCATCGTTTGGATCAACGTCATCATTCAGGATCGCGCCCATGATTTCGTTTTCCATCGCCAGTGTGAATTCAAGGTTCTGCAGCAGCTTACCTGTATTCGCACATTCAGCGACATAGCCCGCACGGGTGTTTGTGGCGACAACAGCGCCACCCAGATCAGGTCCAAAGTAATCATCACCGCCCGGCAGATATGTAAGATCAAAGTTGGCATTCATTGGGTGCGGTTCCCAGCCAAGGAAAACAACAGCCTCGTCGCGGTCAACGGCGCGTTCAACTTGGGCCAACATGCCTTGCTCGGAGCTTTCAACCACTTCAAAGCCGTCAAGGCCAAAAGACCCAGAATCGATCATGTCTTGGATCAAACGGTTGCCGTCGTTGCCAGCCTCGATGCCGTAAATCTTGCCATCAAGCGCATCGGATGCAGCAGCGATGGTCGCGAAATCGGTGATACCAGCGGCCACACCAGCGGCGTTTGTCGCCAATGTGTACTTGGCGCCTTCAAGGTTGACGCGCACAGTATCGACGGTGCCTGCTTCACGGTAGCTGGCGATATCGCCTTCCATCGTTGGCATCCAATTACCCAAGAAAACGTCAATGTCGCCTTGCGCCATTGATGCGTAAGTCACTGGAACTGAAAGGATATCAGTGGAGGTCTCATAGCCCAATGCTTCCAGAACAATTGACGTGGCCGCGGTTGTGGCGGTGATGTCCGTCCAACCGACGTCGGAAAAACGGACCAAGCCGCAATCGGCTACGGCTGGAACTGCCGCACAGATCGCCAGAACAGATAGTGTTGATTTCAATTTCATATCGTTACTCCATGTTTTTTCTTGATTGACGAGTCAATAAAGAACGATTTAACTGCCTGTGTCACCTAAAAAGAGGATCAGATGCCCAAGCTTGGAATGGAGCCTATCCGCCGTGCGGCCTTAGTGAAAGCCACGATTGATGAAATCGGGGCAGTCGGCAACTTGGATGTAACGGTTAGTAATATCGCTAAGCGTGCAGGGATGTCATCGGCGCTCGCGCACCACTACTTTGGTGGCAAAGATCAAATATTTCTGGCCGCAATGCGTCATACGCTAGCAATCTATGCGGCCGAAGTCCGGGCTGCCCTTTACGGGGCCAAAGGTCACAATGCGCGCCTCGAGGCTGTTATTCGCGCGGGCTTCACGTCGACCAACTTCCAACCAGAGGTGATCGCGGCATGGCTCAATTTCTATGTTCTGGCGCAAACCTCTGCTGAGGCACATCGTTTATTGCGCATCTACCAAGAACGCCTGCGCAGCAATCTGCTTTATGATCTGCGCCCGCTGATTGGTGACGGCGCGGAAGGGGCCGCTGCCCGATTGGCAGGGCTAATCGACGGGTTGTATCTGCGCCAAGGTCTTGCACGCAAGCAAGCCAAGCAATCGGATGCCACTGCGCAAGCGCTTGCACTTTTGCACATTGAACTCGGGGGACGCCCACAATGACCAAACCCAATATCCTAATTATCATGGTGGACCAATTGAACGGAACGCTGTTTCCAGACGGTCCTGCGGATTGGCTGCATGCGCCGAACCTGAAAGCTTTGGCCGCCAAGTCGACCCGTTTTGCCAACGCCTACACTGCATCGCCGCTTTGCGCGCCGGGGCGGGCGTCGTTTATGTCGGGGCAATTGCCATCGCGCACCGGTGTCTATGACAACGCTGCTGAGTTTGCCTCATCCATTCCCACATACGCGCACCATTTGCGGCGTGCGGGTTATCAAACCTGTTTGTCTGGCAAAATGCATTTCGTCGGCCCTGACCAGATGCACGGGTTCGAGGAACGTTTGACGACAGACATATACCCGCCTGATTTCGGCTGGACACCAGACTACCGCAAACCCGGCGAGCGGATCGATTGGTGGTATCATAACATGGGGTCCGTGACGGGCGCAGGTGTGGCTGAAATCACCAACCAAATGGAGTACGACGACGAGGTTTGCTATAATGCGACCCGCAAGCTTTATGATCTCTCACGCGGCCAAGACAGTCGACCTTGGTGCCTGACTGTCAGCTTTACGCATCCACATGATCCCTATGTCGCACGTAAGAAATATTGGGACTTGTATGAGGATTGCGACCACCTGATGCCGCAGATCAGGCCGATCCCTTATGAGGAACAAGACGCGCACTCTCAACGTATTTTGGATGCCAACGACCGCGATAACTTCAACATCACCGAAGACCACACCAAACGCGCGCGCCGCGCATACTTCGCCAATATCTCTTACCTCGATGGCAAAATCGGCGAAGTGCTGCAAACGCTCAAAGACACCCGCCAAGAGGCTACGATCCTATTCGTCTCTGACCATGGCGATATGCTGGGTGAACGCGGGATGTGGTTCAAAATGTCGTTCTTGGAAGGCTCGGCACGTGTGCCGCTGATGATTTGCAGCCCGCAAATGCAAGCAGGCCTCAACGCGACCCCGGTCAGCAACATCGACGTGACACCGACCCTTTGTGATCTGGCGGGCATTGATATGTCCGAGGTCGCCCCTTGGACGACAGGCGAAAGCCTTGTGCATCTGGGGCAAGGTGGGGTGCGCGACACACCTGTGGCGATGGAATACGCCGCCGAAGGCAGCTATGCGCCGCTTGTCTGCCTGCGCTACGGCAAATGGAAATACACGCGCTGCACGCTCGATCCCGACCAGTTGTTCGACCTGGACGCCGACCCACAAGAGCTGACAAACCTCGCGGATCAGCCGGCACACCAAGGCACCGTAAGCCAGTTGCGGGCCAAATCCGAAGCGCGCTGGGACCTTGCCGCATTCGACGCATCCGTGCGGCAATCCCAAGCCTGTCGCTGGGTGGTCTACGAGGCCCTACGCAATGGTAACTACTACCCCTGGGACTATCAACCGCTGCAAAAAGCGTCCGAGCGGTACATGCGCAACCACATGGACCTCAATGTTCTCGAAGAAAACCAACGGTTCCCACGGGGCGAATAGACTTATCATCTTGCCCTTCCAAACTCCCGCCGGAGGTTCCGGCACTTGCGACAGACATAAAGGTCTCAAATTAAATGCAAGCTGACTACATCATCATCGGCGCAGGCTCTGCTGGCTGTGCAATCGCCTACCGTCTCGCGGAGGCAGGTAAACAGGTCTTGGTCATAGAGCACGGCGGCAGCGATGCTGGCCCGTTCATCCAGATGCCTGCCGCGCTGTCATATCCGATGAACATGAAACGCTATGACTGGGGGATGAAATCGGAACCCGAGCCGCATTTAGGCGGGCGCGAACTGGTTACACCACGCGGCAAAGTTATCGGCGGATCGTCATCAATCAACGGCATGATCTACGTGCGCGGGCATGCCTGCGACTACGACCACTGGGCGGAAAGCGGCGCACATGGTTGGTCCTATGCGGATGTGCTGCCATACTTCAAACGAATGGAACACTGGCACGATGGTGGTCACGGCGGCAACCCTGATTGGCGCGGCAAAGACGGCCCTCTGCACGTCACACGCGGGCCGCGCAAAAACCCGCTAACCCGCGCATTCGTCGTTGCAGGGGAACAAGCAGGTTACCCCGTCACAGGGGACTACAATGGCGAGCAGCAAGAAGGTTTTGGCCCCTTTGATGCGACAATCTACAAAGGTGTGCGCTGGTCCGCGGCAACAGCCTATCTGCGCCCCGCCCTGAAGCGTCCCAATTGCAACATCACACGTGCCTTTGCGCGCCGGATTGTGATTGAAGACGGACGCGCAGTCGGTGTCGAGGTTAGCCGTGGCAACAAAATTGAAATCATCAAAGCAGGCAAAGAAGTGATCGTTGCCGCCTCATCCCTGAATTCACCTAAACTGCTCATGCTGTCCGGGATCGGTCCTGCGGCGCACCTCAAAGAGCACGGGATCGAAGTCGTCGCAGACCGGCCCGGCGTTGGCCAAAACCTGCAAGACCACCTAGAGCTTTATATCCAGCAGGCAGCAACCAAGCCCGTCTCGCTTTTTGCCTACTGGAATCTGCGGGGCAAAGCCAAGATTGGTCTTGAATGGCTGCTGTGGAAAACAGGTCTTGGCAGCTCGAACCAGTTTGAAAGTGCTGCGTTCATCCGCTCGGACGCTGGGGTCAAGTATCCCGATATCCAATACCACTTTTTGCCGATCGCCGTGAGCTACGACGGCAAAGTCGCACCTGACGGGCATGGTTTCCAAGCACATGTCGGCCCGATGCGGTCCAAGTCGCGCGGGCAAGTTACCCTTCGCTCTGCTGATCCGGCAGATCACCCCAAGATCGAATTCAATTACATGTCCGACCCACAAGACTGGGTCGATTTCCGCAAATGTATTCGCCTGACCCGCGAGATTTTTGCGCAGGCTGCATTCGATCCTTTCCGCGGTCGTGAAATCCAACCGGGCGAGGATGCGCAAAGCGATGATGCACTCGACGACTTTATCAAAGAGCACGCGGAAAGTGCGTACCATCCGTGTGGCACTTGCAAAATGGGTGATCCGGATGACCCAATGGCAGTTGTCGACCCCGAAACGCGCGTGATTGGCGTGGCCGGTCTGCGGGTCGCGGACAGCTCTATTTTCCCGCGCGTACCGAATGGCAATACAAATGGACCGTCGCTGATGGTGGGCGAAAAAGCGGCGGATCATATTTTGCAGCGCAATCCGCTTGCGCCGTCCAATGATCAGCCTT
>NZ_JAFMHR010000185.1:3198-4299 GCF_017854415.1 Yoonia sp. | reverse complement strand
GTCGTCGATTTACCGATCCCGCCCTTGCCATAAACGGCAAAGACCTTCGCGCCTTCAATCTTCGCATCTTCCGGCTGATGGACCTGAACGGACCCTTCGCCATCTTGACCACGTAGGTTCGGAATTTCATCTCTGGGGCTCATGAGAGCCTCCTTTCCATCAACTTCTTCTGTTCAAAAATACCTCGGGGGTGAGGCCGCAGGCCGAGGGGGCTGGCCCCTTTCTCACCGCGCCCGTCAAGGGCGCAATATCTCTTAAAAATCATCATTCCGCTGCGATCCCTTCCATCCGATCCTCAAGCGCATCCGCTGCATCCTGCAACGCTGCCAAAGTCTCTTCGTCAGGGGCCCAGTATTCACGGTCGGACGCTTCAAGCAGTCGGTTTGCCATACGCATCGATGCTTGCGGGTTCAGCTTTGCCAAACGCTCGCGCATTTCAGCATCCAAAACGAATGTCTCGGACAGACGCTGATAGACCCAAGGTTCAACTTCGCCCGTTGTTGCTGACCAACCCATCGTGTTGGTGACATGGGCTTCAATCTGGCGAACACCTTCGTGGCCGTGGTTCAACAAGGCCTCATAAAACTTAGGGTTCAAACTGCGGCTGCGGGTCTCAAGTGCGACTTGATCCTGCAAAGTGCGCACCTTCGCGGCACCGCGGGTCTGATCACCAATGTAAACCGGCGCGCTTTGGCCACCTTTTGCGCGCTTCACAGCACGAGCAATACCGCCAAGCGTATCAAAATAGTGGTCAACGGTTGTGACGCCCAACTCAACCGATTCAAGGTTCTGATAGGCTAGATCAACGTCCTTCAACGCCTTTTGCAAAAGCGCGGGGTTCTGCGCGGCTTTTCCGTTCACTCCGTAAGCAAAGGATTTGCGGGCCTCATACGCGTCGGCCAATTCATCTTCTTCACCAAACGAAGAGCTATCAACCAACTGATTCACGTTCGAACCATACGCACCTTCGGCATTGCTAAAGACACGCAATGCTGCGGTCTCTAGGTCACAGCCCATTTCCTCGGCATAGCTCAACGCATGTGCACGAATGAAATTCTGCTCAAGCGGCTCATCAGCCATCGCGCATTTCAAAGCGGCTTC
>NZ_JAFMHR010000185.1:0-2453 GCF_017854415.1 Yoonia sp. | reverse complement strand
GTCAAAGGCGGCGTCAAATGTGTGATCGTGATCGCGTTTGAACGACGCTTGGCCAATGTGGCCTCAGACGGGTTATTGGCGGCATAAAGATAGACATTCGGCATCTCGCCAATCAGGCGATCTGGCCAGTCCTGCGCACCCAATCCAGCCTGTTTGCCAGGCATAAATTCAAGCGCGCCGTGCATACCAAAATGCAAAACCACATCAGCTTTGAATGTATTGCGCATCCACAGATAGAACGTCGCAAAGGCATGTGTCGGCGCAAAACCACGCTCAAACAGCAACCGCATCGGGTCGCCTTCATAGCCGAATGCAGGCTGCACGCCGACAAACACATTGCCAAAGTGATGGCCCAGCACAAAAACGCCACGCCCGTCAGATTGGATTTTGCCCGGTGCTGGGCCCCAAGCTGCTTCGATCTCTGCCAAATGGGGGCTTTTACGCACGATCGTATCGGCATCGACATGGGCTGCGACATTGGCCTGCTGGCCGTACTGGGCAGCGTTGCCCTGCAAAATCATCGCACGTAAATCATCGACAGTCGCTGGCACATCAAGCGTATAACCGTCCGACTTCATGCGGGTCAGCGTGTTAAACAGGCTTTCAAAAACAGCCAAGTAGGCAGCCGTACCAACGGCGCCAGCATTTGGCGGGAAACCAAACAAAACAACGCCAACTTTCTTGTCGGCATTCTGCTTGCGGCGCAATTGCGCCAACCGCAGGGTTTTTTCCGTAAGGCTGGCGATACGTTCGTCACAAGGCGCCATGGCCTTGCAATCAGACTGCGCTTTGCACCGCACTGCACAGCCATCACAACCATCAACACCGTGACGGCCCGCAAAGACCGTTGGGTTCGTGGCGCCATCAATCTCGGGCAAGGCAACAAGCATCGTGGTTTCGATCGGACCAAGCCCTTGGCCGCTTTTGGCCCACTGACCAAGCGTTTGAAACTCAAGTGGCTGCGCCGCGATATAAGGCACGTTCAACGCGCTCAGCACAGAAACAGCGGTGTCACTGTCGTTGTAAGCAGGGCCGCCAATCAAGGAAAATCCGGTCAACGACACCATTGCGTCAACACGGCCTTGGAAATAATTATCAATCGCTGGACGCCCATCAAGGCCACCCGCAAACGCAGGAATTACCCGCATACCCTTTGCCTCAAAACTGCGGATAACCGCATCATAATGCGCGCAATCAGAAGCCAGAATATAAGAGCGAAGCATCAACAGGCCAACCGTCGCAACAGGGATAGCAGGGGCAGGAAGGTCGGCGAGATCGGTGACGATATGATGATCAGGCAGATCAGGATGATAGAGACCGACATCAGGGTATTCGATCGGCAAGTCGGCCTTTGCGCCGTGCCAATCAGCGCGGTCCGCATAGCGACCGATTAAAAAGCGGATCATCTGTTCGACATTGTCGTCAGATCCGCCCAGCCAATATTGCATACACAAGAACCAAGCACGCATATCCTGCGCCTTGCCGGGGATCAGCTTTAGGATCTTTGGCAAGCGGCGCAGTGTTTTCATCTGCTTGGCACCTGAATCGGCACTTGCTTTGCTTGAACCGCGCAGCTTTTTCATCAAAGCCATGGCGCCACTGGCAGGCTTTGACATATCCAAGTCACCCATGCGGGTCAGCTTAACGATTTCACCGTCGGCAATAACACCCAACATTGCATCGCAACTGTCGCGGCGGGCCTGCATAGCAGGCAAGATAGCTTTGACGTGCTCTTCTAGGAAAAGCAGGTTTGCGATAATGATATCGCCTTGGGCGACGGCCTCTTTGGCTCGCGCTAAAGCATCGGGGCATTCAGACCATTCGGCTGCGGCAATAACTTGCACTTCCAAACCCGGAAAATCAGGCGCCAAACGCGAAGACACACGCAAAGCGGGGCCCGCCGCATGCGCATCAAGCGTGACAATCACGACACGGTACGGCTGATGGATCACTTCATCGCGCATAATGTGCCTTTGCTTCATAAAGCGTATCAAGATTGATCTCGTTAAGACCCTTTTCGGCAGCGAATGCTTCGGTGTTCCGGCGGGCCTTGCCACGCACAAAGAACGGTATTTTCTTCAATTCACGCTCTGCATCGGACAACCAAATGATGTTATCGTGCACAACGGGCTCTATCATCTTGCTGTCCAAACTCCCGCCGGAGGCATCCTGAGATGGCAACGGACTATGCCCGCCGTGATGGCTTGGACCAGCCGCATCATGGAATTCGAAATCATCACGGAACATCGTCAAAAGATGCTCTTCCAGACCCATCACAAGTGGATGGATCAGCGTATCGAAGATAACATTCGCACCCTCAAACCCGACTTGCGGAGAATAGCGGGCAGGAAAATCCTGCACGTGCACAGGGGCAGAAATTACGGCACAAGGAATGCCAAGGCGCTTGCCGATGTGGCGCTCCATCTGGGTGCCAAGGATCATCTCGGGGCTCA
>NZ_JAFMHR010000184.1 GCF_017854415.1 Yoonia sp. | reverse complement strand
ACCCCGACGAACCAAAATCCGGCATAGAGGCGCTGGAAGTTGTGTGTCTTGGGCCATCGCTTCGGCCAAGCGGTCTTCTTCGCCGGTAGGACCAACCCAGCGGCGGCCTGTGGCCGAAGGTGCAATGCCTAGAAACGCTTTATCTTGTGGTGTGTTCATGCTGACGCACAATATAGAAAGGGCGCAGCCTGCGCCACGCCCTAATCGATACAATCATGAAATTGTTGTTTTAGCCAATTGGATTGCGGTAAATCATCCGCCGCACAGAGCCGGTTTTGGATCGCATCAGAATTGTTTCAGCTGTTACAAAACCAACTTCACGTTTGATCCCTGGCACAAGCGATCCATCTGTCACGCCAGTTGCCGCGAAAATCACGTCACCAGTCACCATGTCATCGCGGGTGTAGACGCGATCAAAGTTGGTGATGCCGGCTTTGGTGGCACGTCCGCGTTCATCGTCATTGCGAAAGATCAGACGGCCAAAAATCTGTCCGCCCATACACTTGAGAGCGGCTGCCGCTAGCACGCCTTCGGGTGCGCCGCCGGAACCCATATACATGTCGATCCCGGTTTTGGTCGGTTCTGCCGTATGCATAACGCCTGCGACGTCGCCGTCAGTGATCAATCGGATTGCAGCACCTGTACTGCGCAACTCTTCAATCATTTGCTCGTGGCGGGGACGTTCCAGCACGCAAACGGTGATATCATTGGTGGAACAGCCTTTGGCCGCGGCCAGCGCAGAGACCCGTTCAGACGGCGACATGTCCAAGGTAACCACGCCAGTGCGCAAACCTGGGCCTACGGCCAGTTTGTCCATATAAACGTCGGGTGCATGCAGCATCGACCCACGTGGTCCCATCGCAATAACAGCCAATGCGTTAGGCATATCTTTGGCGGTTAATGTGGTGCCTTCAAGCGGATCAAGGGCTATGTCCACGCCGGGACCATTGCCCGTGCCGACTTCTTCGCCAATGAAGAGCATTGGTGCTTCGTCGCGTTCGCCTTCGCCGATCACAACGACGCCTGCGATATCAAGTTTGTTTAGCTGCGTGCGCATTGCGTCAACAGCGGCTTGATCCGCAGCCTTTTCATCGCCGCGCCCGATCAGAGGCGCACAGGCAATCGCTGCCGCCTCGGAAACGCGGGCAAGGCCCAACGAAAGGTTGCGGTCGTTAAAATCAAGCGCTTTGGGCATTTTGTCGGTCCTTTGATGGCTTTCACCACCTAAAGCCTGTCCAGCCATGACCTACAAGACTGTTTGCGCTAAAGGAGTGGTTCAGACGGCCTCGATACGGATCGCAACAGGATCGCCGGTAACGACGCCAGTGGATTTAAAATCAGCCAAAGCTTCGTCCAATGCCGTGCGCGTTGTCTTGTGTGTGACGATCAAAACCGGGGCTGTTGTGTCCGTGTGGTCGTATTGGCGCATGCGGTCGATTGAGATGCCAGCCTCGCCCAAGGCATGTGCAACTTTGGCCAGCGCACCCGGCTTGTCGATCAATTGCATGCGTAAATAGTAAGGTGCTGAAACAGCGGCACGAGCTGCGCGTGCCTTGCGCAGCGTCTTGGCCGGTTGCCCGAATGTTGAAATCCGCAGTCCGCGTGCAATATCCATCACATCGCCCATGATAGCGCTGGCTGTGGGGCCTTCGCCCGCACCGGGGCCGCGCAGAACGATTTGGCTGACTGCATCACCCTCTAGGACGATCATATTGGTGCCGCCAGCAAGCTGACCCAAAGGTGACGTATCAGGCACGAGGCAAGGCGACATGCGCTGTTCCAGCCCGCGTCCCGTCATCTGCGCCACGCCAAGGAGTTTGATCTTATAACCCATGTCGGCAGCTTGATGGATGTCGTCTATCGTGACCGATCCGATGCCCTCAAGTTCGACCGCGTCGAAATCAACCTGGGTGCCAAAGGCGATGGACGCCAGCAGCGCCAGTTTATGCGCTGCGTCAATGCCACCTACGTCCAGTTCGGGATCTGCTTCTAGATAGCCAAGCGCGTTTGCTTCGTCAAAGACAGCTTCATAGCTTAGCCCTGCGTCTTCCATGCGGGTCAGGATATAGTTGCAGCTGCCGTTCATCACGCCCATGACGCGGGTGATCTCGTTGCCTGCAAGTCCTTCAGTCAAAGCTTTTACCACAGGGATACCCCCTGCGACGGCTGCTTCGAAACGGATCAGATGACCTGCTGCCTCTGCTGCTTCGGCCAATGCTTGACCGTGGATCGCGAGCAAGGCCTTGTTGGCACTCACAACGTCTTTGCCATTGGCAATAGCCGCTTCGGCTGCGTCTTTGGCGGGGCCTTCGTGGCCGCCCATGACTTCGATAAACACATCGATGTCGGCACGTTTCGCCAAAGTCACAGGGTCATCTTCCCATGCATAGCCAGACAGATCGACGCCGCGATCCTTGGTCTTGGATCGCGCAGAGACTGCGACGATCTCTACTGCGCGGCCAGCGCGCAGTTCCAGCAATGCGGCATGTTTTTGCACGATCCGGACGATGCCGACGCCAACGGTCCCAAGACCTGCAATTCCAAGGCGAAGTGGTGTTGTCATTAGGCTGCAATCCATCGTTCAAAATTTCGTCACGCAGGGTCTAGCGAAAGCGGCGCGCTACTGCAATGCGGCGATATCAATCTGTCTGATGCGCACAGCTTTTGCTTGAAGTGCTGCAACGCGCGCTTGCAGATCGACCGCTGCGTTATCTGTGGCCTCGGGGGCCAGTGGCACGGGCGTTAGGGCAGGATAGGGAGCCGCGCGCGCGGCATCACTGATCGTTTCCTCAAGCTGGGGGAACGACGCACAGCCACAAAGTGCAAGGCAACAGATCAAAGTAAACCGCATGAGCGCGACCATAGCGCCGCGCGCAGGGCAGGGGAACCACCGATCAGGGGTTTCCATCTGAACAAGCGTTCAGTTAAATGGCACTATGGCACGCAAGCAAGGTTCACATTCCGACATCACCGGCCCCAAGGTCCAAGAGGCCGCCCTGCGCTTGATTGCGCAGCATGGGTATGCTGCCGTATCAATGCGCCAGATCGCAGCCGAAGTCGGTGTGCAGGCTGGCGCGCTCTATAACTACACTTCTGATAAGCAAAGCTTGCTGTTTGATTTGATGCAAAGCCACATGACCGCCTTGTTAGACGCATTGGCCGCAGCGAATTTGCAAGGCGATCCTTTGCAGCAGCTTGAACAGTTCACGCGGTTTCATATTCGCTATCACTTGCCACGCGCGGATCATGTTTTTGTATCCTACATGGAACTGCGAAACCTATCACCTGACAACTTTGCCGAGATCGAAGCGCTGCGCCGCCGCTATGAAAATGCCCTAGAGGCGGTCTTGCGCGAGGGCGAAAATACAGGCGTTTTTGCGGTGACTGACACGCGTGTTACGACGATGGCTTTGATTGGTTTGCTGACTGGGCTTAGCAACTGGTACCGCACCGATGGCCGGCTGGGGATGGATACGATTGAGACGATGTATTGGGATTTGGTTCGCAAAGCGGTCGCCGTCTAGGCATTGCCGGTAATTCAAGCTAAGCCATGATCAACGACGGAGTACGTTAAGATGTTTCAGCCAGAAGTTGACGGTATTTATGCGACTGTGCACGCCTCGCCGGGGCGGCGTTGGTTTGGGTATGGCGTACTTTTTTCATTGGGCGCTATCGTACTGTATACAACGCTGGCGCACCCGCCTGCATTGCACTGGATGATCTTCATGCTGATATTCGGGGTGCTGATGCTGTGGCTGGCGGAAAGGCTCAGGCGGACCACGGCGATGGTGATCACACTGACCAAAGATGAGTTGCACGATAGTTCAGGCACCGTTTTGGCGCGTTTGGAAGATGTGCATAGCGTTGAGCGGGGCGCATTCGCGCTTAAGCCCTCGAACGGGTTTACGCTTGTTATGAAGCAAAAGGGCCAGCGTTCATGGGCACCGGGAATGTGGTGGCGGATGGGGTACCGCGTCGGCGTCGGCGGCGTTACAGCCGCCGGTCAATCACGGTTTATGGCAGAAAAAATAGCGTTACAGATCAAAGAGCGTTAGCAGATAATCCCGCCATCTGGTGCTGATGAATCTTTGATATCGAAGCACAAAGAGTCAACGTAACGAGGTCGAATGACCGTGAAGTTTGTAAATGTCAGGTCTTGAATGTCCGTTCCGGTGAAAGGCCCAAGCCCCACAGAGAAGGGCGCGCTGTAATCGGTGTTTGTCTCTATAAGTATTGCGACATCATCGTCAGCTAGGTTCAGGACTCATAACCAGAATATGACGGTTGCAGCGAGGGCGATCGCTGAC
>NZ_JAFMHR010000183.1 GCF_017854415.1 Yoonia sp. | reverse complement strand
CTTTTTCGCTTGGCAAAACGGACATGCCGATCGAAACCCCTTCGCGACTTTTGCCTTTGCTTTTATCGCGCATTGACGCCGTGCCAGGGGCACTTCAGACGCTGCAATTTGCCTGGCCTTTCAAGAAGCTGACGGTCGGGCAACCAAAATCACATTCAAGCCTGTTTTTGGTTCAAACAGCGGTGTGTTTCTAAGCGATGCGGTTCGGCGCGGTGCCGGTATTGTCCGACTGCCTGATTTCGTCTGTCAGGCACTCGTCGACTCCGGAGAAATCGTGCCCGTCTTGGAAAACCTCGGGTCACCGCAATTGAACATATACCTGATGCATGCCGAAAAAAGGCGTTTCAATCGCCGGATGCGGTTGTTCTCTGAGGAAATGCAACTGGCCTGTAGCGCTTCGGGTTGACCAACTTTTTTCACTTCCGGGCAAGATACGGGCTATTGCAGCAACGGCGACGGATCCACTAAGCCTCTTGATAGCTCCATATTGGTACACGTCACACCTTGGCTCGATTTCACGCCGCCAAGCGTTGCAAAGACTGTAGGCGGGCGTAGAGTGTCGATCGGTTCGGCTCCAAAGCTGAGTCCGAAAATGTTTAGGGATATCAAGATGCCAGATCAAACGAGCCCCGGCCCTCAAGAGTTTTCAGGTTTCTGGCTTGATCACCCAGACCACCGTGCTTGGCTGGCAGCGCAAGCAGACGCGCAATTGGAATTCTTCGCGGCCAGCCTAACCACGCAACCCGGCTTTGCGACGCTTGATCACAATGGCCGCCCCCTGCCTGACACGACCCAAGAATTGCACACAACGACGCGGCTTGTTCATTCATACGCTCTTGGCCAGCTTTGGGGGCATGCGGGCGCTGAACGCATCGTTGATCACGGCCTAGACTATCTGCGCAGTCACCACCGCGACGCAGAACATGGCGGATACCTTTGGGCACTTGATGGCCGGGATATCAAAGATGATCGCAAACTTGCCTACGGGCACATGTTCGTCCTTTTGGCCGCCGCCACCGCTAAAATGGCGGGACATGAAGGGGCAGATCAACTTCTCGACGATGTCAGCGACGTTCTGGACCAGCAGTATTGGGAAGACGACGCAGGGCTGTATAGTGACGAACGAAACAGGGATTGGGCGCCTTTTTCAACCTATCGCGGAATGAATGCGAATATGCACGGTGTCGAGGCCCTTTTGACGGCTTATGAAGCGACCGCAGATGCGACGTACCTGTCGCGAGCGGGGCGCATTCTGGACTTTTTCACAGGCCATATCGCGCCGCAAAATGGATGGCGGCTGCCCGAGCATTACACCATAAACTGGGAGATTGATCGCGCGTATTCCGGTGATCCGATGTTTCGTCCTGCCGGCACGACACCCGGTCATTCGTTTGAGCTGGGACGGTTGCTGCTGCAGTACTGGGATTTGAAAGGTCGCCCCGAAAGCACAGAGCCAGCAACAGCGCGTCATCTTATTCAACAGGCCCTTGATGATGCATGGCTTCCCGAGGGTGGCTTTGCATACACCTTGAATTTCGACGGCACGGTCGACAGGGCCTCTAGGTTTTGGTGGCCCGTGACCGAAGCGATTGGCGCGGTCGCAGCGCTCATCAAACTTGAACGCCGCACGGAAGACGAGATTTGGTATCGCAAGTTCTGGGCATTCGCGGATACCCATTTCATCGACCACACCCGAGGGGGCTGGTTCCCTGAAATCGATAAAAGCGGGGCCGTGACCAGTACGATATTTGCAGGCAAACCGGACATCTATCACGCGTTGCAGGCGTGTTTGTTCCCACTGGCGGACGGATTATCTCGCCATGCTGCTAAGTTGAAATCGTCGCGCTGACGACCGCTTGGTGATGGACCTGCCCCATAGCGCAAAACGCGCCATAGACTGCCAGAACTTGTGCGCCATCATCGTCAGCCACTGCGTTCAGTGGTAGCGACCTGATACTAGCGCGTCGAAAGGTAATCGGCAGAAACGTACCCCGTGATCCCAGGCGCGGCTGTCAACGTCACCCGGCACCAAAGTTGCCCTACTTCCGTCACGCAGTCGCGGCGGTCAAGCGGTGTTCCGTCAGGCAGTCCCAAAATCACATTATAACCAAGCCCCGGCCCCGACCGTAGCTTTAGCAATTCGTCCGGACCAGCGCCCGTGACCAAAGTGCGATCAGCGCCCAACTCGCCACAACCTGAGACGAGTGCGAAAGCAAAAATAACCGAAAGAAGACTGCGCTGCATGTTTTGACCTTGTTTGCTTGGTCATCAATAGACCGACATTTCGCAAAATCCTAGTCTGCCATTGCCCCATGAACAAAGAAGGGTAGCAGTGCGGGATAAAGCTGCCGCCAATCCTGATCTGCGTTGATAAACATCAATGCCTTTGACGGTGATTTGCTTCAAGAATCCATCATATCGAAGGAACGTGGTCACTTGGCTCAGATTACAAAGCCAAGTTGCATTTCACACAGTTCAGTTCTTGAGGAGGCGGCTTTGAAGATACTCGTTACATACGCATCTAGCGAGGGCCACACCCGAAAAATCGGGCGACAGGTGGCGGATAGAATTGCGCATGCCGGACATGCCGTCGAGCTTCTAAACCTTGCGGATGCATCTGACATCGATGTTAGCGGCTTTGACGGCGTTATTTTAGCAGCATCCGTTCATGTGAGCCACTATCAACGCAGCCTAACTGAATTTGCGGCCCGCCAATCCAAACCATTGAATGACATTCAAACGCTGTTCTTGTCGGTCTCACTTGCTGCTGCGGGGCATGACACTGAAGACTGGAAAGGTCTGGACCGGATAGTGAATGACCTCGTTGAGGCAACGGGATGGACACCAAACCGCGTTGAACACATCGCGGGTGCATATCTTCCCTCGCAATATGATATCTTTCGACGGTTCATTATGCGCAAGATTATCGTCAGAAATGACCCCTCGGCGGACCCCAGTTCTGATCACGATTACACCGACTGGCGCGCGCTGGACGGGGTCATTGATAGTTGGCTTAGCGCGCTCGGATGCCAAAATACCCCAGTGTGACACTTCCCAACGTCGCAGGACTCTGGCCTTGAGGCATTTGCAACGCCCCCCCGCGGGCACCCTGTAGCCTTTCGGAAGGCTGACCTTTTTGAAGAATACAGCTTCAATAAGAAAAACCCAAAATCGATAGGTCTCCGAGTTTTACAGAAGGGCTTCTCCCACATGTTTCGCACTTTATTAGTTGCTGCGCTCGCGGCGCCCCTGTCCGTCTCGACGGTCACAGACGTTGTGGCTCATGAGACTAGCTTACGTTTTGGAACCGGAGGTAAGGCCGGTGGCTATGGTCCTGTGACCTGAGCCCCTAAAACTCCTCCAAATTTGTGTAGAGTCCGCCCAACAAAAGGACGGACAAATGAAGGCACGATTTACGGACGAACAGATCATAGCAATGATCAAGGAACAGGAAGCTGGCGAGAAGACCGCAGATGTATGTCGGCGGTATGGGATCAGCTCAGCGACGTTCTACAAATACAAATCGAAGTATGGTGGCATGGAACCGTCGGATGCGAAGCGATTGCGTGCGCTTGAGGATGAGAACGGCAAGCTGAAGAAGCTCTTGGCCGAGCAGATGCTGGACAACGCTATGTTGCGAGACATCAATTCAAAAAAATGGTGACGCCTGCTGTGAGGCGGGAAGCGGTGGTTCATTTGTGCGAAGCGCACGGTGTGAGCCAGCGGCGGGCGTGTGATGTGCTGCAGATTGATCGATCAACGGTGCGATATCTGTCGCGCCGTGGTGATGATGTGGAACTGCGAGATGCAATCAAACGAGTTTCGAGGGAACGGCGTCGGTTTGGTTGCCGCCGCATCCATGTGATGATTGCGCGGGAGGGCTTTGAGGTAAACCACAAGAAAGTGAGGCGCATCTACCGTGAAGAGAAGCTTCAGGTGCGGCGCAGAGGTGGCAGGAAGCGTGCGTTGGGCACGAGAAAGCCGATGGTGCTGCCGGATGGCCCGAACCAACGTTGGAGCTTAGATTTCGTGTCTGACGCTCTGACAGACGGTCGCAGGTTTCGCATCTTGGCAGTCGTTGATGACTTTAGTCGTGAGAACTTGGTTCTGGTGGCTGATACATCGCTGTCCGGACACCGCGTTGCACGTGAGCTGGACAAGGTGATCGCAGAACGAGGCATGCCGAAGACAATAGTTTCAGACAACGGCACCGAGTTCACCAGCATGGCGATCCTCAAATGGGTTCAGGAGAGTGATGTTGATTGGCACTATATCGCACCGGGCAAGCCCCAGCAGAACGGCTTCATCGAAAG
>NZ_JAFMHR010000182.1 GCF_017854415.1 Yoonia sp. | reverse complement strand
AACCTCGACTTTGCTGACGTTCGCGCCGTGATGGACGAAATGGGCAAGGCGATGATGGGCACAGGCGAAGCCGAGGGCGAAAACCGCGCTATTCAGGCTGCTGAAAAAGCAATTGCCAACCCGCTTCTGGATGAGATTTCATTGGAAGGCGCAAAGGGCGTTCTGATCAACATCACCGGTGGCTATGATCTGACATTGTTCGAGCTTGATGAAGCGGCCAACAAGATCCGTGAAAAGGTCGATGGCGATGCGAACATCATCGTGGGCTCAACCCTTGACCCAAGCATGGAAGGCAGAATGCGCGTTTCTGTTGTGGCAACGGGCATTGATGCTGTTGCAAGAAACATGGAATCACCTGCGCCGCGTCGGTCTATGGCTGCACCACTGGCGCCAATTGCTCCGGCAGCACAGGCCGCTCCGGCACCTGCGCCAACGCAAGAAGCCCCTGTTGAGGTCGAAGCAGCGGCACCTGTTGCTGCCGAACGTACGCTTTTTGAAGACCTGGATGTGCCTGCACAAACAGCAACTTACGCACCTGCAGCAGTTGCTGAACTTGCACCGCAAGCGGCAAGCAATGATCTGCCACCGCCAGCTTACACACCACGCCCAGAGCCGACACTGACGGAAGCAGACAGTTTTGTCGCACCGCGCGCACCTGCACCAGGTACACCGTCACCAGAGGCTTTGGCCCGTTTGCACGCCGCCGTTGGTCGCGTGCCAAATGGCAATACACAGCCTCAGGCGGCAAGACCGGCAGCGGCACCTGCTGAAGCAGACAAACCACGCTTTGGGATCAATTCTTTGATCAACCGGATGACCGGCGCGCAAGCCGAATCCGGCGCACAACATAGCGGACGCGCGCAGCCACAAGTAACGGCTTTGCACCAAGAGCCGGATCAGGACGAAGATCAAGATAAGATCGAAATTCCCGCATTCTTGCGCCGTCAGGCAAACTAATAGCGCGTCTGCGCTGATACGGACGCCGCGTCACAATGATAAGAAAGGCCGCTTACAAGCGGCCTTTTTTGTTTTTAATCAATGAGTTAAATGCGACCTCGCGCCAATGTTTCAAACTTTGTTGCACATGTTTCAGTCCGTCGCAAAGAGTGAGTTGAGACTAGGGGGCAAGCGGCCTACTTCATCGTTAACAACAAAGCGGATTCTTTCTTTTGCAAACGACAGTAAAATCACCGGTAAAGTTCGAGGGCATTGGTTTGCACTCCGGCGCACCTGTGTGCGTTGTTCTGCGGCCTGCGCCAGCGAATGCGGGGATCGTATTTCGTCGCACTGACGTAGCTGGGCACCCGACATTACGCGCCCACTGGAGCGATGTCGTTGTTTCGCCTTTGAACACGCGGCTGACAAATGCATCGGGTGTGACCGTATCTACGATTGAACATTTGATGGCAGCACTTGCGGGCTGTGGCGTCCACAATGTGATCATTGATATCGACGGACCAGAAGTCCCAATTCTGGACGGTAGTGCTGCAAGTTTTGTGCGCGGTATCGTCGAGGCTGGCCTGACACGTCTGTCTGCCCCTTTGCGGGCGATTGAAATCCTCAGGGATGTATCGGTATCTGATGGCACGGCTGTTGCCCGGCTTAGTCCTGCGACGACATTGCAGATCGCATTCGAGATTGATTTTGCTGATGCGGCCATTGGCCGTCAGAAAAAGACGCTCAATATGGCGAATGGTGCGTTTATCCGCGAACTTTGCGATAGCCGGACTTTTTGCCGCTCTGCTGACGTGGATGCGATGCGTGCGAACGGACTCGCTTTGGGCGGGACCGTGGAAAATGCAGTTGTTGTCGATGGTGAAAAAGTCCTGACACCCGGTGGCTTGCGGCACAGTGACGAGGCTGTGCGCCATAAGATGCTTGATGCATTGGGTGATTTGTACACCGCCGGTGCGCCAATTCTAGGACGCTACACCGGAACGCGCGCTGGTCACGCAATGACGAACAAGCTGTTGCGTGCGCTTTTCGCACAACCGGATGCTTGGCGCTGGGTCGAATGTGACGCGAAAATAGCAGCGCGTTTGCCCGGTGTGGGCGTCAGCGTTGCCGATCTGGCCGCCGTTGCCTGAGCAACCCCACTGACAGTTGATCACGCCAATGCGCAAAAGGCATTTTGCACCTCATTTTTCTATGTTAGACCGTGCGCTATAGGCGTTAATATGCCTTTAAGAATGCACAGCTCGGTGTGAATGAGGACGTCAATATGTCAGCCAATCAAGACAACAAAAGCCGTTGGGTCACACGCTTGGGCGCTGTGGTCGCAATTGCAGCGCTTGCAGCTTGTGGCGGATTGGAACGCAGTGGGCAGCCGCTAGATGAATTGACGGCACAAGCCATTTTTGAACGTGGCGAGCGCGAGATTGCAGATGGTAGTCCGGACGACGCTGCATTCACATTTGGCGAGATCGAGCGCCTTTACCCTTATTCCGAGTTTGCCGAACGCGCGTTGATCATGCAGGCTTTTGCCTATCACCGCGATCAAGACTACCCGAACAGCCGCGCGTCCGCGCAGCGCTATTTGGATTTTTATCCGACCCAGCAAGACGCATCTTATGCGGCCTATCTTCTGGCGCTGTCGTATTATGACCAAATCGACGACATTGGCCGCGACCAAGGCCTTACTTTCCAAGCCTTGCAAGCGCTGCGTCGCGTGATTGAACAGTACCCTGACACCGAATATGCACAAGCGTCTGTCCAGAAATTTGATTTGGCATTCAATCACTTGGCCGCCAAAGAAATGGAAATCGGGCGCTACTATCTTAAGCGCGGCAACTACGTGGCCGCCAGCAACCGCTTCCGTACAGTAGTCGAGGATTTCCAAACCACGACGCATACGCCAGAGGCGCTGCACCGTTTGACGGAAAGCTATCTGTCGCTAGGTCTGACCGACGAGGCGCAGACTGCGGGCGCAATTCTTGGCTATAATTACCAGTCCAGCGAATGGTACCAATCCAGCTTTGCCTTGCTGACTGGGCAAGGGCTTCGGGCTGATCCGATTGGTAACAATTGGTTGTCGTCGATTTACCGGCAGGTTGTCCGCGGTGAATGGCTCTAACGATAGCGGGACCCGTCCCGACCTAAGGGCAGCCATATGCTACGTGGTCTAGACATCAGGGATATGCTGATCATTGATCGGTTGGAACTTGCGTTTCAGCCGGGGTTGAACGTGCTGACCGGTGAAACAGGTGCAGGAAAATCGATCCTTCTGGATGCGCTGGGTTTCGTTTTGGGTTGGCGCGGCCGCGCCGAATTGGTCCGCCAAGGTGCCGATCAAGGCGAAGTGACCGCTTGGTTCGATCTGCCCAACGGTCATCCCGCATTCGCGGTCTTGGAAGACGCAGGTATTTCGGTCGAAGACGAGCTGATTTTGCGCCGGATCAATTCCCGCGACGGTCGCAAAACCGCTTGGATCAACGACCGCCGTGCAAGCGGCGAAGTGTTGCGCCGACTGTCTGACACACTGGTTGAATTGCATGGGCAGCACGATGACCGCGGGTTACTGAACCCGCGCGGTCACCGTCAAATGCTGGATACGTATGCCGAGCTTGGTTCAGATATCCAAAACGCACGGCTTGCTTGGCGCGCCTTGTCAAAGATCCAACAATCCCTGACTGCCGCAGAAGCGCGGATTGCAGAAGCCCGCGCCGAGGAAGAATATTTGCGGCATGCCGTCGCTGAACTTGATGCTTTGTCCCCCGAAGTCGGCGAAGAAGCGTCGCTCGATACTCAACGCAGACTGATGCAAGCGTCCGAGAAAATCCGCACTGATATTGCCAAAGCGGGTGATGCACTGGGGCTAAATGGGGCCGAGGGCCTGACTAGTGATGCGTCGCGTTGGCTGCAAGGCGTGGCAGTAGACGCTGACGGACGTTTGGACAGCGCACTCGAAGCGATTGAACGTGCGATGCTCGCTTTGGACGAGGCGCAGGTGGGTGTCTCCCATTGCCTTGACGACTTGTCGTTCAATGTGTCTGACCTCGAAGATGTAGAGGAACGGCTTTTTGCAATTCGTGGATTGGCGCGAAAACATGATGTTTTGCCTGATGCGCTATCAGAGTTCGCGGATGGACTGCGTGCAAGGCTGAGCATGCTCGACGATGGCGCGCGCGATTTGGCGACGTTGACTGCAGCGGTCACAGCCGCACAGGCAGACTATGATTCGATTGCAACTTTGTTGCGGTCGAGGCGTCAAGCTGCTGCGACCGCCTTGGATCATGCGATGGCAAAGGAACTTGCGCCCCTCAAAATGGAGAGGGCGGTGTTCGCGACGACGATTTCAGATGCTGATGCCGGCCCCGAGGGCATTGATGCGGTGGCCTTCACTGTGG
>NZ_JAFMHR010000044.1 GCF_017854415.1 Yoonia sp. | reverse complement strand
CGCTGCGTCATCGAAACTGACAACCAACGCCGAGATTAACGACCTGTGCGAAGCATTGGGCGTCGGCATGGGCACCAAATTCAACGTCGAAGACCTGCGCTATGAGAAAATTATCATCATGACCGACGCGGACGTCGACGGCGCGCATATCGCGTCGTTGCTGATGACGTTCTTTTTCACTCAAATGCGTCCACTGATCGACAACGGGCACCTTTATCTGGCCTGCCCGCCGCTGTATCGCCTGACCCAAGGGGCAAAGCGGGTCTATGTGGCGGACGACGCCGAGAAAGACGTTTGGCTGGCGAAAGGTCTGGGCGGCAAAGGTAAAATAGACCTACAGCGTTTCAAAGGCTTGGGTGAAATGGACGCCAAGGACCTGAAATTGACAACAATGGACCCCGCAACCCGCAAACTGATCCGCGTGACCGTGCATGATGACGTACCGGGGGACACTGCGGATTTGGTAGAGCGGTTGATGGGAAAGAAACCCGAGTTGCGGTTCCAGTATATTCAAGAGAACGCGCGGTTTGTGGAGGAGTTGGATGTTTGATCATCCATAATTCTGCTCAATCCATTTT
Organism: Yoonia sp.; assembly: GCF_017854415.1. Classification (GTDB taxonomy): domain Bacteria; phylum Pseudomonadota; class Alphaproteobacteria; order Rhodobacterales; family Rhodobacteraceae; genus Yoonia. Next base: position 20,709 of record NZ_JAFMHR010000044.1, on the reverse strand, counting down.
TTTACAGTCAGATGAGATATAGCTAGTTGGAATCCTGCGTCATTACTGACCTTTTGATTTCCAACACTTAACAGCATTTTTTGTAATGGTGGCGCCATTTCCCGTGCCTTCAAAACGATCGGATCGGGATCAGATTGCGGCAAGATCCCAGCCATTGCGCCAAAAAATGTTTCAGCATGGCTTTGCCCCATGATGAAGTTTTCTTCTAATTTCAGACCTTCGGTCTCATCCATCAACATAGTAGTTGAAACTATTCCGGGCTTCCCTTGAAAAGCATCGAACGCTTCAAAAACATACTCTCCAATCTTGCGCGGTTGCCAATTCTGCCCCTTGTGAAAGTATACTCGGAAAAGATTAACAGACGTCATAAAATAACCAACGGTATATGCATCAGTTAAGAACCTAAGCGAAGGAATAAAGCCCTTTCCAAATTCGTGCAATTCAGTGTTCAAAGATACGGACGCAAATTGGTTCCTTATCGCGATGCCGGTTTGGGCTCCCTGTCTTTTGTGACTTCCAAACACTCTTACCACCACCCAATGTTACTTTATTAAAATCAGATCACTTGACCTCAATATGCTTCCGATTTCAACCTTGGATTGTTGTAATGCAACAGTAGCATGAAAGTCATGTCCGACTCAGACGCAGTGATAGCGCCGCCCGTGGGGGCGGATCGCCGCTACCCGGCCTAATGTCCGAGCGGGATAAGGTGTCGCCACAGTCCTTCAATCTTCCCTTGCCAGAAAATCCGCAAAATGCCGTTTGATATTGAGATTCATCAAAATCAGGCCCGTTAGCCCGTACGATAATGCGCGCACAACACGCAGATCTACTAGCAAAAAGGACTGAACCCATGAATTTCAAGAGCATCACACTGTCTCTGACTGCACTGGCCATGTCGAGCACGGCAGCCTTCGCGGGCTCACTTGCTAACCAGCAGACCGAACCTCCGGTCGTCGTTGCGGCAACGCCTATCGTGATCGCGCCAGTCGCGGCTGGCGGCCTCTACGGCGCACTGTCTTTTGCCGCAATCCAACCGGACGGCGAATTTACGCAAGATATTATCGACCCCGAATACGAAAGCGGCGAAATCGGCCTTGATAGCGGGTTCGGTGTCCTTGGTGCCGTCGGGTATGACCTTGGCAATGGATTCCGGGTCGAGGCCGAATTGGGGCAGCTGAAAGCTGATTCAGATCGTCTTGTTTTTCCGGACGCCACCGCCCCGTTCGACGTAGCCGATACTGACGGCGACATCACATTAACCACAGGCATGATTAACGCCTGGTATGATGTAGGCAGCTTTGGCGGCGTCCAACCGTTCATTGGTGGCGGCATCGGCATGGCAAAGGGCGAAATCGACGTCTCGTTTGATCTTGGCAGCAACAACGGCATTTCGGATTCCGATACTGCTTTCGCATGGCAGGTCGGCGGTGGCGTTGAAATTCCGATGAGCACCAACATGAGCGTGATCGCATCCTATCGCTATCTCGCATCGGATGGGCTTGAGCTTACCGACAACGAAGGCACTGCGATTGACGCAGACCTCAGCACGCATGTTTTGGCGGTGGGCGCGATGTTCCGCTTCTAAGGGATACCCTTGTTACTTTATTGAAATGCCCTGACCATGCGGTTGGGGCATTTTTCGTTGCCCGTACCGATTTGCGCGGGCGTTTCTGTTTTGCGACCCGCCGCGCGCATACTTTGACCTCTGTCTTTGTGGACGGTTATACTTTGGTGACCACCGGTATAGGAGAAACTTGGCATGGCTCAGATCACCGTTCGCATGGCCCAGACCCCTGCCGATTTCGATATTGCGCGGGGATTATGCTTTGAATGGCTGGACTGGCATTGGCGCGCATTTCCCGCTGACGGCCCAAGGAATGGCAATCCGATGAATCCGGCGGCCTTTCAAACCGAGGACGATAATCTTGAAAGTATTCACGCCCGTCCCCAAGGCGCAATCCTGCTCGCCGAAGTTGACGGAAACCCCGCCGGGTGCGTGATGTATCACGCATCGGAACCCGGTGTGGCCGAGATAAAGCACCTGTTCGTCAATGAGGGTGGTCGTGGTCACGGACTGGGGCGGTTGTTGCTAGAGCAGATGTTTACGGCAATGATTGCGGACGACTACCGCATGGTGCACTTTTCATCGGCGCGTTTCCTGGCAGATGCACGCCGCCTATATGAAACTGTCGGGTTCAAAGACATTGCCCAACCCGATGGGTTTCCACAGCACTTTCGGGACTTTGTCTACTTTATGGAGCGTCCACTGGTCTAGTTTGTGACCCAAAGCTATCTGCGAAAAACCGGTACCAGTTGCCGCCCATCAATCCCGCCACTTCAGCGTCATCGAACCCAACGCGTCGCAAGCCTTGCGTGATATTGCCAAAATGCCGGTTGTCTTCAAACCAAGCGGGCATCGGCGGGAACCCCGGCGCGCTGGCCGATCCTTCGCCATAGTCGATTTCCTTACTCCAACGTCCCACCCGCATCCATTCAACGACGCTGTCAGGTTGGTCTTGGCATAGGTCTGACCCGATACCAAAATGGTCCACGCCAAATTGTTCCGCAGCTTGCGCGATCATTTCGCAGAAGCTTTCAACAGTGCAATCGCCCTTGCCTTTTAGATGATGCGGATAAAGCGAGAACCCCATCATCCCGCCATTCTGCGTGACGGCCCGCACCACATCGTCGCGCTTGTTACGCAAGGCGGGCTGCCATGCGTGCAGGTTCGCATGTGTGATTGCGATAGGGCGCTCAGAGATTTCAGCGGCTTCAATAGTCGAACGATCAGCAGAATGGCTCATGTCGATCACCATGCCAACGCGGTTCATTTCTTTGATCACTTGGCGGCCCATGCGGGTGATGCCGGGGTCTTCGGCCTCGTAGCAGCCCGTCGCGAGCAGGGATTGATTATTATAACTCAGCTGCATAAACCGCGCGCCCAGTTTATGCAGCACTTCGACCAACCCGATGTCGTCTTCGATCGGGCTGGGGTTTTGAAAGCCGAAAAAGATTGCCGTGCGCCCCGTTTCGCGTGCTTTGTCGATGTCGGCCGCCCATTCGCCGTGAAAGATCAGGTCAGGGTACTGTTCAAACCAGCGATTCCACTGCTCGATATTCAGCACTGTTTCGCGGAAATTCTCGTGGTAGGCGATGGTGACGTGGACGGCGTCCACGCCCCCTTCCCGCATTTGGCGGAAAATTTTCGGCGACCAGTTCGCGTATTGCAGACCATCGACAAGATACATTTGCGACTACTCCGGCGTGCCAGAGGAAATATAGGCCGTTTTGACGGTCGTGTAGAATTCCGCTGCATAGCTGCCCTGTTCGCGTGGTCCGTAAGAGCTGTCGCCGCGCCCGCCAAATGGCACGTGGTAATCCGTGCCTGCGGTGGGCAGATTAACCATGACGCAACCCGTTTGCGCATTGCGCCGAAAGTGCGTGGCACGTGCAAGGTTCTTGGTCACAATGCCCGATGTCAGACCAAAGCGGGTGTCGTTAACCACATGCAACGCTTCTGCATAGCTGTCGACTTTGATCACGGATGCCAGTGGCGCGAACATTTCCTCGCGGTTGATGATCATGTCGTTGGTCGTGTTTAGGAATACGCCAGGCGTCATGTAATAACCTTCGGTATCGCGTGTGACACGCGCGCCGCCACAGGCCAGTTCTGCGCCTTCTGCTTGACCCTTTTCGACATAGGCCAAGTTTTCATTCAACTGCTGCTCGCTGACAACCGGACCGATCTGCGTACCCGCCCCCAGCGCGTGCCCGACCTTCATCGCCTGCGCGCCTGCGATCAATTTTTCTGCAAATTCGTCGTGTACAGCTTTGTGCACAACAAGTCGGGACGACGCAGTACATTTCTGACCTGTGCCACCAAAGGCACCGCCCAGCGCAAGGGTCACAGCCAGATCAATGTCACCATCATCCATCACGGCCAATGCGTTCTTTGATCCCATTTCCATCTGCACTTTGGTCAGATTCTGGATCGCCGCGGTCGCAATTCCTTTGCCGACGGGCACTGATCCGGTAAACGAAATCGCATCAATCTTGGGGCTTTCCACCAACCGCTGGCCCACATCGCGGCCTGCCCCCATTACAAGATTGAACAGACCCTTTGGGATGTCTTGGCGCGAAATAATCTCGGTCAAGGCGACGGCAGATGCAGGCGTGATGTTCGCTGGTTTCCAGATCACAGCGTTGCCGAACGCCAAAGCGGGCGCGATTTTCCAGCTCGCAGTTGCGGTGGGGAAATTCCATGGGCTGATGATAGCGACAACGCCAAGTGGTTCGCGACGCACGTCAACTTCGATCCCGTCGCGGGTGCTGTCGGCTGTGTCGCCCATCTGGCGCAGCACTTCGGCAGCGAAATAAGTAAAGAACTGACCGGCGCGGAACACCTCGCCCTTGCCTTCGGCCAGCGGTTTGCCTTCTTCGCGGCTCAGCAATGTGCCCAATTCCTCGGCGCGCGCCATCAGTTCGTTGCCGATCGCGTTCAGGACATTCTGCTTGCGTTCCAGCCCGTAGGCAGCCCATTCCGCTTGGGCACGGCGTGCGGCGTTTAGCGCATCTTCCAACTGACCGCCACTCGCTTGGGCAAAAACACCAACAATTTCAGACAGATCGGATGGGTTGATGTTTTCAATCTCAGAGGTGCCAGACACCCATTCACCTGCGATGTAGTTCAGTTGTGTTTTTGTCATGGGGTGCCTTCTTTCTTGCGCCAAATACGCGAATTTCGCGTGACACTAGTGGGACGGTCGGGCCTAAGTCAAACCTATATCGCCCGGTTGCCAGCGCAGGCGCGCTGACGTTAAATGCGCGACAACTTTGTTTAACTGTGAAAGCACGGCATGCAGCAAGCCAGCCCTACCGGGCCCTCTTTTAACATTCTGATTATCGGCCAACGCGGGCGGTTAGAATACGAGGCGTTACTGTTTGCCGCCTCTTTGCGTGAAAGCACGCCTAACTTTCAGGGACAGCTTTTCGTGGGCGAACCCCAACCTGGCCCACTATGGGATAATGATCCGCGCATGACGCAACCCGTCAAGGACGGCTTGATCGCTTTGGGTGCCAAAATTGCCCCTTTTAAAAATTTGCATTTTGGTCAGTCCTACCCGCATGGCAACAAAATCGAAGGTCTTTCGGTTTTGCCAAGCGGACAGCCATTCGTTTTTTTCGATACTGACACGTTGATTACGGGTGATTTGAGCCAAGTTGCCTTTGATTTTGACCACCCTGCGGCGTCGATGAAACGCACGGCGACTTGGCCCGTAGAAGAACTTTATTGGCCCGGTTATACCGCAATTTGGAAATCACTTTATGATCGGTTTGGATTGGATTTCCAAAGCACGCTGGATACCGCGCAGCCGGACGAATATTGGGAACGTTATTTGTATTTCAATGCGGGTTGGTTTTTCGGGGCTAACCCGGCCGCGTTCGGTGCGCGTTTTACCGAGTATGCCGCATCTATCCGAAACGATCCCCCGTCAGAGCTCGTAATACAGCCGCTTGACCCGTGGCTTGATCAGGTCGCCTTGCCACTGGTTATACATGCGTTTGGTGGTGGAAGACCCGGACCAGAACTGCAAGGTCTAGACGGTGATGTGACATATCATTACCGCGCCTTGCCGTTGCTTTATGCGACCGCCAATGACGCACAGGTCGCCTTTTTCGACGCACTGGCTGCACCCAACAAGATCAAAAAGCTGCTGAAGCTCTATGAGCCATTCAAGCGGATGATCTACCAAAAACGTGGGCAGAAAGTACGCGATATGTTTGACCGCGCAAATTTGCCCCGCCGCGAGCGTGCGCTCCGCAACCAGATCAAATCAGCTGGTTTTTGGATGCGCTAACTGGCGAACATACCGCTTTCTGCAGCAAATCCCTTGATCTCGATCGGGTTGCCGGATGGGTCGCGGAAGAACATCGTCCATTGTTCGCCCGGTTCACCTTTGAAACGCACGGATGGGGCAAGGATGAAATCGGTTTGCCGTTCTTCAAGGCGTCCGGCCAATATGTTCCAATCATCCAATGGCAATACAACGCCAAAATGCGGCATCGGGACCATGTGATCACCGACTTTGCCGGTCGCTTCGTTCGCAAAGGGTGTGCCTAAATGCAGGCTCAACTGATGTCCGAAAAAATCGAAATCGACCCAAGTGTCGGTCGAACGCCCCTCAGTGGCACCTAAGGCACCGGAATAGAATTCTCTTGCAGCGTCCAGATCCAAAACGTGAAACGCGAAATGAAAGGGTACGGGCATAGATTTATCCTTTTTGCATTGGGCCGTTGAGTGCTTGTGTAAATCCGCCTACACCTTGCCGCAACGCATTTTAAACGGGAGACCCGAAATGACTGATGGCCCAAGCTACGGCTTTGACACACTGCAAATTCACGCAGGCGCACGCCCCGATCCGGCAACCGGCGCACGCCAAGTACCGATCTATCAAACAACCGCTTATGTGTTCCGCGATGCAGAACATGCAGCGGCTTTGTTTAACCTCCAAGAGGTTGGCTATATCTATTCACGTCTGACAAACCCGACGGTCGCAGCTTTGCAAGAGCGCATCGCGACACTCGAAGGTGGTGTCGGCGGCGTTTGCTGTTCTTCGGGTCACGCCGCACAAATCATGGCGCTGTTCCCGTTGATGGGTCCGGGCCTGAATGTTGTGGCGTCCAGCCGTCTTTATGGTGGTACGGTCACGCAGTTTAGCCAGACGATCAAACGCTTTGGTTGGTCCGCGAAATTCGTAGACTTTGATGACCATGCAGCCGTTGCTGCGGCCATCGACGACAACACCCGCGCGGTGTTCTGCGAAACGATTGCAAACCCCGGTGGTCACATCACCGATTTGGACGCGATCTCTGCGATTTCCGACGCGGCGGGTATCCCGCTCATCGTCGACAACACTTCAGCCACGCCATACCTGTGCCGTCCGATTGAGCATGGCGCGACTTTGGTCGTGCACTCGACCACAAAGTACCTGACTGGCAACGGCACCGTGACCGGTGGGTGTGTCGTCGATAGCGGCAAATTTGACTGGGCTGCGAATGACAAGTTCCCCAGCCTGAGCCAACCAGAGCCAGCGTACCACGGCATGAAGTTCGCCGAGACCTTTGGCCCGCTTGCCTTTACCTTCCACGGTATTGCCATTGGTCTGCGTGATCTGGGCATGACACTGAACCCGCAAGCCGCACACTATACACTGATGGGCATCGAAACACTGTCGCTGCGCATGGACCGTCATGTTGAAAACGCTATGAAGGTTGCAAAATGGCTCGAGGATGATCCACGCACGGATTATGTGACTTACGCGGGTCTCGAAAGCTCGCCCTATTCACATCTGGTGCCAAAGATTTGCCCACGCGGTGCTGGTGCTTTGTTCACCGTCGCCGTCAAAGGCGGCTATGACGCGTGTGTGAAACTGGTCGATGCTTTGGAAATCTTCAGCCACGTGGCCAACTTGGGCGATACGCGTAGCTTGATCATTCACTCTGCCTCAACAACGCATCGCCAGTTGACTGCAGAACAGCAAGAAGCCGCAGGCGCAGGCCCAGGTATCGTGCGTTTGTCCATCGGAACCGAAGACGTCGTCGACATCATCGCTGATCTGGATCAGGCGCTCACAAAAGCGACAGCTTAAGCAAAAGCAACCCGCCCGCGCCCTTGGCGTAGGCGGGTTTGTGCTGTAGGGTTCAAGCGCGGGGGCAAACGCGTTTTGCCGGTTACACCAACATGCTAGAGCGTGCAGATGACCATCAATTTTGCGCTATCACTTTCCTTTGAAGGCATTGAACTGCTTCAACGCGTTCAAAGCGGATGGCGTCGCATTGGGCGTGTCGAAATCAGCAGTGCGACCCTTGATGCAGATCTAGCCGAACTGCGCGAAAAAGCGATTGTCTTGGCTCCTGACAGGATCATGACAAAGCTGATCATTCCCTCAGACCAGATCAAATTCACAGCAATCGATAGTACTCTGACGACCCAAGACGGTATCGACGCAGTTTTGGCTGACGCGACGCCTTATGCGCTTGAGGATTTGGTCGTCGATTACGAACGCTCTGGCGGGCGCACCCATATTGCCGCTGTCGCGCGGGACACCCTGAAAGAAGCAGAAAACTTTGCATCTGCGCATGGGTTTAATCCCGTGGCATTTGTGGCGATCCCCGAGCCGTTCACATTCCAAAAAGAAGTGTTCTTTGGCCCCACCGATGCCATGCTGGACATCTTGGGCGCAAATGCCAGCGTCGCGCGCGATGATCGGCCTGTGTTCATTGCTGGCACCCGGTTAAAATCGCGCCTTTTGGTCATTGACGATACCGACCTAGATGAACAAGAAGTCAGCGCTACCGACTTGATTAAGACTGCATCGCAAACTGCAGCAGAAATCGCGTCACCCGAACCTGTTGCACCACCGACATTCGTGCGCAGTGACATAATTCCCTCTGAATACTGGCCTGAACCAGTTGCAGAACCGGCCGAGATTGCACACACATCCGCGCCTGTTTTGGCCCACTTGCCATACTTTGATCGGATTATTCCAGAATTCCACGTGCCAGTTTTGGTGGTCGAAAATCCCGCTTTGATGGCAATGGCCGATACCGGCTCTGCCCAAGCGCCAAAGCTGGGCGCAGCAGCGCCTTCTAATGCCCAACGCGCCCATGCGGTTTCCTCTCAGTCCACACGTAAAAACCAGTTGGCGATTGCTGCAGGTATCGCCGTCGCTGCTGTGATTGGTGGGCTGGCATGGTCACAATTTGCGCCCGCCGACAGTGATACGCCCGTGGCGATCGCCGAAGCTGTGACCGAACGTGGACCGGAAATCTCTGAGTTTGCAGCGACAGCATTCGGTGCATCCGACACGCAAGGTACTGTTTTACCTGAAATCCCCGCAACCCAAACGCAAACTGCAGTGATCACAGCGCCCAGCACGATTGTCGCAAGCGCCCCTGATACGCGGCCTGAAACGCCACAAGCACCACCCGCGCCGCCGGTTGATGAAGCGGTCGTCGCCCAAGCGACAGCGCAAGTCACAACGCCGCCGGCGTTAGGTATTGTGCCTAGCCCAGCCGAGGCCGAAATATCCTATGCTGCAACTGGCGTTTGGCAGCGCAGTCCACGGTTTTTGGACATCCCATCTGGTGCGATTGCCTTAGAGTTCGATCGTCCGACGCAAGTGGTGCAGCCGTTGCGTGCGGCACAGCCAGCAGTTGTTGCACCTACACCATTGCAAGATTTCAGCTTTGCGACGCCGCCTAACCCGCCACCGGCTGATGCCGTATTTGCCCGCGATGAAAATGGATTTATTCAGGCAACCCCCGAAGGCACGGTCACCCCTGATGGCGCGGTTGTCATTGCCGGATTACCTGATCTGAACGTCAACTTGCGCCCGACCCTATCCCAAGACGATCTTGACCGCATCGCCATTTTGGCCCCTGCACCCCAAGGCGTGATCGTCGTTGCCGGACGTCCTGACTTTTCAACACCGCTGCGTCCCGAAAATGCGCAATTACCTGAAACTGATGAAGATGTTGAGCCACCTGCGCCAACGACCGCCACACTCGGGGGTGTTGGATTGGCCGGATTGGAATTGCAGAATACTGGCGCCCTGCTTCTTGATACGTCCACCGTGGAAGGCGGCGCAGCGACCGATTTGCGCCCACAATTGCGGCCCAATGGCCTTGCACCTGCGACAGACCCCAATACGCCGGATATCACAGATATTTTAGCGGGAATTGCCGCCGAAGATGCAACATTGCGTTTTGACAATAGCACGGCACTCGCGGTCAGGGCATCTCAGCGCCCTGCGATTAGACCCGCCCGTTTCAGCAGCATCGTCGCCGCAGCCCAAGTCCCACAACCAAGCGCGCCCGCGACGCCCGCAGCACCCGTTGTCGCGGCGGCACCCGTGGCGCCCCAAAATTACGAACCCGTCCCTGGTGGTGTCGCACGCGCGGCCACGCAAGAAGATGTGATCCGTCTGCGCGACATGAACCTGATAGGTATCTACGGCCGACCAAATGCGCGCCGCGCCTTGGTGCGGCTTAGCAACGGGCGCTATGTCCGGGTCGAAGTCGGTAGCGCACTCGACGGCGGCCAAGTGACTGCAATCGGAGATGAGGCCTTGAATTACGTCAAGCGTGGCAGAACCTATGCCATAGAAATGCCCAGCGGCTAATCACCCGCGCGAAATGCAGCTTTCAAAGCGCGGCAACCTCGCTAGAGTATTCATTAATAATTAATTCAAATGGGCGACATCAACCGCGCCCTTAGGACGATTTCAACAGGCCCTCATGGAAACGTTCCTCATTCAAGCAACGATTTATCTGGGTGCTGCCGTTATTGCAGTACCCCTCGCTGCGCGTTTGGGGTTGGGTTCGGTACTGGGGTATCTGCTTGCTGGCATCGCAATTGGCCCGCTGACCGGCTTGGTCGGCACCGAGACCAAGGACTTGCAACACTTTGCTGAATTTGGCGTCGTGATGATGCTGTTTTTGATCGGGTTGGAACTGGATCCGCGCGCGCTGTGGAATATGCGTCAACGTTTGTTGGGCATGGGTGGGCTGCAAGTCGGTCTGACCATGCTGGCGATCACAGGCGGCAGTATTGCGATGGGCTATGATTGGGGCACGTCCGTTGCAATCGGGATGATCTTTGCGCTGTCGTCAACGGCGATCGTCCTTCAAACTCTGACCGAAAAGGGCCTGATGCAAACAAGCGGCGGTAGATCCACGTTTTCTGTCCTGTTGGCACAAGATATCGCGGTTATCCCGATGCTTGCGTTGCTGCCTTTGCTAGCGGTACCTGTTGTTGTTTCGTTGGCGACCGACGGGTCGCTTGCGGTCATTGATCCCGACGACACGCATCACGCGACGCTCAGCTTGGTCGAAGGCTTGCCAGGTTGGGGGGTCACGCTTGTGACACTGGGGGCTGTCGCTGCAGTAATTTTGGCAGGCACGTTTCTGACGCGCCCCGTTTTTCGCTATATCCATCATGCGCGGCTGCGCGAAATGTACACAGCACTTGCCCTGCTGATGGTCGTATCCATCGCTGTGCTGATGCAGATGGTCGGGCTTTCGCCCGCGCTTGGTACATTTCTTGCAGGCGTTGTTCTTGCCAACTCTGAATTCCGGCACGAGCTAGAAAGCGATCTTGAGCCGTTCAAAGGACTGTTGCTGGGGCTGTTTTTTATCACGGTCGGCGCAGGCATAAACTTTGATCTGCTATTTGGTGATCCCGCCCGCATCCTTGGGCTTGCGGTCGCTGTCATGGTCATAAAAGGCGTCATTCTTTTTGGTTTAGCGTTGCTGTTCAAGCTGCACAAAAAAGACCGTTGGCTATTTACACTTGGCTTGGCACAAGCGGGCGAGTTTGGTTTTGTTCTGATCTCGTTTTCATTGACCCAAGGGGTTTTGACCGATGCGCTAGCAGGGCAGCTTTTGCTGATTATCGCGCTGTCGATGCTGATTACGCCACTGTTGTTTATCGCTTATGAAATGCTGACGCGGCGCATGGGCGACGCCGACACTGAAGAACATGATGAGGTCGATGAAAAAGGCACTGTAATTATCGCAGGCATCGGACGGTTCGGGCAAATCGTGAACCGTCTGGTGGAAAGTGCGGGCTTTGACACGGTCGTCGTTGATAACAATCTGGCAACTGTACAAATGATGCGGAAATTCGGTTTTCGCGGGTTCTTTGGTGATCCGACGCGGCCCGATCTATTGAATGCCGCCGGATTAGAAGATGCGCAGGTTCTGGTCGTTGCTATCGATGACAAGGCAAATGCCGTTAAACTGGTGCGCTATGCCCGCAAAACACGCCCAGACTTGCATATTATCGCGCGGGCGCGGGACCGTGTACATGTGCATGAACTTTATGACGCAGGGGCCAATGATATTGTCCGCGAGATGTTCGACAGCTCGTTGCGGGCCGGCCGCTATGCGTTGGAAAACCTTGGGCTGACAGAATTTGAAGCGGCCGAGCTAGAGCAGCGTTTTTACCAACACGACCGCAAAGCCCTGCGCGAGTTGGCGGACCTTTGGGAACCCGGTGTCGCTGTTTCTGAATTGCCGGAGTATGTCGCACGCGCCCGCGAATTGAATAACTCGCTCGAGATGGAATTGGCGGCCCGCCAGCAAACCAACGAGAGCAAAGCCAATGACTAGCCGTCGCTGACGCCCGCTTCTGCAAATGTCGCCATCCCAGAGTGACAGGCGATTGCCCCTTTCAGAACCCCAATGGCAAGCGCTGCCCCGGACCCTTCACCAAGACGCAAACCAAGACGCAAAAGCGGCTCTTTGCCCAGTGCATCGAGCAGGCGCTGATGCGCGCCTTCAGCGCTTAGATGACCCGCGACCGTATGATCAAGTGCGCCATCACATGCTGTTGCAAGGGTCAGTGCAGCTGCAGAGCAGATAAACCCATCAAGAATAACCGGAATTCGGTGATGGCGGGCTGCGGCTATTGCTCCGGCCATTGCCGCCAGTTCGCGTCCACCCAGACAGCGTAAAACCTCTAGTGGGTCGCGGTTCGCGTGCAGCGCCAGCCCGCGTGCCACGGCATCGGTCTTGCGTGCTAATCCGTCATCATCAACGCCCGTGCCACGCCCTGTCCAGTCGGCCGCGTCACCCCCCAAAAGAGCGGCCGATATCGCCGCCCCGGACGTAGTGTTTCCGATACCCATTTCACCTGTCACCAAAAGGTCAGCGTCCGGATCGACGGCATTCCAACCTATTTGTAGTGCCTCCACGCATTCGGCGTCAGTCATCGCCGGGGCGGCCGTGAAATCAGCAGTCGGCGTGTCCAGTGACAAAGGGTATACATCCATCTTCGCGCCAAACGCCTTGCAAAGCTGGTTGATTGCCGCACCACCATGTTCGAAATTGGCAACCATTTGTACCGTTACTTCTGGCGGAAATGCCGACACGCCTTGCGCGCAAACACCATGATTGCCTGCAAAAATAATGACCTGAGGCGCATTAATCTGCGGTTTTGCGTCGCCGCGCCAGCCTGCGTACCAAATCGCAAGATCCTCGAGCCGGCCCAGTGCACCGGGCGGTTTCGTCAATTGACCGTTACGATCTTGAGCGCCTTGCGCGGCCTTTGCATCCAGTCCCGGGGCGGCTGCCAAAGTGTCCCGAAAGGTCGAAAGTGTGGTAAATGGCGCTTGCATCAGGTCCTCGCTAAGGTCAATCTTCGGGACCTGTTTAACGCACAAAAACCTGATGAAAAGCCTACAAAGGACCGACCAATTGTTTAAACACGACACGGGGCTGATCAACCGCGTAGACTTGCCTGCTGCGCTGGGGCTTTTGACCCGTTTTCCAATTGTTGTCGATGGCGAAAAAGCGGTGGCACGCGGGGCGGCATCCGCATGGGCGTTTCCGCTTGTTGGTGTGATTGTCGGCGTCGTATTGGCAATGTCTACATCGGTATTACTGGGGTTTGGCATCCCTTCGGGCATCGCGGCGGCGATAGCATTGGCCATCTCGGTCATTGCTACTGGTGCGATGCATGAAGACGGGTTGGCCGATAGCGCCGATGGGCTTTGGGGTGGTTGGGACAAAGCCCGCCGCCTTGCGATCATGAAGGACAGCAATACCGGGGTTTACGGCGTCTGCGCGATTGCCTTGACACTGTTGATCCGGTGGCTCGCACTAAGCGCGATTGTGGCGTTCGGCATCCACTGGATGGCGCTGATCGCGGCTGCGGCGTTAAGCAGGACCAGTATGGTTGTACTGATGGCCGTTATGCCAAACGCGCGCAACAGCGGGCTAAGCCAGACGGTCGGGCGGCCAGCCGCAAATACAACTTGGCTCGCGATTGGTATCGGTGCCGTTGTTGCTATTGCCTGCGGCTACGCGGTTTTAGTGTTGGTTGTAGCGGTTGCAACTTTGATCTGTGGACTGATCGCGCGGGCAAAAATTGGCGGGCAAACCGGTGATATTTTGGGGGCAACCCAGCAGATCACCGAGCTTGCCGCGCTTGTCTCAATCGTGGCAATGCTCGGTTAAGGCAGATCGGAACACGACAGTGCGGTTGCAAACGACCCGCGGTCAACGTGATCGCCAAGCACCCGCGAAGACAATTGCCCATCAACCAGCGTCGTAGCCATGACATTGCGCCAATCACTGCTGGCTGTGATCATTTCTGGACCGTCACCGCAGTCACGGATACCGCCACCGATGTCAGTCTCGCCAATGCGGTGATTGGTGAGCCCCTCAAGATCAGCCACATGTGTCAAAGCACCGCTTTCGTACCGCCAAACACGCAAGGTTTTTGCCAGATGTGGGCGGTCGACATAGGCGATTTCGATGGCGCCATCTCCGTCCAGATCCGCAGCGCCGATCGGCGCCAGCCAGCGATTGGTGCGCCCGATATGCGGCGTAGATGCGATTTTGCCACTCGCATCATAGATCGCCAACTGCGCACCTTTCGCGGCAAGCGTTTCAACCACGATCACCTCTGGGGCACCATCATTGTCCAGATCAACAAGGCGCGGTGCCACATCTTCGAACACGCGGTCTTGGGACAGCGTAAAGCGACGTGTGCCGTTTTCGGTCGTGATAACAAGCGCGCCCCATTCGATCGCATCGCCCAGAATACCGTGGGCATAGCGATCCGTGGGCGCGGTGTATTGCGCTGACACGATCGTTTCGGCGCAGGCGGTGGTGGCCGTCAAAGCCACCACGGCAATTGTGCGCGTGATCAAATCTGTTTTTCTGGCATCTGCACACGCAGGCCATCAAGCGCATCTGTGACCTTCAACTGGCAGGTCAGGCGCGACTTCACTTCATCAGGCTCGTATGCGAAATCAAGCATGTCGGCTTCCATTGGATCTTTGGCAGGCAGTTTTTCGACCCACGCGTCGTCAATATAGACATGGCAGGTTGAACAGGCACATGCACCGCCACAGTCGGCCTCAATGCCTGGAATGCCGTTGTCACGCGCGCCCTCCATCACTGTCAGCCCATTGGCCACATCGACGATATGTTCTTTGCCGCCATGTTCCACGTACGTAATTTTTGCCATGTCAGTCTGTCCTTTTGGAATCTATCAATTTGGGTCTTTAAGTAGTGTAGCTGGCCCATCCTCGCCAGCCCCTAAACACACAAAAGGCGACCCCAAGGGCCGCCTTTTGAATTGTATCTCGCGTTGATTACTCTTCAAGAACCAGCGCAACGAACCGTGGATCACCGCCACGGCGCACCAAAAGCAGGATTGACTTGCGACCTGCTTCTGAGGCCGCCTCGATCCGTGCTTCGAAATCAGCGATTGTCATAATCGCTTCTTGGCCGGCTTCAGTGATCACGTCACCTTCGAGCAAGCCTTTGGAAGCTGCCTCGGATTCTGGATTGATCGCCGTGATCACCAGACCGTTTTCAACGGAAAGCGAAAACTGATCGGTAAGCTCTGGTGTGATTTCAGACAGCGTCAGGCCCAAAATCTCGGTTTGTTCAGGCGTTTCGTCTTCTTGCGAAGACGCCGGGAATGCGACCGCTTCAGACGTTTCACGACGCCCAAGCACAACGGTCAAGTCAGCCATGTCACCATCACGCAGAACCGCAACAGGTACCTCTTTGCCAACCGGAGAATTGCCAACGATACGCACAAGTTCGCGTGTATCTTGGATTGCGATACCGTCAAAGTCCAAGATCACGTCACCTGCCATCATACCGGCATTTTCGGCAGGACCCGGTGGTACATCAGTAACCATCGCGCCGCGCGCCATATCCAGACCTTCGATAGCGTCAACCATGTCAGGCGTCACATCCTGAATGCGCACGCCCAACCAACCGCGGCGGGTTTCGCCAAATTCGATCAACTGGTCCACCACGTTGGTAACGACCGCAGAGGACATGGCAAAGCCGATCCCGATAGAGCCACCATTTGGCGACAAGATCGCGGTGTTTACGCCAATGACTTCGCCATCTGTATTGAAAAGAGGCCCGCCAGAGTTACCGCGGTTGATCGCGGCGTCTGTCTGGATGTAGTCGTCATAAGTGCCGGACAATGCGCGATTGCGTGCTGACACGATACCCGCAGAAACCGAAAACCCTTGGCCCAGCGGATTGCCCATTGCCATCACCCAATCACCAACGCGGGCGCCAACGCCGTTGCTGTCACCGAATTCCACGAAAGGCAAATCTTCGAGATCGACCTTAAGGACCGCGATATCGGTATTCGGATCGGTGCCGATCAGTTCGGCTGGAACACCAGCTTCGCCGCCGGGGAAAAATTCGATCAAAATCTCGTCCGCGCCTTCGATGACGTGGTTATTCGTCACGATATATCCGTCGTCAGAGATCACAAATCCGGAGCCCAGCGCAGACGATCTACGTGCGCCATCACCTGGACCGCCACGCTCGGGATTGTTGAAAAAGTCCTCAAACGGCGATCCGTCAGGGACCAATCCTTGTGGGCCGGTGCGGCCGGCGATCATTGTACTTGTCGTGATGTTGACCACTGACGGGCTGATCTGTTCTGCTAAATCTGCAAAGGTTGCCGGACGGTCTTGCGCATTGGCTAGCGCGACCTGCGCAAAGATCATTGCGACAGCGACGGCCAATGTAGTAACGAAAGCCATCAGCAGGCGTCGCTCGCGCTGCTGGTCTTGTTGAATTGCGATTGCCTGGGACTTCACGGGGCAAATCTCCTTTGTTTGAATGCGGGCATGCAGTTATGGCCGCCCTTTCACGGTATGATGTTCTATGTAGGGCGCGAATTGTGCAACGCAATCTTAGTGCACTGTTTCTCAATTACATGTGAAGCATATTGTAACATACCAGCTTTTAGAGCGGAAAAAAAAGGGCCAGCATTTCTGCCAGCCCCTTTGAGACAAAGTCATTGTCAAAAATTATTCGCTAACGCGACCTACATCAGACTTGAGATAGTTAAAGAACTCATTGTCTGGTGACAGAACCATCGTAGAATTACCTGGTGTCAAAGCCCGCTGATACGCGGTCATTGAGCGGTAGAATTCAAAGAACTCTGGATCGGCACCAAACGCGCTTGCAAAGATCTCGTTACGACGCGCGTCGGCCTCACCCTGAACGATCTGGCTGACACGCTGGGCGTCGGACACCAATTCGATCACGGTACGGTCTGCACCCGCACGAATACGCTGGGCTGCTTCGTTACCACGCGCACGCTCGTCTGCGGCTTCGCGATCACGCTCTGCCTTCATCCGCTCGTAAGTAGCGTTAAGGTTTGCTGGTGGCAAATCTGTCCGCTTCAGACGTACGTCAATAACTTGCAGACCCAGTGAGGTCGCTTCTGCGATCGCAGAGTTGCGGATCCGCAGCATCAGTGCTGCACGGTCAACTGACAGAATGTCGTTTGACGTCACAGAACCCAGAACTTCGCGCGTTTCGGCACGCAAAATACTGTCCAGACGACGTGCAGCAGCCTCTTCACCACCGGCACCTACGGCGCGGCGGAACTGCTCTACATCGGCAATCCGGTAGCGGGCGAAGGCATCGACGACCAAACGACGGTCGTCAGACGGGGTAATTTCCAGCGGATCAAGATCACGGCTCAGGATGCGGTCGTCATAGCGCACGACCTCTTGGATCAGTGGGATTTTGAAACCCAGACCCGGTTCTTCCTGGACACGGACAATTTGACCGAACTGAAGCACGAGCGCTTTCTGACGTTCGTCGACGATAAATACCGATGACATGACACCGATGACGATGACCGCGAGCGCGGGCAGGAGAAATGCAGTTTTACGCATTAGTTAGTCCCTCCGTTAGAATTGCGGCGCAGCTCATTGAGCGGCAGGTAAGGTACAACGCCTTGTCCACCATCAGCATCGTCAAGCAAGATGATGTCGACACCGCCAAGCACACCCTCCATTGTTTCCAGATAAAGACGCTTGCGCGTTACTTCTGGTGCCTTTTCATATTCTGCCAAAACAGCAGAGAAGCGGCTGGCTTCACCTTCGGCTTCGTTGACCACACGGGCGCGGTAACCTTCGGCTTGCTCTAGGATTTGTGCTGCTTGACCACGTGCTTCGGCAACAACTTGGTTTGCATAGGCGTCAGCGACGTTCTGCACACGGTCACGTTCTTGTTCAGCATCCTGAACCGCGCGGAACGAGGCAATAACCGGCTCCGGTGGGTCAGCTTTGTCAAAGTTCACACGAATGATGTTCACGCCACTGTCGTAGCTATCAAGTGTTGATTGAACCAAATCACGCAAACGGTCTGCAATTGCGCCACGGTCCCGGTTCAGGATCGGTGCAAGTTCAGACTGCGAAATAATCTCGCGCATCGCGGATTCAGCAGTTGCCGCAATGGTTTGCGGCGGATCAGCAAGGTTGAAAAGATACAATTGCGGATCGGTGATGTTCCAAACAACTTGGAAATCGATATCCACGATGTTTTCGTCACCGGTCAGCATCAAACCTGCATCACTGCCAGAGCGACTGACACCGATGTCGATGTTCCGCTCTGTTGTAACGGCAAGAATTTCACGTGACACAACTGGCCAAGGCGCAAAGTTCAGACCGGATTCACCGACAGCGTAGAATTCGCCCAAGAACAACTCGACCGAGCGTTCTTCTGGGCGGACTGTATAGAACGACGCATAAAGCCAAAGGCCAAGAGCCGCCAAAAGACCAAGGCCAACCGTGCCCCGTGTCATTTGCGGACCTTCGCCGCCACCGCCGCCGCCGATCCGGCCTTTGCCGTCCCCGCCACCGCCCATTAGGACGCGCAGTTGTTCGCGGCCTTTGTTCACCAGATCATCGATCTCGGGGATGCCAGGCCCATCATTGTTCGGTTTACGACCACCGTTTCCGCGGTTGTCGTCGTCACCCCCGCCTGAACCATTGTTTCCACCGCCGCCCCATGGGCCACCCGTATTTCCTGCCATCGTTTCCCTATGCTTCCTTTGCGTCATGCTCGCGTGCGCGAACGTTCTGTTGCCATGTGTGTCTTAATCATGCGAAATCAAGCGCTCCGC
The DNA here is from genome assembly GCF_017854415.1 of Yoonia sp. GTDB lineage: Bacteria > Pseudomonadota > Alphaproteobacteria > Rhodobacterales > Rhodobacteraceae > Yoonia. Next base: position 1,730 of record NZ_JAFMHR010000044.1, on the reverse strand, counting down.
ACGGGTTCCTTCATCGTCACCAGTTCTTCTGCCATCGTCGGGTGGACGGCAACGGTCCGGTCAAAGTCTTCTTTGGTTGCACCCATCTTAACCGCGATGCCCACCAATTGGATCATTTCGCCCGCATGGTCTGCGACGATATGACAGCCCAGTATTTTGCGGGTCGCCTTGCTGACCACAAGTTTCATCAAAACGCGATCATCGCGGCCTGCAAAAGCATGGTTCATCGGCTTGAACGACGTGCAATAAATCTCGACCGGTTCAATGTCGCGGGCCTGTTCTTCCGTCAAGCCAACGGTGCCCAATTCAGGCTGCGTAAATACCGCCGAGGGGATCAATTCATGGTCTACTGCGGTTGGATTGCCTTTGAATACCGTTTCCACAAATGCCATGCCTTCGCGGATCGCAACAGGGGTCAGCTGGACACGGTTGGTCACGTCGCCAATCGCATAGACGGACGGAATGTTCGTCTGGCTGTATTCATCGACAACAATTTCTGCCCTGCGCCCTACCGTTACACCTGCATCCTCTAGTCCCATGCCATCTGTATTTGGCGCACGGCCTGTCGCAAACATCACCTGATCATAGACTTTTTCCGTGCCATTTGTGGCTTTCACCCAAATACCGTGGCCCGCGCTTTTATGGGGAACAACGGCTGGATGGCCGTCTTCCATCGGCACGCCTTCGGTCAAACCTTTCAGGTCGTCTTTGGTTGCGGCCCGCATTTCGACGATATTTGTACCCAAATGCAGATCAACACCCTTGGCGCGCATACCTTCGGCAACAAGCCCGCGGGCTTCGTCGTCAAAGCCGCGCAGGATTTGTGCGCCACGGTAGAATTGCGTCACTTCAACGCCCAAACCGTTCAAGATACCCGCGAACTCGGACGCGATATAACCACCGCCAATAATCAAAATCGACTTTGGCATTTCATCCAGCAAAAAAATCTCGTTCGACGTGATCCCAAGTTCTGATCCGGGCATTTCTGGCACGACAGGACGCCCGCCAGTGGCCACCAGAATATGCTTTGCGCTGACCTCTTGGCCAGTCGACAAAATTACAGTGTGCGGGTCTTTGAGGGACGCGCGGGCATCAAATATCTCAACATTGGAGCCATCCAGCAGCTTGCGATAAATACCTTCGAGGCGGTCCAGTTCTTTATGCATATGCACACGGAACCGCGGCCAATTGAACGGCCCTTCGGTCACATCCCACCCGTAAGCGCGGGCATCATCGAACATTTCCGAATAACCGGACGCAAAGACCATCAGTTTCTTGGGAACACAGCCACGAATAACGCAGGTGCCGCCCATGCGGTATTCTTCGGCAAGTGCCACTTTTGCGCCAGTCGCCGAAGCAACGCGCGCCGCGCGCACCCCGCCAGAACCACCGCCAATGACGAAAAGGTCGTAATCAAAAGTCATATTTGGGCTCCGGCTTTATTCAAGAAATGGTCGTTAATTAGTCCGCAATGCCTGCGAAGATATTATCATCGTCACGCACATCGTATCGTACAACCTCTGAGGTGTTGTTGGTGATGTCACGCACAGTCACTTTGCCGTCACCGTGACCCACAATCACGACGTCGCAGATATCGATAAACAACCCATTTTCGACGACACCCGGGATCTGGTTCAGCACAAGCGCCAACTGCCTTGGATTGCCTATATGCTTTAGGTGCAGATCAAGGATCATGTTGCCTTCGTCGGTGATAAACGGCTTGCCGTCGC
>NZ_JAFMHR010000043.1 GCF_017854415.1 Yoonia sp. | reverse complement strand
TTCCGGTGTTTTTGCGTGCCGCTTGGGCGGTTTGGCGTTCTTCAGGGGTCATATCCTCTGGCCGTTTTCCACGTCGTGACGCGACATCGATACCTTTATTCATCAGCATACGAACGCCCATGTTGATCAGTCGATTCATGTTCATTGGGTTACTCCAAGCAAGTCCATATTCTAGATAGACCCCATTTCTTAATCTTCAAACAACTCTGTCTGGTTATCATCTTCATCATCGCCGTCTTCGGCTTCGCCCAAAGCGTTCGCTCCGGGTGGTGGACGGTTTTCAAGCAATCCAGCAGACCGCAATTCTTTCAGACCCGGCAAATCACGCGCGTTTTCTAGTCCGAAATGATCCAAAAAGTTCTGCGTCACGACGAATGTCACCGGACGACCGGGTGTCATGCGTCTGCGCCCGAACCTGATCCACTCCAATTCGATCAATTGATCCACTGTCCCGCGACTAACGCTGACGCCACGGATCTCTTCGATCTCGGCGCGGGTCACAGGTTGATGATAGGCTACAATAGCAAGGGTTTCGATCGCAGCACGGCTAAGCTTGCGGGTCTCGACGGTTTCTTTTTGCATCAAAAAGCCAAGATCGCCGGCCGTGCGGATGGCCCAAGCATCACCGACCTTAATGATGTTAACACCGCGCCCGTCATAACGTTTACGCAAATGCGCCAAGGCCTCAGCCGGATCACAGCCATGGGGCATGCGACCGATCAATTCGGCGACCGTAACCGGCTCTGCGGTTGCGAACATGATCGCTTCAACCATGCGTTCTTGTTCGCCCATCGGGGGCGCTTCGAACAAGCTGTCGTTTGCGGGTTTTGGGTCTTTATTCATCAGGGACTTTCTTGCGGATTTGAATGGGCGAGAAAATCTCGCCCTGCCGAATTTCAATCTTACCCTCTTTGGCCAGTTCAAGTGTGGCCGCAAATGTGGCCGCAGTTGTCGAACGCCGGCGCTGTGGATCGGCGTCCCAGCCATCCGGTAAGTAGCTGACCAGTTCAGTCCAACCACCTGCAAAGCCGATCAACCCGCGCATCCGTTCTAGCGCTTGTTCCATCGTCATCACATGCTGACGGTCCATCACAAAGGGGCGAAAATCATCACGGGTCCGAATGCGGGCATACCCCTGCATCAGGTCCAGCAAAGTGGCGGTATAGGTCACACGGCGCACGCGTTGAACGTCTTCGGTAATGCCGCGGGCAAAGAAATCGCGGCCCAGCTGATCACGCGCCATCAGCTTGGCGGCGGCCTCGCGCATTGCCTGCAAACGCTCAAGCTGGAAGGCCAAATGGGCGGCAAGTTCTTCGCCGGATGGGCCTTCTTCGGATGGATCAGGCGGCAGCAAAAGGCGCGACTTCAAGAACGCCAACCAAGCGGCCATCACCAGATAGTCAGCGGCCAGTTCAAGACGCAATTTCTTGGCCTGCTCTACAAAAGCCAAATACTGACGGGCCAAATCCAAGATCGAAATCTGGCGCAGGTCCACCTTTTGTGTGCGTGACAAGGTCAGCAACAAATCAAGTGGGCCCTCAAACGCCCCGACATCTACAATCAACGCTTCTGCGGCGACACGCTCGCTGACGCTGACGACGTCTTCTTGAAACTCTTCGGCCGGCATGGACCCTCTCAGTTTAGTAGCGCTTCAAGTTCTGCTTCTAGCTGAGGGATGTCAATATTTTCAGGGGTTTTTCGCAGACCAAGCACACGATTTGCGCGGATTTGGGCCGGACCTGACATGTCACCCGCCGATTGCGCAATCGTCACCATCTCTTCTGGATCACCATTGCAGTGCAAGATCACGTCACACCCCGCCGCGATGGACGCTGTTGTGCGGTCGGCTAACGCGCCTGACAATGCCTCCATCGAGATATCATCCGTCATCAAAATGCCATCGAAACCGATGTCCTTACGGATCACTTCAATCATTTTGGCAGATGTTGTGGCCAATTGATCGGGATCAATATCAGAGAAGACAATATGCGCCGTCATGCCCATCGGCAGATCATTCAAAGCAGCGAACGGCGCAAAATCATGTGCGGTCAGCGCGCTACGCGACGCATCAACATGCGGCAACTGCAGGTGACTATCCGTCGTTGCACGGCCATGACCGGGAATGTGTTTGAGGACCGGCAGCACACCACCAGCGATATGCGCGTCTGCACAAACGCGCGCCGCGTCGATTACCGATTTCACGTCACGCCCATAAAGACGATTGTATAAAAACGGATGGGTTGCATCCTCGGCAATGTCGGCCAATGGCGCACAGTTGGCATCAATCCCGACACGGTACAAATCATCAGCGATAAGGCGATTGCGCAGCCACTGCGCTCGGAGTGGATCGCGGGCGCGGTCCATCTGGTCCAGCGCCGGCAAATATTCGCGCCAATGCGGACTGCGCATGCGTTGCACGCGTCCGCCCTCTTGATCGATAAGGATCGGCGCATGATGTCCGACAGTTTCGCGCAGCTGGTCTGTCAGTTTGCGCAGTTGGTCTGGTGTATCAATGTTGCGCGCAAAAAGGATAAACCCAAATGGCTGAACCTCGCGGAAAAAACCGCGTTCCCAATTGCTGACCTCAAGCCCTTCAAGGCCTAAAATCGTCGCATTCATCGTCACTTAATTAACTACCACAGGAATGCATTCGGTGCCCTCGGCCTGCAACGCAGCACACAGACGGCGCGCTTCGGCGCGGTCGTTAAAGCCGCTCGCGCGCAAGCGATACCACGTGCCACTGCTTTGATTGCTCACCTGAATGACGCGCCCACGGTCTGACATCAACTGACCGAAACGCGCTTGTAGACGGTCCCATTCTTGGCCTGCAAGCGTTGGATTTGGAAAGGCACCCAACTGCACCAGATTGGTACCAGCGGGGAAAACCTCGGTGTTGACCGCGACCTCGGTGGCACCTGCCGTGGCAGCAACCATTGGCGCAACAGCAACAACACGCAAAGCCGCAGGGCGGTTCATCGGTCGGACTGAAGTGGCTAGACCGGGCACGGACGCGGCAATTAGATCAACAGATGGCGCGATTGGGGTGATCCCTGCAGCCAACTGTTCTGTAAGCGCTGCAATTTCATCGAATTCTGCGGCAGGTGCAACAGGCGCAATCACTGCCGTTAGCGCAACAGCACCAAGACCCGCAGAAACATCAGATGTCGGTTGCGCCTCGATGTCCTCTTGCGCGAGACCAGAAGTACGCGGCGCCAAAACCAAACGATCTTCAAGACCGCCTGCTTCGCCCATCGCGGCCACTTCGTTCACGGCCAGGCCTGTGTGCATTGCCACCGCGCCACCGGGGTTTTCGGGCAGGACACGCATGTCGCCCTCCATGGCGCGCACGACGGGGATGCCGCTGACGTCACGCATGATCAACTTGTAGCCCCAAAAACTGACGCCAAGGATCAAGGCGAGCGATAAAGCCGCACCCGCATAATTCACTAGATTTGTAACACGGGGTGCACCCGCAGATGGGGCGAACCCCTGATCATATACTGCCATGTCTGCCTCTCGCCGCCCCATGCCTTATGGCTTATTAGGGTCGTTATTGTGCATTCCGGCAGATGATACGCTAGCGCATTTCCTCTGCCGGAGTGACGCCAAGAATACTCAAACCGTGCGAAATAACAATCGAAACGGCCCGAATAAGGGCAATTTTCGCTTGTGTGGTATCTGAGTCACCCTCTTGCACAAACCGCAGCGCCTGATCGGCGTTACCTTGGTGATAGAGCGCATGAAAGTCGGATGCGAGATCATAAAGGTAAAAAGCGACACGGTGCGGTTCGTGACCTTTGGCTGCGATCTCTACCAATCGCGGCCATTCGGCCAGCTTTTTAATGACCGCCAGTTCTGCATCATGGGTCAAGCCAGAGATATCAACGCCGGCCAAAGTCGTATCAGCCACATCGGTAAACACCGCAGCCTTTGCTACAGCCGAATTCACACGCGCATAGGCGTAGTTCACATAAAAGACCGGATTGTCTTTGGACTGCTCCAGCACTTTGTCGAAATCAAAATCCAGTGGCGCATCGTTTTTGCGGGTCAGCATATGGAACCGCGTCACGTTTGCGCCCACTTGATCGACCACATCGCGCAAGGTAACGAACGTTCCTGCCCGCTTGGACATTTTGAACGGCTCACCGTTTTTATAAAGCTTCACGAGTTGCGTCAGTTTCACATCAAGCGGCACGCGGCCATCAGACAAGGCTGACACAGCCGCCTTCATCCGCTTGACATACCCACCGTGATCAGCGCCAAACACGTCAATCAACTGATCAAAACCGCGCTGCACTTTGTCATAGTGATACGCAATGTCTGGCGCGAAATAGGTCCATGACCCGTCAGATTTCTGCACAGGACGGTCTACATCATCGCCGTGTGCAGTGGACTTGAACAACATCTGCTCACGCGGTTCCCAATCTTCAGGCATCTTACCCTTGGGAGGTTCCAGCACGCCACGATAGATCAAGCCCTTCGCGTCCAGTTCTGCGATAGCTTTTTCAATCAAACCAGTGCCATAAAGCGATTTCTCGGAATAGAAGTTATCCATCACGACGCCCAATTGGGCCAGATCGGCGCGGATCAAATCCATCATCGCCTCAGTCGCGAATTCGCGGATATCTTGCAGCCAGACATCCTCGCTTTGGTCTAAATACTCATCTCCGACGCGGGCCTTGAGCGCGGCACCGACCGGGATCAAATAATCGCCCGGATACGTGCCGTCGGGAAACGCGACGTCTTTGCCGTGGGCTTCAAGATACCGTAGATAGACCGACCGCGCGAGGACATCGACCTGCGCGCCGCCATCGTTAATGTAGTATTCCTTAGTGACATCGTAGCCTGCATAGTCCAGCAAACGCGCGAGCGCGTCACCAAAAACAGCACCGCGTGTATGACCCACATGCAAAGGTCCCGTCGGGTTAGCAGAGACATATTCGACCATCATCTTTTGGCCCTGCCCCAGCGTGGATTTCCCATACTCCGGATCGGTCAAAACGGCCTTAACGACACCCTGCCACACGTCCGGAACCAGACGAATGTTCAAAAAACCAGGACCCGCGACCTCTGCGACCATAATTTGTGGATCATCCAGCAGTTTCGCGGCCAGCGCATCCGCAATCATCCGCGGGTTCATTTTTGCAGGCTTTGCCAGCACCATCGCGGCATTTGTTGCCATATCACCATGGGCTGAATCGCGCGGCGGCTCTACGGTGACTGCGCCCATGGCAAGGTCAGCAGGCAGCGTGCCCTCTGCGACCAACTCATCAAGGCAAGCAAGCACACGTGTGCGGATATCAGCGAAAAGGTTCATAGGTTTCGTCCAGTTATGGTTTGTCCTTGCGTGTATCACCCCCCACGCGGGCGTCAATTACCGTCGATGACGCCTGCAGGGATCACTTCACCGCCGATCAACCGTTTATGTTCTTGAATGGCAAAGCGGTCGGTCATACCCGCAATATAATCGGCCACGATCCGCGCGAGCGCTGTTTTGTCCGGCGCGTCCGCCACGTCTTTGCGCCACTGCTTAGGCAATTCACCGGTGTTTTCCATGAAAAATGGAAACAGATCGTCGATCATTTGCGTAACGACGACCCGCATTTCTACCACTGCAGGGGCGCGATACATGCGAGCGAACAAGAATTTCCGGATTACCTTTAAGTCGGTCCACAGTTCTGGCGAAAACTGTATCATCATGCGTCCAGCGTGACGAATGTCGTGAACAGAAGTCGGCGCAAATTCGGTTAGATTACGACGGCTCACGGTGATGACATCTTCGACCAACACCCCGAAAAAGCGGCGCAACGCCTCGTGGCGGCGGCGATAATAGTTCAAATCAGGGTATTTGGCATCCACACGCGCAAAACAGTCACGCAAGATAGGCAGTTCAGCCAATTCGTCTGTGCTGAACAGCTCTGCCCGCAATCCATCATGCAGGTCGTGGTTATTATATGCGATGTCATCAGCCAAGGCGGCTGCCTGCGCCTCTGCACTAGCGTGCGTGTGCAATTCCAGATCGTGGCGCGCATTATAAGCTGCCAGCGCATAAGGAATATCGCCGGTCACCGGACCGTTGTGTTTTGCAATCCCTTCAAGGCTTTCCCATGTCAGGTTCAGTCCGTCCCATTCGGCATAATGCCGTTCGAGGTTGGTCACGATTTGCAAGGCTTGGGCGTTGTGATCGAAGCCGCCATAAGGCTGCATCAATGCATCCAATGCCTCTTCGCCCGTATGCCCGAAGGGTGTGTGCCCCAGATCGTGGGCCAATGCGACCGCTTCGGTCAGTTCGACGTTCAAATCAAGGGCTGCGGCCACAGTGCGGGCCACTTGCGCCACTTCAATGGAATGGGTCAGGCGGGTACGGAAATAATCACCTTCGTGTTCAATAAACACTTGGGTCTTATGCTTAAGCCGCCGAAACGCGCTCGCATGAATAATGCGGTCGCGGTCGCGTTGAAAGGGCGACCGAAAGGTGCTTTCTTCTTCCGCATAAAGCCGCCCCCGCGGATTGGCGGGATCGGTTGCATATGGCGCTGCCATTGTTTTGTTGCCTGTCTTGTCGTGTTTGCCTGTAACCCCTATATTGGAGTTATTAACGAACTGATAGGCCTGTCCAATGTTCACTGTCCCACCAAAAGTCACGACTCGCGCGTTTGAGCGCCTCGCTGAAATTGGCGCCTCTGCCCAAGGTAAGGCATTGCGGATTGCGGTCGAAGGCGGCGGTTGTTCCGGATTTCAGTATGAAATTGACCTCGACGACGCCAAAGACGACGACTTGGTCCTGTCCGAACAGGGCGAAAAAGTCGTGATCGATAGTGTGTCGCTGCCGTTTCTGGCTGATGCGGTTATTGATTTCAGCGAAGAACTGATTGGCGCCCGCTTTGTGATCAACAACCCCAATGCATCGTCATCATGTGGATGCGGTACATCGTTTTCAATGTAAGCGCCTTGCGCCCTGCCCAGCCTTCGGTCAAAACCGAGGGCAACACTGGGGGCGCATATGAAAATCGCGACATTTAACATCAACGGCGTCAAAGCTCGCATCAATGCGCTGACCGACTGGATCGATGAAGCGCAGCCAGATGTTGCTATCTTGCAAGAGATCAAATCAGTCGACGAAGGTTTCCCCCGCGAGATATTCGAAGACAAAGGTTACAACGTCGAAACCCATGGTCAAAAGGGGTTTAACGGGGTTGCACTGCTGTCCAAATTCCCGCTCGAAGACGTCACACGCGGCCTGCCCGGTGCGACAGGTGCTGGCCGTGACGGTATCGACGACATCGAGGCACGCTATATCGAGGCGACCGTCGTCGGTGAAAAAGCCCTGCGCATCTGTGGGCTGTATTTGCCCAACGGCAACCCTGCACCCGGCCCGAAATACGACTACAAACTGCGCTGGATGGAACGCCTGCGCGCACGCGCCGCTGAACTCATTGAAAATGAAGAATGTGCGTTAATCACCGGTGATTACAACATAATTCCCCAAGCCGAAGATGCAGCCAAACCCGATGCATGGCGCGAAGATGCGCTATTTCGCCCAGAAAGCCGCGAGGCGTACCGCCGCATCCTGAACCTAGGTTACACAGAAGCATTCCGCGCTGTTGAAGCAGGCGGCGGCCACTATTCATTCTGGGATTACCAAGCCGGCGCATGGGATCGCAACGACGGCATCCGCATCGACCACTTTTTACTAACCCCGCAATGTGCCGATCTTTTGAACGACTGCTGGATCGAAAAAGAAATACGCGGGCGTGAAAAGCCATCAGACCACGTCCCTGTCTGGGTTGACCTCGCGCTTTGAAGCCCTGATTATAAAGGGCATGCGCAAGTATTTCATCATTCTGGCGATTGCGGCCACGCTGCCAACTTTGACCCAAGCACAATGCCGCATGGCAATTGCGGGTTCGAATTGCATCATCGTTCCGCAAACATCGCCGCCACCAGAACCACCTGTCGCGATTGGTGATGTTCTGGAACGTGGTGAATACTCAATGTTGCTGAATGCGCGCTACTACGGCCTGCCAAGCGTCAGTGACGGCTGGGTTTATATGCGGATCGAAGACGAGATTTACCGTGTAGATTGGCGGTCGCATGAAGTGCTTGAGCAGGTCACAGATCAGACAAACCGGAACTGGTAGGCGGTTATTTCGTCACATCATGGTCGTAAAGCCAGCCCAACCGGTTGAGGAATGCATTTGGTGCAACCTTGCCTAAAACCCGCAATCCGTTATGCGCGACGGTCCTTTTCAAGCCACCGAAGTGGTAGTTTCGCGCATTGCTATTCGCAGCTGATATTGCCTTGACCACACGCGCGCGGCGTAAGCCTTGATAGGCTGCAAGTCCTTGTTCCAAATTTGTATTTTCGTCACAGCAACATGCCAAAACAAACGCGTCTTCAATTGCAAGGTTCGCGCCTTGCGCCAGAAACGGCAACGTCGGATGCGCCGCATCGCCCAAGATTGCAACAGGCCCTGCATGCCATTTTGCCGCCACAGGATGGCGGAAAAGGCCCCAAAGATTGGCTTTTTCGACATCGCCAAGGATGCTTTTAACGTCCCAGCTACAGTCCGCAAAGGCTTGGCGCAGGTTCCCCGCGTCATCATCGTGGTGCCAGCCTTCGGCGGCCCATTGGCTGCGCTGCTGCACCGCCACTATGTTAAGCCGCCCGCCCGACAGTGGATAAGTAACCATATGACGCCCCGGCGCCATCCAAACACGTGCGATGGGGTCAGGGTTTTCAACTTTCACCAAAGCCCGCCATGCAACTTGGCCCGTAAAGAAGGGCTTTGCCGCGGTGTTTATCATGCCTCTGACGACAGAATGCAGGCCGTCTGCGCCAATAGTGAGATCGGATTTGACCTGTTCACCGGCCAGCTCAAAACTGCCATCAGGTTGTAGTTTTTCTACGCGCGCGCCCAGTTTGACGGTCACACCGGCGGCGGCACATGCACGTGCCAGTACGTCGATCAATGCAGCGCGGTGGTAAAAGCGGTAAGGTGGGGTTTGGGTCGACAAATCAAAACGTGTAATCTGCTTGCCGGTCAACGCATCCATCGGGGCGACTGCCTGTGCGGTAACCCCCGACACGCCAAGCGCCTTTTCCAGCCCTAAAGCGTTCAAAGCACGCGCACCATTTGGAGTGATTTGCAGCCCTGCCCCGACTTCCGTCAGCGCAGGGGCTTGTTCATAGACCGTTACAACCGCATCCTGACGGGCAAACGCAAGAGCCGCCGTCAGGCCACCGATGCCGCCACCAATAATGGCAATGTCGCGTGATGCGTTATTACCCATCTAGTCGTCGCGGTGCACTTTCTCGCGGCGTTCATGACGCTCTTGAGCTTCGAGGCTCATGGTTGCGATTGGACGTGCATCCAAACGCTTGAGCGATATAGGCTCGCCTGTGATTTCACAGTATCCGTATTCACCTTCGTCGATGCGGCGCAAGGCTGCGTCGATTTTGCTGACCAATTTACGCTGGCGATCCCGTGTGCGCAATTCCAGCGCACGGTCGGTTTCCTCAGAGGCGCGATCAGCGACATCAGGGATATTGCGTGTTTGGTCCTTCATGCCAGCGACGGTATCGCGGCTGTCTTCCATCAAGTCCGATTTCCAATCATTCAGCTTACGACGGAAGTATTCGGTCTGACGCTCGTTCATGAATGGTTCATCGTCGGCAGGGCGGTAGTCATCAAGTTGAAACGCTTCGGCTTTCATTCTTTTTCCCTTTGCTTGTCGCGGCCCCCCAGCAGGATCATTAGGCAGCGACACCCCCAAATTAAGCACCGTTTAACCTCCAGTTAGGGTTCTGTCACCCCCCAATTTTGACCCATGACAGGGTGTTGATGATTGCGCAGGACGCGCTTAGGTTGCCCGCAGATTCATAAGGGTATGCACATGCAATTTACGGGTACAGACACCTATGTCGCGACTGACGATTTGACGATGGCGGTGAATGCCGCCGTGACGCTAGAGCGTCCATTGTTGGTCAAAGGCGAACCCGGTACGGGCAAGACAGAACTCGCCCGCCAGATCAGCGCGGCCTTGGGATTGCCGATGATCGAATGGCACATCAAGTCGACGACAAAGGCGCAGCAGGGTCTCTATGAATACGATGCCGTCAGCCGTTTGCGCGACAGCCAATTGGGTGACGCGCGGGTGCATGACGTTGCCAATTACATCAAAAAGGGCAAGCTATGGCAGGCCTTTGGTGCGGACGGCAAAGTCGTCTTGCTGATTGATGAAATCGACAAGGCCGACATCGAATTCCCCAATGACTTGCTGCAGGAACTCGACCGGATGGAGTTTCACGTCTACGAAACTGGCGAGACCGTCAAAGCTGTGCACCGCCCCGTTGTTATCATCACATCTAACAACGAAAAAGAACTGCCCGACGCGTTCTTGCGCCGCTGTTTTTTCCATTACATCCGGTTCCCCGACGTCGAAACGATGCGCAAAATCGTCGAAGTCCATCATCCCGGGATTAAGGCCACTCTTTTGACCGCCGCCTTGACCCAGTTTTATGAAATCCGCGAAACCAACGGGCTCAAGAAAAAACCGTCGACTTCTGAAGTGCTGGACTGGCTCAAGCTCTTGCTGGCCGAAGATCTGGATGCAGAGGACCTTAAGCGCGATGGTGCAAATGCTTTGCCCAAACTGCACGGCGCGCTTTTGAAGAACGAGCAAGACGTACATTTATTTGAACGCTTGGCCTTTATGGCGCGCAGTCAGCGATAACCGCACCCCACAGGGAATTGACTGGTTCCTGCGATAAAGCCCGCTATTGTCGGCAAAAAGGCACAGGCGCTTAAACGACAATGACAATTTTCTTTTCCCATGCAAGACGGCTTGCCGCGTTGGCCCTGTGCTTTGCGGCTGCTTGTGCGCAGGTTCCAACTGACCCCGCTCCAGATGCGATTATTCTTGAATTCCCGCAGATGCGCAGCTTCATAGCTGCCAGCCCCGGCCCGTCCACGCGCCCAAATGCGCAGATTGCCGCCGATTTTCTTGATCTGTCGTTCGAGATGGAAAGCGGCCGTCCCCTGCCCATCCTGACCCGTTTTGAAGGCCCAATCACTGTGCGTGTGTCTGGTGCCTCGAATGCGGCGTTGAACGGCGATTTGCGCAGCTTGATCGCCCGTCTGCGGCAAGAGGCACAGATCGATATTCGCCTTGCCACAGGGTCCGAGGCAAACATTGTCATTGAATTGGTACCAACCCGTACGATCCAGCGTGTCGCGCCCAATGCGGCCTGTTTTGTGGTGCCGCGCGTCCAAAGCTGGTCAGAACTGCGCGCCGCGCGCAACACAGACCTATTGGATTGGGCAACTTTGAGCAGGCGTGACAAGGCCGCGATTTTCATCCCCTCTGATGCAACCCCGCAAGAAATGCGCGATTGCCTGCACGAGGAACTGGCGCAAGCATTAGGGCCGTTGAACGATTTGTACCGCCTGCCCGATTCCGTGTTCAACGATGATAATATCCATACGGTGCTGACCGGATTTGATATGGTGATCCTGCGCGCCTATTACGCCCCGCAGTTGCGCAATGGCATGTCACGCAGTGCAGTCGCCGCACAATTGCCTACGATCCTTGCGCGTATCAACCCGCGTGGCCAACGCCAAAATCCCCGTTTCGAAGGGCGGGACTTGCCGCTGTGGAAAGCGCAGATTGAGACGGCGTTGGGCAACGGAGCATCGGACAGTCGGCGCAGGGCAGCCGCCGCACGCGCGATTGAAATCGGACAAACCCAAGGCTGGACAGGACCGCGTGCAGGCTTTGCCCAATATGCCTTCGGGCGCTTGCAAATTGGCAATGATCCCTCGCAATCTTTGGCTGCTTTCAATGCCGCCAACCGCGCCTATAGCGCCAACCCCGACACTGCAATTCATACCGCGCATGTTGCGTTGCAACTTGCCGCCTTTACGTTGATTTCGGGCGACGCAGACCGCACCATCGCAATCACAAGTCGCGCCATTCCTATCGCGCGCCGCCACGAGAACGCATCGCTGATGGCGCTCTTGATGATGTTCCAAGCCGAAGCTCTGGATCTGCGCGGTGATACTGACGCAGGCATGGCGCTGCGGCTGGACAGTCTGGGGTGGGCGCTTTATGGGTTCGGTGATCGCAATGCCGTGATTGACCAGCTCAATGAAATTGCATCGCTTCCGCCGCAAATACCGCCAAGTTAACAAGGGCCACACCATGATTTTTCCACTCGTAGGTATGTTATTGGGCGCACTGGTCGGGGCGTACCGCGCCAAGTCGCGTGGCGGAAAACTTTTTGATCTTTTGCAGTGGGGCGCGGTGTTCGCGATCCTGTTTGGCATCATTGGCGTGTTCGTCTTGATCATCGTCGACCGCATCTTTTTCTAAGCAATGTTCCTGCCGTTTTTCGATAATTTGCGCAGCAACGGTGTCCCCGTCAGCCTGCGCGAGTTTCTGGCGTTTTTAGAGGGCATGAAAGCAGGGTTGGCGACCTATGATGTCGAGGCATTCTATTTTCTGGCCCGCACCACAATGGTCAAAGATGAACGGCACCTCGACAAATTTGATCGCGCGTTTTCCGCGACTTTTGCAGGGCTAGAGGCCATTCCAGACGAGGCTGTGCTGAACGCCGTTGATATCCCGGCCGCGTGGTTGGAAAAGCTGGCTGAAAAGCATCTAAGCGCCGAGGAAAAGGCCGAAATCGACGCATTGGGCGGTTTTGACAAGTTAATGGAGACGCTCAAGAAACGTCTCGCCGAACAAAAAGGCCGTCATCAGGGTGGGTCTAAATGGGTTGGCACTGCGGGTACATCGCCCTTTGGTGCGTACGGCTACAACCCCGAAGGTGTGCGCATCGGTCAAAATGAAAGCCGCCATCAGCGTGCCGTCAAAGTCTGGGACAAGCGTGAATTCAAGAACCTTGATGACACCGTTGAATTGGGCACGCGCAACATCAAAGTCGCGCTAAAGCGCTTGCGCCGTTGGGCGCGTGATGGCGCGCACGACGAACTTGACCTCAACGAAACGATCCGCGCCACGGCTGAAAACGGTTATCTTGATGTCCAAACCCGGCCAGAGCGACGCAATGCGGTCAAAGTGCTGCTTTTCCTGGATATTGGCGGCTCAATGGACCCGCATATCAAAGTTGTTGAAGAACTGTTCAGCGCCGCGAAATCCGAATTCAAACATTTCGAACACTTCTATTTCCACAACTGCCTCTATGAAGGTGTGTGGAAGGACAACCGCCGCCGCTGGGACGCACAGATGCCAACGTTGGATGTGCTGCGCACTTACGGCGCTGATTACAAATGTATATTTGTGGGTGATGCCAGCATGTCGCCCTACGAAATCGCCTTTAAAGGCGGCGCCAACGAGCATTATAACCAAGAAGCGGGTCATACGTGGCTGGAACGTGCCCGTGATCACTGGCCTAATCACATTTGGATCAACCCGCTGGCAGAACGCTATTGGCCCTACACCCAATCCATCCAGATGATCCAAGAGATTTTTGGTGCAGACCGCATGGTGCCGATGACTTTATCAGGAATTGACGCCGGAATGCGCAACCTGAGCCGTTAAAGCCTTGTGATCGCGGCATATGCGTCGCAGCGTAGTTTTGAGAGCGAGTTAGGCAGATAGATGTGGCACCGCGTAAAAGACCTATGGGCGTATAATAGATACCTTTTGCTCGCCTTCGTAACTGTCGTTGGCTTTGCGGGCTTTTTTGGCGTGCGCGCCACCAGTCAGTTCATCTATTGGTCAGATCCCGCGCGCAGCGATCAATCCCTCGCTGGGTGGATGACCCCGCGCTATGTCAGCAGATCATACGAAATCCCACCCCAAGTCATCCAAGAAGCGCTTGGCATGCGCAGTGACGCCCCGATGCGCCGCGTGTCGCTGGACAGGCTTGCGGCGGAAAACGACATGACATTGGACGACATGCAGGCGCAGCTTGATGCATATGTGGCAGCGTGGCGGGCAAATGACTGATCTGATCCTGACCCTTGCCGCTGACTACGGCGTTCCGTTGTTGTTTGGCGTGACATTCCTAAGCTGTTTGGCGCTGCCTGTGCCTTCGTCGCTGTTGATGTTGGCGTCAGGTGGATTTGCGGCGTCGGGCGATTTGTCGCTTGCCGCTGTCGCCGCTGCCGCGTTTTGTGGCGCAATCATGGGCGACAACCTTGGGTACTGGATCGCGCGCAGGTTTGGACCGCGCTTAACCCGCTGGCTGGCAACCCGTCCTAGACGGGCAGCACTGCGCGATAAAGCCCAGATTTTCATGCATAAATGGGGTGGATCGAGTGTGTTCTTTTCTTGCTGGCTCGTTGCGCCGCTCGGTCCTTATGTGAATTATGTCAGTGGCTTATCCGGTTTCAGCTGGCCGCGCTTTGCCCTTTGGGGCATGGCTGGTGAAGTGGTTTGGGTCGGCCTTTATGTGGGTCTTGGATACCTGTTCACCGATAATATCGGCGCAATCTCGGATATTCTGGGAAGCGTTTCAGGATTTCTTGTCGCGATCGTTGTCGCTGCTGGACTTGGTGTCTGGATGGTCCAAGCGAGCAAGGCAAGAGATCGCAAACGTGCGTCACACTAGCGTATCCGCAAATCACCGAACATCGACTTGCCCAATGGCCCGCCTGCCCCCATATCTAAGGCATGATAAAAGTTCTTCCGATCCTGTTTGCCGTGCTTTACGGCCTTGCGATGTACCGCTTTTCGGTCTGGCGCACCTCGCGCGAGCTGGATGCGAAATCAACCGAATTGGCCGATCCCATCTTGAAGGTCTTGATGGAGCGGATGGCAAAGGCGCTCGATATCGAGCGGATCAAGGTGCATATCTACGAGATTGAACCGGTCAATGGCCTTGCCGCCCCTGACGGGCGTATCTTTATCACCCGTGGTTTTTTCAACAAATACCGCGCGGGCGAAGTCAGTTCAGAGGAAATGGCCACAGTGATTGCGCATGAGTTGGGTCATGTCGCCTTGGGCCATTCGCGCCGCCGGATGATTGATTTCTCGGGACAAAATGCAATGCGGACTGCACTTGCGATGATTTTGGGGCGGTTCATTCCCTTCATTGGACCGTGGATTGCGTCGGCATTGATGAGTTTGCTTGCCGCTGGTCTTTCGCGCAAAGACGAGTTTGAGGCAGACGCCTACGCCTCTGCGCTCCTGATGAAAGCTGGCATTGGGACAGGGCCACAAAAGTCACTGTTCACCAAGCTTGAGACGTTGACGGGTGCACGCGGTGCGGCGACGCCTGCGTGGATGATGAGCCATCCCAAAACCCAGCAGCGTATCGCCGCGATTGAGGCAAATGAGGCCAAATGGCGGGCCTAAGCGCGGTTTCGCTTTGCCGGAGCCTCTGGCAGGAGTTTTCCAGTAAAATCAGTTAGTGCATTGCCTCAAGGGCTTTGCCAAAGCGAGGAAGTCGCGCTTTTTTCATCAACGCGCGCATGGTCCAAGGCCGGTCCGAAAGGCGGTTGGCTTGCATCAGCACCGCCTGCGCGATGGGTGTCACTGTTTCAACATTGTCGCGCAGTAAATCCCGCATAAAGCCATCCGGATCCCAGCGCAAAAGCGTCTCGTCGCCCAAAATGTTCTTGGGGAAATCCTTGGCGTTCATTGTCAATATACCGTCGCATGACCCCACAACGGCCGCAGTGAGGACATGGATATCCGCAGGATCGGGCAGCCAATACTGACGCTCTATCGCGGTGTCATATTTTACCAATGCTTGTGGGAATTTTGCGGTCAGTGTCGCAATCTCGCCGCGCGCCCAAACCTCTTGCTCCGGACCGAGTTTGCCGGCCGCCCGTGCCCATTCTTCCAAGATGCGCGGAGACCAGCGTGCTTCGAATAGCCCGTTATGCGCGCAGCCTAACATGACTTCGCGCATCACCGTCGGGTACAGGACGCAGGCGTCGATCATCACCCTCATAGGCGGTAGTATAGCGCCTTGAGATATCCACTTTCGGCCAGATGCGGCATCAAAGGATGGTCTGGGCCAGCAAAGCCTGTGTGGATAATTTGCCCACGCCGCCCGCCGCGCCCGATACCGCGTGAACATGCGTTGCGGAAACGCGTCAGATCAACGGCATGCGAACATGAACACAGCACCAGATAACCGCCTTCTGCGACAAGCGGTGCCGCAAGGCGCGCTACCCGTTCATAGGCGCGTAATCCGGCCTCTAGCGATGGTTTTCCGGGTGCAAATGCAGGTGGGTCACATACGACAACGTCAAATGTCTCGCCTTCTTCGGCCAATGCAGCAAGCACATCAAAGGCATCGCCCTTGCGTGTCTCGAAACGGTCACTGACTTTCATCGCGGCAGCACCGCGTTCTGCCAATTCCAGTACGGGCGCTGAACCATCAACTGCCAAAGCTGACTTTGCACCAGCGGCAAGTGCTGCCAAGCCAAAACCGCCCACATGCGAGAACATGTCCAAGACGCGCGCATCCTTCGACAGGTTTGCAGCGAATGCGTGGTTTGGGCGTTGGTCAAAGAACAGACCGGTTTTCTGCCCACCCATCACGTCGGCCATATAGGTGGCCCCGTTCATCGGCACGGCAACCGGTTCGGTTGGTGCTTCGCCGACCAACGCCTCAGTGCGTTCCTCTAGGCCTTCAAGCGACCGCGCACGGCCAGTGCCGTTCATTACAACGGTCGTGACGCCGGTTACTTTTTGCAATGCCGCCACCATTGGTGCCAGCAGCGCATCGGCCCAAGCCGCGTTGGGTTGGATCACCGCCACATCGCCAAAGCGGTCGATAACGACGCCGGGCAAGCCGTCAGCCTCGGCGTGGATCAAGCGGTAGTATGGCGCATCATAAAGGCGCGTGCGGTGCACGTATGCGCGCGTGAGTCGCGCCACAAACCATGCCTCGTCAATCACAGCTTCAGGATTGCTGTCCAGCATCCTGCAGATGATCTTTGAATTGGGGTTCACAGCGACGACACCCATCGGGGTGCGGCTGGCATCTTCGAGGATCGCCAATGACCCGGCGGTCATATTGCGGGTGCGGCGGTCAGTGACCAGTTCGTTGGCATAGACCCAAGGAAAGCCGTGGCGAATTGCGCGGGCTTCGGCCTTTGGGATCAAACGGACAACGGGAAGGGCGGAGGGGGAAATATCTGTCATACCTGCCTCCTATCCGCCTTTGAAGCGGGTGGAAAGATCACTAAACCAGTTGTTGACGCAACAAGCCGGTTAAAAAGTCGGTGACACGTACTTTTTGTGTCTGCCCTCTCTCGATCAATGCGCGCCCGCGCGCGCCGCCAGGTGCGTTCAAATCACCCTCGATTCGGCGCGGCGGCTCGATAATTGCGCCACTGCGTGCATCAAAGACCGTCATATCAAAGATGATGTTATAGACGCCGCCTACCGTGAGGCGTGTAAGATCTGTGACACCATGGAACCGCACGAGCGTCACTTGAATATCAACCGGGGTCGTCCCGTTTAAAATCGATTGGTTGCGATCAAATGCTGCTTGGAACATTTCGCCTATCTGCGCAACGCGAGGTCCGCGCGGATCACCGCGCCAAACAACATCAGCTTGCGGGTAATACGATTCTTGCTCTGATACTGCGATGTCCGGTATCGCGCCAAATCTAAGGGTCTGAATATCGTAAGACCGTAGCATCACGGGCTTTGGAGAAGAACTTGACCCAAATAAATTCGACGAACACGCCGAAGCCAAGGCGATGACAGAGGTTGTAAGAAACGCGCGTCGCAGCATAACAAAAGGCCTTCGTGAATTCCTGTTCATACGTCCTAGCACGCTGAACGCCGGCTGGTAATACCCTTTGCCTCTGTGCCTCTGCCAAAGTAGAAGCTCCGGCACCCGCCCCCCCCTTGTTAGCGCTAACAAGAAATGCTATGCTGCGCGCAAACGAACCAAAGAGGGCCACATGTCGCTTCACCCCACCATTTCAGCTGTCACCGACCGTATCCGCGCCCGTTCCGAAGGACCGCGTCGCAAATACCTCGACACGATGGCCCGCGCCGCCGCTGAAGGGCCGCGCCGTTCGCATTTGACATGTGGCAACCAAGCCCACGCTTATGCTGCGATGACCGATGACAAAGCTGCACTGACCGATGCTGTTACTCCCAATATTGGCATCATTACGGCTTACAATGATATGCTCTCGGCGCATCAACCGTTTGAGACCTACCCTAACCTGATCCGCGATGCGGCCCGCGCCGCTGGTGGCACTGCCCAAGTCGCAGGCGGTGTGCCCGCGATGTGTGATGGCGTGACCCAAGGCCAAACCGGTATGGAATTGTCGCTGTTTTCACGCGATGTCATCGCTTTGGCCGCTGGTGTGGGGCTTTCGCACAATGTGTTCGATTCTGCCGTCTACCTTGGCGTTTGTGACAAGATTGTTCCGGGGCTTGTTATGGCTGCGGCGACTTTCGGCTATATTCCGGGTATCTTTATGCCAGCGGGACCGATGGTCTCTGGATTGCCAAACGATGAAAAGGCCCGCATCCGCCAAGAATTCGCCAAAGGCAATATCGACCGCGCGGAACTGATGAAGGCCGAAATGGCATCCTACCACGGTCCGGGTACATGCACCTTTTACGGGACTGCAAATAGCAACCAGATGCTGATGGAATTTATGGGACTGCACATGCCCGGTGCATCTTTTGTCAATCCCGGAACACCGTTGCGCGACGCATTGACGGTCGCCGCGACAGAACGCGCGCTTTCGATGACAGCTTTGGGCAACGACTACCGCCCTGTCAGCGATATCCTTGATGAACGCGCCTTTGTGAACGGGATCGTCGGATTGATGGCAACTGGCGGGTCGACCAACCTCGTGATCCACCTGCCCGCGATGGCCAAGGCTGCTGGCGTCATTCTTGATCTACAAGACTTCAGCGATCTGTCTGCGATCACGCCATTAATGGCCAAAGTTTACCCTAACGGTCTGGCTGATGTGAACCATTTCCATGCCGCAGGTGGGCTTGGGTTTATGATTTCGGAACTGCTGAATGCTGGTCTGCTGCATGACGATACCAAGACAGTCGCCGGTGACGGGCTAGAGCTTTATGCCCAAGAACCAAAGCTGGTCGACGGGCGCGTCAGCTACGCACCCGGTGCAGGAAAATCCTTGAACGAAAAAATCTTGCGCCCTGCCAATGACCCATTCCAACCGCAAGGTGGTTTGACCCAATTGTCAGGCAATCTTGGGCGCGGCGTGATCAAGACATCTGCAGTCGCGCCAGAGCGGCACATTGTCGAGGCTCCTGCCCGCATTTTCCACACCCAAGAAGCCGTCAAAGATGCGTTCAAAGCTGGCGAATTCACCCAAGACACGATCATCGTGGTGCGGTTCCAAGGGCCAAAATCGAACGGTATGCCAGAATTGCACAGCCTGACCCCGATCCTTGCCGTCCTTCAGGATCGCGGGCTAAAGGTGGCGCTGGTCACTGACGGGCGGATGTCTGGTGCGTCCGGCAAGGTACCTTCCGCAATTCATGTTTGCCCCGAAGCGGCTGATGCAGGTCCGATCGCAAAAATTCAGGACGGTGATGTGATCCGCCTTGATGCGACGACAGGCACCATTGCTGTCCTCAACGTCGATCTGGATAGCCGCACCGCCGCCAGCGCGGACCTAAGTGGGAATGGCACAGGCGTTGGCCGCGAATTGTTCGAAGTGTTTCGCCAGAACGTGGGCCTCGCCGCCGATGGTGCTGGGGTCGTAGTTTAGCGACTTAACACGCCTTTTTCCGAGATAAACTTCCGCCGGAGGCACCAAAACGTGCCACGACCACAGACTTAAGGATCATAAAATGACACCGCAACAAGCCTCTATCGCCGCCGAAAAAATCTGCCTTATGGCGCCTGTTATCCCTGTTCTTGTCATTGACGACGCAAGCATCGCGGCACTTTTGGCAAAAGCGTTGGTCGCTGGCGGCCTGCCCGCGCTCGAGGTCACACTGCGCACCCCGGCGGCCCTTGATGCAATCCGCGAAATGGCAAGCGTGCCGGGCGGCATGGTTGGCGCTGGCACGCTGTTGACCACGAAAGATGTCGAAGACGCCAAAGCTGCAGGTGCCACATTCGGCGTTTCACCTGGTGCGACGGACCGGCTTTTGGATGCTTGCGAAGCTAATGATCTGCCGCTTTTGCCGGGTGCTGCGACTGCGAGCGAAGTCATGCGATTGCTTGAACGCGGCTACACTGTGCAGAAATTCTTCCCAGCCGAAGCAAACGGCGGCGCCCCTGCCCTCAAAGCGATCGGCGCACCTATTCCACAGGTCAAGTTTTGCCCCACCGGCGGCGTTAGCCTGCAAAACGCGAGCGTCTATCTTGGGCTCAGCAATACCCTTTGTGTTGGCGGCTCGTGGGTGGCCCCCAAAGACAAGGCCGTGGCAGGCGATTGGGCCGGTATTACCGCACTCGCGGCACAAGCTGCGAAATTGACCTGACCAAGAACCGAGGGCCTGTGATCGTCTTACAGGTCTTCATCCACTATTAGCACTTCGCCATTATGGATTGTCTCACCCGATTTCAGGAGTGAGCAATGTTCGAAGAATGGCCAATTTCCAGACGCATAAGCTGCGGCTTTCTGCTGCTGACATGTATTATCGTCGGGCTTTCGGTGTTCTCGCAGCGTTCGGTAAGCATATTGGGCCAAGGCTATGTTGAATACCGCACGATCGCGCGGCAAACGATCTCGATCAGCGCCTACGTCGAAGATATTTTTCAAGCGCGTATCGCTGCATATCGTTACCGCAACACGCTTGACCCGATATTTCGGCAGTCCGTGATCGATAATGTTGATGAAGTGTTGCGAGACACCGACTTTCTTGCGCGCTTCAATACAACACCTGATCGCCTGCGCGACGTCGAGCGCCTGATCGAGCTATCTGCACAGTACCAGGATAGCTTTGTTGAAATGGCCGAAAAACTGGAAGCAGCACAAGTTATCAACGACGTTTTCAATATACGGACAGCAAATTTCAAGGCAGCGGTAAACGACTTATTCACGACAACTCTGCAACGGGGGAACCCCGCGTCGATCGCTGCAGCTGGTCGCGCATTGCAATCTTCCATGGAGGCGATCGTACAAAGCAAGCAATATTTGACCACCCAAGATCCGGCAGACTTGGCTCTTTTTGGTGACTTGTACGACAGTTTCACCCGTAACTTTAACAGGTTCGCGGCACTAAATGGACAAGACAG
Organism: Yoonia sp.; assembly: GCF_017854415.1. Lineage (GTDB taxonomy): Bacteria > Pseudomonadota > Alphaproteobacteria > Rhodobacterales > Rhodobacteraceae > Yoonia. The sequence goes on along the minus strand of NZ_JAFMHR010000043.1, from coordinate 157 downwards.
TATCGCCGTGAAAATTGAGGCGCTGCAAGGCGATCTAATAGGATACCCTGAACTACTGGTCTCGTTCTCTCTCCTTGGCCAAGCGGCGCTGGTGATTGAAACAGATATCTTGGATATCGTCGGGGACGAAGTTCAAAAAGGGCTTGATCTGATCGCG
>NZ_JAFMHR010000042.1 GCF_017854415.1 Yoonia sp. | reverse complement strand
GCCACAGCGGAAAGATAGGCCTCTTGGACAGTCATTAATTGCGTGCCATTTCCTGAAACCTAAGGGAACGATCAGTCATGCATTGCCGCACGAAGTGCCACGGTTAGCTGTTCGCCGTGGGTATAAGGCAACGCGTGGTCCGCATGATTGACGACCTCTTGGTGTGCTTCGCGGTTCCATTCGGCAAGCCGTCCAATCGCCTGAAGCGGAATGACTTTGTCTGCTCCGGCCCAAACCGCAATCACGGGGATGCCTTTGCGACCCAATTGGCGATGCTCTTCTTCTTGTACCTCGGCTAAAATCCCGCGTCTGCTTGCCAAGAGTGACGGCAAATACCCCCGCCGTGTTAGCTCGCGTCGCTGCGCACGCAGGACTTTTTCAATGTCCTTGGTCTGGCCACGCGCAGGGATCGCGCGTTTGATCCGCCATTCCGCAAACATACCGTGCACCCAGTCACCCAGCAGCGGCACCCGCCTACAAAAACGTGCAAACCAACTTTCATTCATCACAACGCCGGAGCTTGCAATTAACATGACTTGCTTGATGCAATGCGGATTTTCCGCGGCAAAAGCGGTCGCGATGCTGCCGCCCATCGAATAGCCGACAACCGTGATATCCTCGCGTAGGCCATGGTAGGCCGCAAGATCGGATAGCTGGCGCAGGAAAAAAGCGCGATTCTGCGGGCCTTTGGGCGCATCAGAAAGACCGCGTCCATAAAGGTCATACATCAAAACGCGGTAGCCGATGTCGCCAAGGCCCTTGGCGACCGCCTCCATTGAGGTCAGAGGACTTGCTATTCCATGCACAACAACCGCGACCGGACCGCGGACAGGACCGCCCCAACGGTAATGCGTAACACCTTGCGAAAGGGGCGCAAATTCGCCCTCAGCACCATGCCGTTCAGTTGGGCCAATCGCTGTCCTGCGGCGTTCGACATAGAATGGCCAAACCACCAACAGCGCCACCCAAAACAAGCCAAAAATAGCTAACACCAAATCCACAACGTCGCCTTCTCATTTGCAAGGACTGAACCGTATCTACAGTTAACCGCGCCAAGCTTCCAGTATGTAGCGGCTTGTCATCAGATCAAGATGTGCACCGCCACCATTTTTGAACAGCGTGATGTCATCCGCAGCCTTGCGCACAAACTGATCCAGCTCATAATAATCCGCGACGACATCACTTTCGCTGAACGCGCCAGAGGCAATAGGGATCTTTAACTCTCCGATATGACCAATCGTCGTTTTACGACTATCGACGAACACGCGGGCGCGGCCCAGGGCAAGATCATCGACTTCGCGCATATCAGGGCGGTATGCCCCAATCAGATCAATGTGCTGGCCAGGTTGAAACCAACGGCCCATAAGCAGTGGATCAGTCGACATAGTGGCAGAGGTCACGATGTCAGCTTGCCGCACCGCGCTCTCAAGATCCTCTGCAATCGTTATATCCGGAAAAGCCGCCTTAAAAGCCTCTGCGCCGGCAGGTGTTCGGTTCCAAACCGTGAACGACGCATCAGGAAAAGCAGCGCTATACGCCTCGTGCAAAGAATGACCGACCGTCCCTGCACCGACAATCAAGATGTTGCGGCTATCAGGCCGTGCCAAGCGGCGTGCGGCCAAAAGACTGTCGCCCGCTGTCTTCCACTTGGTCACCAGATGAAAATCCAAGATCGCCTCGAGCGCGCCATCCTTGCCTGAGAACAGGTTCACAGCGCCGCCAATCATCGGCTTTCCGTCTGCTTTATTGCCCGGGAAAATCGTGGCGCATTTCACAGCCAGCCCTAACCCCGCAATCCATGCAGACCGGTTCAGCAGCGTATTGTTGCCTTCGTACAAAAACACATCCGCCACATCCGCCTTTGGTCCGTTATGGCCCGCAGCCAAGGCATCCGTTAGGGCCAACCAGTCAAGGTTCTTTTGCCCCTCTTCAAACGGGATCATGACAGTCATTGCGCGGTCTCCTTGCTCAGCAATCCTTCCGCCACCAGCCTATCTGCCCAAGCCTGCGGTCCTTCAAACAAATGCGTCTGCCAGCCACGGGCGGCGGCCATATTGATGTTGTCGATGCGGTCATCAGCAAAAAGCAGACCAGCGGGGGCGATCCCACAGTCATCCTCGACTTGGCTGTAGATTTCAGCGTCCGGTTTGATGACACCCATATGCCCCGAAATATAACGGCGGTCGAATTCGCCCAAGAAAGGATAGACAGGCTCTGCGATCTCAAAGGTCTGGATGCCAAAATTCGTGAGCGTAAAGACCGGCACACCCGCATCGCGCAATGCGCGCAGTAACCGGACCGAATGATCAATCGCGGGTGCTGCCATTTCAATCCAACGGTCGTGCCATATGTGCACTTCGGTCCGCCATTCAGGGTTTGCGTCTGCAGCGGCATAAATCGTGTCACGAAAGTTGCCGCCGCGGTCCACCTCATCATTGATACCGTGCAGGTCGATAGCGGCGAACATTGCGCGGCGGCGTTCTTCGCCGATCACGCTGTCAAAGAACCGCTCTGGCTGCCATTCGATAAGGACATTTCCGATGTCGAGTACGACGGCTTTGACGTCTGGCATAATGGCTCCTGCTTTGGTTCAAGTCAGACTAACGCCGCAAGGGGCGCTGTAAAGCGTCAGGCTTGGTCTGTGCATCCCGCCAAATCGTGAACATGCCCGCGCCAAGGATGAGAGACATACCAAAATAGTCCCATCCATCGGGAAATTCCGCGAAAAACATCATGCCCCAGGCAACCGACATTGGCAGGGCAAGATATTCAAAAGGGGCGACATATGATGCCTCTGACACACGGTAGGCTTGGGAAATAAGGTAGCCACCAATGGCGATGCCAACGCCGATGATTAAGAAAACGGGATAGTCCGCCACCAACGGCCAGCTCCATGCGCGCAAAAGAAAGACCAAGGACGGGTCCGTCTGATCGCCAAACCGCCCGTCACCGACCGCAAGGCCCATCGCAAGACACACGACGATAAAAATGATCTGGATGTAGAATGCCATCGTTGCTGCGGATTCCGTTCCCCCAATCCTGCGTGTGATGATGTGAATACCCGCATAGCAAAACGCCGCTGCCAGCGGCAAAAGCGAGGCCAATTGAAACGCCGTCGTCCCGGGGCGCATCATAATCAACGCGCCCACAAATCCGACCGCAATCGCGGCCCAGCGCCGTGGACCCACCAACTCACCCAAAAACACGACCGAAAAGATCGTAATTACCAAGGGGCTGACGAAAAAGATCGCAACTGCATCTGCCAGCGGCATTGCAGCAAGACCCAGAAAGAAAGTCATGTTGGCAAAGACCACACAAAGCCCGCGCAGCATATGCATTGGCAAACGCTTGGTGCGGGCGATGGCCCAACCGTTTGTCAGAGGCGCGATCAGGACCATAATAATCACCAAGCCAATCACCGACCGGATCAGCACAACCTGATGCAGGGCATAGCCGCCGCTAAGGAATTTGATAGCAACGTCATTGATCGAAAAGAAAATAACCGAAACCGCAGCACAAAGCGCGCCCAATTTTGCTGGCGAAAGCTGTATCAAGGACGTGCCGCCGCGCGCACAGCACGTTCCAACCCGTCAAGAAACCGCGCGCGGTCCGCTTTGCTAAAGGGTTTGCCGCCGCCTTGGCGAAACGGATCAGCCGCGCGCATGTCCGTCATCAGGTCACGTGTGGCAAGGACATTTCCGATATTCGCTGTCGTTAGCGCCTCACCGTTATGTTTAAGGACCAGCGCGCCATTCTCAATACAACGCGCAGCCAGCGGAATATCACCCGTAATCACGACATCGCCTTTAGTGGCGCGGTCCGCGATCCAGATATCGGCAATATCAGGGCCGTCAGGCACGACAACGGTTTCAACCAAAGGGTTCTGCGACGGACGAATTCCGCCGTTCGAAACCACAAACATCTTTAGCTTATGACGAGTGCCAACGCGTTCGACCTCTGATTTGACCGGACAGGCATCCGCGTCGACGTAGATCATGCGTAAAGCGCCTCTGCGTGGAAACTGATGTGGTCTTCGATAAACGTCGCAATAAAGAAATACGAATGATCATAGCCCTTTTGCAGCCTGATCTGCCCCTCTTGACGCTTTTCCGCCATGGCTTGCGCAAGATGTTCTGTCCCCAGTAAATCGCCGAACTGATCATCGGTACCGGTATCAATCAACACCGGACCGTCAAAGCCTTCGCCTTGCATCAATAGCGTCGCATCATGCGGACCCCAATTTTCCTCGGGCCCCCAATATGCGGTGAATTGTTTACGACCCCAATCACTTTTGGTCGGGTGACAAATCGGCGCAAAGGCGGACACGGACCGGAAACGCCCGGGCAACGCCATCGCAAAAGTTAATGCACCGTGACCGCCCATCGAATGGCCGGTCATCGACTGGCGATCCATATCAAGGGCAAAGTTTTCTGCTAGCAATGCAGGCAATTCTTCGGCGACATAGGTCCACATTTTGAAATGCTGATCCCACGGGGCCACGGTTGCATCGATGTAGAAACCCGCACCTTGGCCAAGGTCATAGGCCTCGTCATTCGGCACGCCTTCACCGCGCGGTGATGTATCAGGGAAAACCAGCGCGATCCCCTGCTCTGCGGCCCAAGCTTGTGCGCCCGCCTTCACCATTGCGTTTTCATGGGTGCAGGTCAGGCCCGAAAGAAACCACAACACTGGCACGGGGCCATCTGCCGCCTCTGCTGGCAAAAATAGGCCGAATGTCATGTCACAGGCACACGCCGCTGAGGTGTGTGAATAGACGCCTTGGGTGCCCCCAAAGCAGCGATTTTCAGAGATGGTTTTCATGTGCAGACCCTTTCGTTTCAATAAGGGCTAGCGCAGGTTCAGAAGGTTGTCACCCATGCAATGACCAAGGACACTGTCACGACGCTGGCCGCTGTGGACATCAGGATCGACGCGGACACCCGCGTGGGGGCCACGCCATAGTGCTGAGCAAGGATATACACATTGCCCGCGACGGGCAGTGACGCAGCGGCGATCATCACGCCAGCGGCGTATGGATCAACGTCAAACAGGAACAGTGCGGCGATTGCGACAGCCGCCGGGTGAAGGATCAATTTACAAAAAGACAACCAGCCCGCGATAGCCAGACGTTCGGCCGACTTACTGGCCAGCGATGCACCGATTGCAAACAGCGCACCAGGTGTGGCCGCAGCGCCAAGCAATGTCAGAAAATCATTCACCGGAACAGGAATAGGATAGTTGCCAGCGGAAACCAGCAAACCAAGTGTGATCGACACGATCATCGGGTTTTTAATCAAGCCAACGGCCACCGTCCACAAAACCTTGGGGGACATGCGCCCATCGCGCGATCCGGTGATTAGGATCACGATCAAGCTGCCAAAGACGATCAGATCAATAGCGAGAACCATCATCACGGGGCCAACTGCCCCTTCGCCCAGTAGCAAAACCAACATTGGAATGCCCAAGAAACCGACATTGCCGATCACTGCACATTGGGCTTCGACGGCAGCTTCGGTTACGGGCGCACGGCGGCGCAAGGCGACCAGCGTGGCAAAAACGTAGATAACCGTCGAAGCACTTAAATAAGCCCAGAAAAACTGCCAGTCAAAAATCTCGGCAAGTGACAAGTTCGCGGAAAACCGGAACAGCATCGCGGACAGGGCAAAGTAGAAAACGAATTTGGTCAGATAGGCCGTCGCCTCGGGTGAAAAGAACCCTGTGCGGCCCGACCCATACCCCAAAGCAATAAGCATAAAGAACGGCAATGTTTGAAGAAAAATATCCCACATGCGGGTTAATCAAATGTCCCTGTGGTGCGCGCCAAAAGCATGAACGCGCGCGACGTGCGGGTCTCTGCCAGTTGCAGCAAATCCGTGTCGGTGGCGCTTTCCTCAAAGGTCACGAGCATCTCGTCGTAGCGGCGCAGGAAATGGTGCACGGCATCGCGGAAAATCGTGTCCTCGCGCATGCGCCCAGCGGTCAAAGCCAAAGAAGAACGATCGCGCACGCCGCCCAAACGGTCCATTTCCTTGCCGCGTTCACCGCCTGCAAAACGGCGCCAGTATTCAGCACTGATCGGATCAGGGCGCAGGTCATCCATGTAAATGCCGTCCTGTGACAACAGGGTCAGCACATCTTGGCTGGCTTGCACCAAACGGCGGGCACTGCGGTCGCGCAAGGCACGGCGCAACGCGGAAAACCCGTCGGTGTCATGTTCATCATTGGGGAAATTGAGCGCCTGAATAAGGTCCAAACGTTCCAGCGGCGGATTCATTTCCTCGGACGTCGTGCCCAGTTCCAATGCGGGCTGATCGACTGGGACCTGAGGGGCTGCGCGGGGGACAATCAACCGCGAAACTTCGCGGCGTGATGCAAAGCCAGAAGCCGCATTTTCGGTGTTCATGGTGCTTTGCGCAAACTCAACTAATTGCTTTTCAACAGATGGTTCGGGTGCTGACTGCAACGCTTGCTGCGCCATTTGCATTTGGCGCAAGCCATCAATTGCCGTTTGAATGCGGAACGATTCTTCGCGCACAACACGCGCCGAACGCGCAGCAACTGCCGCGACCCACATCAAAGCAACAGGCATGAAAACCGCGATCAGCATCATGACCCATCGCAAATTTGCATCTGTGCCACTTGAGACTTCAGATGACGGAAGCATCCAAAAGAATAAACCGACGGCGACCAGCCAACCAACAGCAACAGCGCAAGCGATTACCTCACCTTTGGTCAGGCTGTCTGCGGTTTGTGTCGTTGCTCTATTGGGCTGATGCGCCATAGATCACGCGCTTTCTACTTAAAGTTAATCGCTAAAACTTCGTAACTGCGTACGCCACCCGGAGTCCGCACTTCGATACTGTCGCCTTCGTCCTTGCCAATCAAGGCGCGCGACAAGGGCGATTTCATATTCAACTTGCCGCTTTCAATGTCCGCCTCGTATTCACCGACGATCTGATAGGTCTTTTCCTCATCCGTGTCTTCGTCAACCAATGTGACGCGTGCACCAAACTTGATGGTGCCCGAAAGCTTGGCGACATCAATGACATCGGCCAGCGAAATAACGCCCTCAAGCTCTTTCACGCGGCCTTCGATGAAGGACTGCTTTTCCTTGGCAGAATGGTATTCCGCATTCTCTGACAAGTCGCCATGCTCGCGCGCTTCGGAAATCGCACGAATAATCGCCGGGCGTTCCACCGATTTCAGGTGCTTGAGTTCTGCATCAAGTTTGTCAAAACCAGCGCGTGTCAGTGGTATCTTTTCCATGGTACGTCCCCTCCCGGGGCAAAAAGTGTCAATCGAACGTTCATAGCCTATCTTGGACGCTCAGAGTCAAGGCATTGGCGCGATTTGGTGTCGCGTCAAGCAGATTTGACGTCGTGTCCTGATTGCCCCGTGATTGCCCTTGAGGTAACCGTGGCCGATGATAAATAAAAGGGCAAGCGCCCAAGAGTTTAAAGGATTGATCAATGGCCGAGATTGAACGCGAAGCAATGGAATACGATGTTGTCATCGTTGGCGCAGGTCCTGCCGGTCTATCCGCCGCAATCCGGCTGAAACAATTAGACGCGGACCTGAATGTCGTGGTCCTTGAAAAAGGTTCTGAAGTTGGCGCGCATATCTTGTCAGGCGCTGTCCTTGATCCGGTCGGTTTGAACAAACTAATCCCTGACTGGAAAGAAAAAGGCGCACCGCTGAACGTGCCTGTCAAAGAAGATAATTTCTACATGCTGGGCGAAGCAGGACAGTTGCGTATTCCAAACATGTTGATGCCACCCCTGATGAACAACCACGGCAACTACATTGTTTCCATGGGCAACGTCTGCCGCTGGATGGCCGAACAAGCCGAAGAAATGGGCGTCGAGATTTTCCCGGGCATGGCGTGTTCCGAGCTGGTCTACGGCGAAAACGGCGAAGTCAAAGGCGTCGTCGCGGGCGAATTCGGCAAGAATGCCGACGGCACGCACGGCCCATCCTATGAACCGGGCATGGAACTGCACGGCAAGTACGTCTTCTTGGGCGAAGGCGTGCGCGGATCGCTGTCCAAGCAAGTGATCGCGAAATACGATCTCGCTGCAAATTCGGACGTGCAAAAATACGGCCTTGGCATGAAGGAAATCTGGGAAATCGACCCAGAAAAACACCGTGAAGGCACTGTGACCCACACGATGGGCTGGCCTTTGGAAAGCAAAGCAGGCGGCGGATCATTCATCTACCACCTTGAGAACAATCAGGTTTACGTAGGCTTTGTGGTTCACCTGAACTACAAAAACCCGCATGTGTTCCCTTACATGGAATTCCAGCAGTTCAAGCACCATCCGATGGTGGCGGAACTTCTCAAAGGCGGCAAACGCGTAGCTTACGGCGCGCGCGCAATTTCCGAGGGCGGTTTCCAATCCATGCCGCAGCTTGAATTCCCGGGCGGCGCGCTGCTGGGCTGTGCGGCAGGCATGGTCAACGTTCCGCGCATCAAAGGTAACCATAACGCTATGCTATCCGGCATCGCTGCCGCAGAAGCCGCACATGACGCAATCAAGGCCGATCGCAGCGGCGATTTGCTACAAGGTTATGATGATGCGGTTCGCAAAGGCGAGATCGGCGATGATCTGAAGAAAGTGCGCAATGTTAAGCCGCTTTGGTCCAAATACGGCCTGCTTGCCTCGCTTGGTATAGGCGGCATGGATATGTGGATGAACACCTTTGGAATTGGCGTTCTAGGGACGCTATCGCACGGTAAATCCGACGCCGATGCAACCGAAGCCGCCAGCAAACACAAAGAAATCAGCTACCCCAAGCCCGACGGCACATTGTCATTCGACCGCCTGACGAATGTGTCTTTCAGCTTTACCAACCATGAAGAAAGCCAGCCTGCGCATCTTCATCTGACCGACCCCGATGTGCCGGTTAGTGTGAACCTAGCCAAGTACGCAGGTCCGTCAGCGCGCTATTGCCCTGCTGGCGTTTATGAATTCGTGGGGGAAGGCGCAGAGACGAAGTTCCAGATCAATTTCCAGAACTGCGTCCACTGCAAGACCTGCGATATCAAAGACCCAAGCCAGAACATCACGTGGACAGTTCCACAAGGTGGCGACGGCCCGAATTACCCCAATATGTGATGCGTAAAGTAAGGTGGATATCTATCCACCTTACCGCAAAACATAATCGCTGGGCCAAGTCAGGTTGTAGTCCAAGACAATCTCTTGCTTGGCACCTGCGTCCAGTTCCAGATCCCACTCCAAGATACCACGGCGGCCCTCGGGGTTAAGTCGGGTAAACGACGGGCTGGCTGTGAAATCAACTTCTAGGTCTTCTTGTTCTGTGTAGGAAAACGCTTCACGCACCAGCACAGACCAGTCTTGGCCGGTTAGATTATCAACAGTCATTACAACCTGTTCGGTCAACTGATTAGCACTGGTAAAAACACCGACGCCACCTTCCGACTTGGCAGGCGTTGCGCGTGTCAGGCGCAACCCATCAAGTGGGCCGAAACCCATGTTTTGATCCGCACCAGCGGCCAGCAATGGCATCTGGTCAAAGCCTATCATCGTACCATCCGCAAACAACAACGCTTGTCCGGGCAACAGGACTTCGTCGGTCGAATTGGTAAACTCGGCCATCCGGTAGGCGATGCTATCACGGCTTGGCACCGCCTCGGCCCAGACATCCGCCTCAAGGCTAATGGTATCCAACGCCAGCCGCAGATCATCGACACCGTTTCGGATCGTCACACGACCCGGATAGGTGTAGGTCACCGTTGCACCGCTAAAGTCAGCTTGCGCGGTTACCGCCATAGGTGCGGGCATCGCTTCTTCCATCATCACTGCGCCAGATCGCGCAAAGCTCTGCGCGTCAGCAGATAACAAATCCACACCGCGTTCACGCTCCAGATCATCTTTGGAAATAATCCGGCGTGGCTGTGGCCAGACCTCGCTTGGGGCGGTTTGCTCACCCGGACGCGCGGTTGACAGAACCAATTGCACATCGTTCCAGTCTTGGCCTGATTGCTGGCTGATTACGACAGCACGGTCGATGTCCAAGGCGGCTGCGTCCCCCGTCGTTAGGCGCATGTCGTAGACGGGCGACCAATTGGCAAAGCCCTCAAGACTGCTGATGTCGACCGTATATGCACCCGCTTCCGCTGCGTTCAAAGTGAACGTCAGCACTGATCCATCCTGATCGGGAACCATCAATGCGGCAAGCGCCTGCTTCGCATCTTTCAACGCATCGAGGTCATCCTGACGGGCACGTTCCGCGGCTTTCGCCTCTTGTTCAGCATCAAAAGCCGTTTGGCGCGCAGCTAGCGTTTCGGAACCAACCATCTGCGCAAGCGCTTGAATGTCGGCAATTGCGCCTTGCGTGAGGGCATCACTCGCACGCCCCTGTGCAAGGTTCTGCAAGAACGTGATTTGCGCATCAGCGGCGGCAACGCGCAAACGGATTGCGGCGATTGCGGCGTCACTGTCCCGCAAGACAGCTTCCAGACGTTCCACCTCTGCTTTCGCGGCTACGATCTCTGGTGCTGTTTGATCTGGCGTGACAGGCAAGCGATCATTGGCAAGGTTCACGGCACCGATCTGCGTTCCAGAGGGCGCAGATACCCGCAGACCTTGTGGCGACAATCCCTCCGGCAAGCCCGGCACGATGATGTCGTGCTGACCTGCGGGCAAATCCAATGTGATCAGCCGGGTTACAGTCGCAAGCCCGGGATAGATCGTGACCAAATCGACACGCGCGTCTGCGGTGAATGTGTCGGCGAAACCGGGGCATGCCAAAACAAGCATGCTGGTTGAAAGAAGTGGGCGAAACATATGCGGCCTCCTGCGATGTTCATAAGTTGAATATACTTAGTTTGACGGATGACAGGGAATGATCCTTGGTGGTCATGGGAAATAATTCGCCGCAAACGAAAAAGGGCGCCCCGCAGGACGCCCTTTCTAATAATAACGCAAAAGGCTTAACCCTTTTTCAAGCACTCGCGACCCAACAGTTCAGCAATCTGTACTGCATTCAAGGCAGCACCCTTGCGCAAGTTGTCGGACACGCACCACAGGTTCAAACCGTTGTCGATCGTGCTGTCCTGACGGATGCGGCTGATGAATGTCGCAAAATCACCAACGCATTCGATCGGGGTGACGTAGCCGCCGTCTTCACGCTTATCGATGACCATTATACCGGGTGCTTCACGCAGGATGTCGCGGGCTTCGTCCTCGTCCAAAAATTCCTCGAACTCGATGTTGATCGCCTCCGAGTGGCCAACAAAAACCGGCACACGCACACATGTGGCCGTGACCTTGATCTTGGGATCAACAATCTTTTTGGTCTCGGCGACCATTTTCCATTCTTCTTTGGTCTCGCCACTGTCCAAGAACACATCGATGTGCGGGATCACGTTAAATGCGATCTGCTTGGTAAACTGACGCGGCGGCTTGCTGTCGGTCGGGTTATAGATCGACTTTGTCTGGTCCCACAGCTCATCAATGCCGCCTTTGCCAGCGCCTGATACAGACTGGTATGTGCTGACGACAACACGCTTGATCGTGGCACGATCATGCAACGGCTTAAGCGCGACAACCATCTGCGCAGTGGAACAGTTCGGGTTCGCGATGATGTTCTTTTTGGAATACCCGTGCACGGCTTGCGGGTTCACTTCGGGCACGATCAGCGGCACATCAGGATCGTAACGGTAAAGCGAAGAGTTATCGATCACGACGCAACCGGCCTTGGCAGCCTTTGGCGCGTAAATTTTTGTGGCATCGGAACCCACGGCAAACAGCGCCATATCCCAACCCGTGAAATCGAACGTATCAAGGTCTTTGGTCTTCAAGGTTTTATCGCCAAAGCTGACTTCGGTGCCCAGCGATTTACGGCTGGCAAGTACGGCAATCTCGGCGACGGGGAATTCCCGCTCGGCGAGGATGTTCAGCATTTCACGGCCCACATTGCCTGTGGCGCCGACGATGGCGATTCTATAGCCCATTTGGCTGGCTCCTTGTAAAAGATGCGCCCCTTTACCGCGTGTCCAGCCCAAGGGAAAGGGGGCGCTGTCAGATGCGACAGATGCACGCGCAGTGGTGTATTTTGCGCATCGGTATGTAAATCAAACTAGACAGTTTGGCCTGCCGCAGTAGGGTAGCGCCATGACAACAACACCGACATTTCGCGATCCCGCCCCGCGTGGGCTTTGTACTGATTGCGGTGTGTCACGGATGCAGGACCCGTCGGCCTGCGGCAAAGCCTGCCAATTCATCAAGCCCGACTATCCGACCCTAGAAACACGCGTGCACGGTCAAGCGGCCAAAGACATCGGCGACGCACGGTTCTTTGGCGTTTCGCACGCAATGTACCGTGCGGCGCTGACGCCAGCCCGTGCGGGTGCGCAATGGACAGGATTGACCACGCGACTGGCAGAACAACTGCTCGAATGTGGCAAAATCGATGCGGTTTTGACAATGGTGCCAGACCCCAGCGACCGATGGCGACCACAACCGGCAATCATCACAAATGCGGCCGATATGTCCGAAGCCCGCGGCATGCGTATGGGATATGCGCCATTGCTCGCATTGCTGGAACCGGCGGCGGCGGCGGGCCACAAACGCATTGCGGTCATCGGCATCCCTTGTCAGGTTTATGCGTTGCGCGCCCTTGAGGCGTCCTTGGGTTTCGAGCGGATTTATGTGATTGGTACACCGTGTTCGGACAACACAACCACAGAGAATTTTCACAGCTTTCTCGCACGGCTAACCGATGCGCCTGAAACGGTGACTTATCTGGAATTCCGCGCGGACTATCATGTTGAATTGCGCTTTACCGATGGTTCACAACGCTTGATTCCGTTCTTGAAATTGCCCTTGTCCGACCTGCCCGCAGATTTCTTTCCTGTCACCTGTCGGACCTGCATCGATTATACCAATCGGCTGGCTGACATCACAGTCGGGTACATGGCAGGCGAAGGGGAACAATGGTTGATAGTGCGCAATGCACGCGGCCAAGAGATGTTGGATGGGTTGGGCACCGAGGTCTCTTTGGCCACCCCCGGTTCACGCGGCAAACGCGCTGGTGCGGTAAAGGGCTTTATCGAGAACACCAAACTTGCAGCCGGCGGCCTGCCACTGCGACGCATGCCTCATTGGTTACGTGGGATCATGGCGTGGCTGATGCCGCGCGTGGGACCGCGCGGACTAGAGTTCGCACGCGCACGGGTCGAAATGAAAGCCGCTGAAACGATCCTCCACCTGCGCCGCGAAGAACCTGCAAAGATCAAGAATATGGTGCCAGATCACGTCTGGAACCTTGCCAAACCTTACGGGTTACTGCCTGAAGACGGCGAAGAAACCAAAGACTAGGTCGCGTTATTCAGCAGCGAAAACAGCGCTGATATTCAGGTCGTCCGCATCTGACTCTAACGTAAATATACCGCCGATTTCATCCGCGTTGCGCCCATAAACCTGCCCTTCCATGGAACCATCAACGGGACCTGAGCTTTCAAAAATCTGTCCCGTCAGCGTGACGTTGTCGCCCACAAAAGTTGTCCCTTCAAAACGAGCGCCCAAAATGTTGATCACGCCAGGGACGTTCTGCTGTGGCCCCTCATTGAATGTGCCAGACAAGTTGTTGAACTCCGCATTGACGCCACTGCCCCAGTTGGCCGTAATTATGGCAGAACCCGTCAAGGCATACCGGCCTTCGGTATTAACCTCCATTACGACAACGCCTGTATAACGGGACGAGCCATCGGTCGGCAGATCGTCTAAGAATGTGGTTTGGCCCACAACACCGAATATGTCGTCACCCGTTCCGCTGGTTTGGAAAAAACGAACGTATTCGGTTCCGGCAAGGTTGGTCAGCGTTACCGTGCTAGAAAGAGGAACGGAAAGAGTAAGGGTAGTACGTTGTTGCCCTTCGAAACTGCCCGCCAATTCACCGTTCGAAACAACACCCGTGGCGTGATCGAAAGTGCCCACTATTGTCGGCGCGGTGGCGCGCTCATTGTTTATTGCAACGGTTGTAAACACCGAGGTCCTACCTGCCGTGGTTTCCTCGAATTCGGTATAGGTATTGTTTGTGGGACCGCTGCCATCAATGCCCTCGACATCAGGGGGCGCCCCGCCGGCATTTCCACCGCCGCCAGTTGACGCGCCACCGCCACCGCCGCCACAAGCCGAAATTGTCGAACAAAGTATCGCGATCATTATAAAAGAAAACGCGCGACTATGTGCTACGCGGATGCCGTGAGCGGTTTTAATCATATCAGAAAGTCGCTCTCTGTCAGGTTGGATTGCGTCAATCCGAAAAACACGATTGTTGTTCCTTCGGCTATAAAACGGGCCATCATGCCAGAGCCATCATTGAAGTCTTGCACAAAACTGAACGGATTGTCGCGTACGGCGGTGTCAAAACCAATGAGCTGGATCACATCAATACCACTTTCAAAATCCACCCCAATGGCCTGTGTCGCACCTGGGTCAGTAAGATCAACGTTCAATGCCGCAATCGTGTTGATGCCCTGTCCGGGGCCGAACACAAATGTATCCGCGCCGCCACCGCCTTCGATGAAATCATCCCCGCCGCCCGGCGTCAGAACATCGTCACCATAGAAAAATCCGGTTGTTGGATCGCCAACAAGCGTATCATTCCCGTCAACACCACCGGGATTGCCGTCACCACTTAGATTGTCATTGCCGGAGCCACCTAAAACGATGTCGTCCCCTGAACCACCCGAAGCTGTTGTACGGCCTCCAGCAATGATCACGTCATTCCCGTTATCCCCGTTCAACGTATTTGCGCCCAGCACATCAATAATGATGTCGGCACCGCCGCCTGCATTCACCGTGTCACCGCCCGCACCGCCATAGATCGTGTCCGCGAAATTTGTCGCCGTTAGAACATCGTCTCCGCCAAGAAGCCGCAAAGTGAGCCCCCTTGTTTCGCCGGACAAATCGTCAGTATTGGCACCATCAGTCCAGTTAGGATCGCCATATAAGATCTGCGCTCCTGCAATATCGCCCCCGCCAAGATCATCTGCGCTGATCGGCGTGTTCATGATTTGATCTCTATATTCAGGCCCGTCGTCCTGATCCACATGACCCAAACCAATCGCATGCCCAATTTCATGCAAAAGCACCGCGTAATAGCTGAGCAGGCCACGTTCGCCAAATGGCGACCACGTTGCCTCCAGATCCATATCAACAGTCGCAGAGGTCACAATAGAGACGCCATTGTCAGTGATCGGTCCTCTTCCGAAAAAATATGTCGCAAGCCCTACGGTGGACCCTGACAAAGTCGTTGTTCGCACATCGATATCGGCATCGCCTTGGGCAAACTCGAAATCAAGCGTGGTATAGCTTTCCCATGTGTTGAACGCGGCTTGCGCTGCATAGATGAACTGCGCATCGGTAAAGCCCGCGCCATAGGTTAGACCAGTCAGGGACAACGACCACGTCACGCGACCGCCATCCGACCCCAATTGATCGTCGCCCCACTTCAACGCGCTGTAGTTGGACCCGCTCGATAAAACGTAAGCCATTTCTTCTCCGATCCAGCATTGTGCTCGTGACTCTACGGCATCAGGCTTTAGTCGAAGTTAATATTGCGCCCAAATTGAGGCGGCCATCAGAAATAGAAAAATGCGCAATTAACCGCCGAAAACCGGCGTCAAACCGGCAAGGCAGTTGTTTGTCGCACAGTGCGTAATGCGAACGAGGACTGCATCTGCGCAACTCCGGGCAAAGTCGCCAAATAACGCCGGTGAATACGTGCGAAATCCTCTGTGTCACCCGCAACAACCTTTAGCAGATAATCCGCAGACCCTGCCATCAAGTGGCATTCTAATACATCCGGCACGCGTGCGACTGCTTTTTCAAAGGCATCCAGCACCTCGTCTGCCTGACCGCTCAATGTGATCTCGACGAATACAGTCGTCGGGCGACCGACTTTGCGCGGATCCAACAGCGCAACATAATCACGAATGAACCCCTCTTTCTCTAACCTTTGTACGCGGCGATGACAGGCCGAGGCCGAAAGATTGGCCGTTTCAGACAGCTCTGCGTTGGACATGCGGCCTTTTTTTTGCAGCACTTGCAGGATTCGGCGATCAATACTGTCGATTTTCATTTTGCACACGATCCTTCTAATTTTTAGGCTTTACGAGCACGAATTTACTGGAATTATCGTCAGATACCAAGAAAAACATCCATGTACTTGCGGCTGGAAAGCAGAATAGTCCACGTAGAAATAGGGAGGACACGGTCATGCATATTGGATGCCCAAAAGAGATCAAACCACAGGAATTTCGCGTTGGCCTGACGCCGAACGCAGCGCATGAAGCCGTGAATAGCGGCCACACCGTCACAGTCGAGACAAACGCCGGCAATGGTGCGGGCTTTCTAGACGAAGACTATATCGCAGCAGGCGCACAGATCGTCGGCACAGCGGCCGAAGTCTTTGCAGTGGCCGAAATGGTTGTAAAAGTGAAAGAACCGCAGCCAATTGAACGTAAAATGCTGCGCGAAGGTCAGATTTTGTTCACCTACCTGCACCTTGCACCTGACCCCGAACAGACCAAAGACCTGATGGAATCCGGCGCAACCTGCATCGCCTACGAGACCGTCACCGATGATCGTGGCGGCTTGCCGTTGCTGGCACCCATGTCAGAGGTTGCTGGCCGGTTGGCCCCACAAGTCGGCGCTTGGACTTTGCAGAAAGCCAATGGCGGACGCGGTGTTCTGATGGGCGGCGTGCCAGGTGTTGGACCTGCGCGCGTTCTAGTGATCGGCGGCGGCGTCGTCGGCACACATGCCGCCAAGATCGCGGCAGGCATGGGCGCGGATGTGACCGTTTTGGACCGATCCTTGCCGCGCCTGCGCTACTTGGACGATGTCTTTGGCGGGCAGTTCAAGAACAGCTATGCAAGTGCAGGCAACACAATCGAATTGGCGCGCGAAGCAGATTTGATCATCGGTGCAGTCCTGATCCCCGGTGCGGCGGCCCCCAAGCTCATCTCTCGGGCGCAACTGTCCGAACTCAAGCCCGGTGCGGCACTCGTGGATGTCGCGATCGATCAAGGCGGGTGTTTTGAAACCTCAAAGGCGACAACCCACCAAGATCCTATCTATGACGTGGACGGGATCATGCACTACTGCGTGGCAAACATGCCGGGTGCCGTGGCGCGGACATCTACAATCGCGCTTGGCAATGCGACGATGCCATTCATGCTGGCGTTGGCGAATAAAGGATGGCGGCAGGCCTGCGAAGATGATCCGCATCTTTTGAACGGTTTGAACGTTCATGCAGGCAAACTGACCTACTATGCGGTCGGTATGGCGCTGGGCATCGATGTGTTGTCACCGGCACTTGCACTGCGCGAATAAAAAAACGCTGACCTGCCAATTGCGGCAGGTCAGCGCTTCGAATGCAGGCTTAGGCTTGTTTGGCCAGCGCGTCGCGGATTTCCAAAAGAACTTCCAACTCGGTTGGACCTTTTGGCGCTTCTGGTGCTGCAACTTCTTCAGCTGCAGCCGCATCTTTGATCTTGTTAACGCTGCGCACCAGCATGAACACGACGAATGCGATGATCAGAAAGTTGATGATCGCCATGATGAATGCACCGTATGCAAAGATCGAGCCGCCGGTTTCGCGGGCTGCTTCGAGTGATGCACCAGCAGGCACATCGCCGCCAAGAACGGCGTAGTTATTTGTGAAATCAACACCACCAGACACAAGTCCGATGATCGGGTTGATCAAGTCACCGACCAATGACGTCACGATAGCCGTGAATGCCGCGCCGATGATGATACCAACGGCCATGTCCATGACATTGCCTTTGGCGATAAATGATTTGAATTCGTTTAACATGTGTGTCCCCACTTTTTTATAAGCTTCACGCATGGATCTCGCGCCCATTGCGCAACTGCGCACAGCCATACCGATATTCATGAACTCTCGCACGGGTTTTATTCCCTGAAATTCCCCTTAGCTTCAGTCCATCGCAGTATTGCAAAGGACACGCACATCATGGCCGATCTATCGACTTTCCCGATCACCGCACGCTGGCCCGCCAAGGACCCTTCGGTGATCCAGCTTTATTCTTATCCCACACCTAACGGCGTGAAGGTTTCAATCGCTCTTGAAGAGATGGGGTTGGCCTACGAGCCGCACCTTGTCACGCTCAAGGATGAAGACGTCAAAAGCAATGCGTTCCTGTCATTGAACCCAAACAACAAGATACCCGCAATCGTTGACCCCAACGGACCAAGCGGTCCAATCGGCCTATTCGAAAGTGGTGCAATCCTGCTTTATCTCGCTGAAAAGTCCGGGAAATTCCTAGGTTCGAACGCTGCTGAAAAAGCCAAGATCACACAGTGGCTTATGTTTCAGATGGGCGGCCTTGGGCCAATGCTGGGACAAATGGGCTTTTTCTACAAATTTGCAGGATCGCAAATCGAAGACCCCCGCCCACGCGAACGCTACCGCGACGAAGCGATCAGATTGTTGGCCGTTCTAGACAAAGAACTGGAAGGCAAAGACTGGCTCCTTGGCGCGTACTCAATCGCGGACATGGCCATCGCGCCATGGTTAAATGCGCTTGAATTCTACGGCACCAAGGACGTCGTGGGCTATCATGACCTTAAGAACGTCCCTGCATATGTTGAGCGGTTTTATGCCCGGCCGGCCGTCGCCAAAGCCAAGAGCATCCCTAACCCGTCCTAAATCGGGGTGAACTGCGATTTAGGGCAGCGTTCCATTCAGAACGTAGTTCAATATCTCGACAACCTGCTGCGGCGTTTCCACAACGGCAAGCGCTGCGGCATCTACTTCTTTCAACGGATGCTGATGATCGGGGCCGTGCATCACGATCAGTGACTTACCCAATGCAGCGGCATAACCCGCGTCGAAAGCTGCATTCCACTGTTTATATTGATCCCCAAAACGGACAACGACAATGTCAGCATTCGCAATGCCGTGCCGCGTACGAATTGCATTCAGGTTAGCACCCTT
Source organism: Yoonia sp. (assembly GCF_017854415.1). GTDB lineage: Bacteria > Pseudomonadota > Alphaproteobacteria > Rhodobacterales > Rhodobacteraceae > Yoonia. Next base: position 2,345 of record NZ_JAFMHR010000042.1, on the reverse strand, counting down.
GTTGTCATGCCAGAACTTTTTTGGCTCTTCGCCCATGATCGCTACACCGCAGTCATCCGAAGCCGCGTGATCCGTGACAGGGCTATGAAACGCAACATCCAAGCCAGCCGCACCAGCAGTGATCTGATCGCGCCAGTCGGTGTGAATTTCACCAGAAAGATAGATATTCAAAGTCATGTTGGGCTTCCTTCGTTCAATTGTCGCTTAAAATAGACCTTATTGCCGTCATGGCCAACCTCGGTCCAGCCGCTTTTCCGATAAAACGCTTGCGTTGCGGTCATTTGAGTATGCGTTGCTAGGTGAATTTCCGCATGCCCTGTTGCTTTCGCAGCTTCGATCACGTGATCGACCAACGCGCGCCCGATCCCATGACTACCTGCGTCTGGGTGCACAGCAAGGTTCACGATATGCGCTTTTCCGTCAAGTTCGGCAAAAACCCCGCCAACTACGACACCATCCAATTCAGCGACCCAAACATCAAGTTTGGCCAAATCCTCGGCAATGCCGTCTGCCACTGATGGCAGATCAAGATGCTGGAATGGCGCATAGGCAGCCTTCAGGCACGCGGTTAACGCATCCACATCGTCAGACGTGGCACACCGCAAAATCATCCGCGCAGCACGCCACCTGTTGCTTTCGTAACCTTCTCGATGATCTTGCCGCTGACGGCTTCGATGTCGGCGTCTTTCAACGTGGCATCGGTAGGTTGCAAACGCACCGTGACCGCGAGCGACTTCTTGCCTTCGCCCAACGACCCACCAATGAATTCATCAAAGACGCGCACATCCGCGATCAGTGCTTTGTCCGCACCAGCCGCCGCATTGACCAAGGTCAGTGCTTCAACATCAGCGTCTACGACAAAGGCAAAGTCACGCTCGACCGCCTGCAAATCGGTTGCGACCAATGCTGGCCGCGTAGCAGTCTTGTTTTTCGGCATCGGAACTTCGTCAGGCCAAATTGTGAACGCGACCGCAGGACCTTTGATGTCCATTTCGCGCAACACCTTGGGGTGCAGTTCGCCAAAGACAGCCAAGACCTTCTTGGGCCCCAAACAGATTTTACCATGTCGCCCTGGATGCCACCAAGCGTCAGCGCCGCGCATGATCTGCACTTTTGCGGGTGCACCGATCGCAGCCAGAACAGCTTCGGCATCCGCCTTTGCATCATAAAGATCGACGGGGCGCGATGTGCCATGCACGTCCTTTGGCCCCGTGCGCCCGATCAGAACGCCTGACACCAACATATGCTGCTCACCCGGCTCGCCACCGTGGAAACCAGCGCCGACCTCGAACAGGCCCATATCCATGAAACCCCGCGCCTGATTGCGGGCTGCTGCACGCAGCAAACCACCCAGCAGGTTAGGTCGCATATGCGACATTTCCGAACTGATCGGGTTTTCCAGCATCGTCGCATCATCGCCACCACCGAAGAGCGTGGCCGCTGCCGCATCGATAAAGCTGTAGGTCACACATTCGTTATAGCCCAAAGCCGCAGCCGTGCGGCGGGCCGCTTGCTGGCGCGATTGGCTTGGCGTCAGAATAGGGCGTGGCACGCCTGCATTGATGCGCGGCAATGGCTTGCCTTCAAGCTTGGTCAATGACGCGATGCGCGCGACTTCTTCGACCAAATCAGCCTCTCCTTGCACGTCAGGACGCCAAGACGGCACATTGGCCATGTCGCCTTTCATCACAAAACCAAGTGACGTTAGTGTGGTGCGCTGTGTCGCCTCTGAGATTTCCATACCAACGAGTGAAACCACCCGCTTTGCGTCCAGTTTATAGGCGCGGGACGTATCGGGCACTTCACCAGCTTGGATCAATTGCGACGCTTCACCGCCTGCGTGATCGACGATCATGCGCACTGCATGTTCCAATCCTTCGGGTGTGAAAGACGGGTCAATTCCGCGCTCAAACCGGTAACGCGCATCTGAATTTATCTTCAATGCGCGCCCTGTGTAGGCAATTTGGACAGGGTCCCAATACGCGCTTTCGACAAAGACGTTCACGGTGTCTTCGGTGCAGCCAGTGTCGGCACCGCCCATTACGCCTGCGATGCTTTCAGGACCATTATCGTCAGAAATAACCATCTGCCCCGCTTGCAGGGTATATTCCTTGTCATCCAATGCCACGATGGTTTCACCACCAGCCGCACGATGGACGCGCAGATTACCCGCAACCTTATCAGCGTCAAAGACGTGCAAGGGGCGGTTCAAATCATAGGTAAACCAATTGGTCACATCGACGAGGAAACTGATGGGACGTAGCCCAATAGCACGCAGTTGGGTTTGCAACCAGTCAGGGCTGGGTCCATTTTTGACGCCTTTAATCAGGCGACCACAAAACACA
>NZ_JAFMHR010000181.1 GCF_017854415.1 Yoonia sp. | reverse complement strand
GGATCCGCGAATTGCTGGGGCTTGGTCCGAATGACGCGATCCCGCCGGGCAAGATCAATGCCGTCAAGATGGGGACAACTGTCGCCACCAACGCCTTGCTCGAACGTAAGGGCGAACGGACGTTGCTGTTGATCACCAAAGGCATGCGCGATTTGCTGCGGATCGGATACCAGAATCGTCCTCGGCTGTTTGATTTGAATATCCAACTGCCCGAGTTGCTTTATGATGACGTGATCGAGATTGATGAACGGATCGGCGCTGATGGCACGGTGCTTTCTCCGCTGAACGCCGATCCTGCGCGCGATGCGTTGATGCAAGCCCACAAAGACGGCTACCGCTCTGTCGCGATTGCGCTGATGCACAGCTACCGTTTCCCCCAGCACGAACAAAGCTTGGGTCAGATCGCCAAAGACATCGGCTTTTCCCAAGTCTCGCTGAGCCATGAAGCCAGCCCGCTGATAAAACTTGTGTCGCGCGGCGATACAGCCGTCGTCGATGCGTATCTGTCGCCGATCCTGCGCCGCTACGTCAGTCAGGTTGCCAATGCATTAGGCACGTCCCAAGGCGGCTGCGATCGGTTGATGTTCATGCGCTCCAACGGTGGTTTAACCGACGCGGCGCTTTTCGAAGGGCGCGACGCGATCTTGTCAGGACCAGCGGGCGGCGTTGTTGGCATGGTGCGCACGGCGGCAGAGCTTGGTTATGAAAAACTCATCGGCTTTGATATGGGCGGCACCTCCACGGACGTCTGTCACTATGCGGGCGAGTTCGAGCGCAGCTTTGAGACAGAGGTCGCAGGTGTACGGATGCGCGCGCCCATGATGTCGATCCATACGGTCGCAGCGGGTGGCGGATCGATCTTGTCGTACCGTGACGGGCGCATGCAGGTCGGCCCCGAAAGCGCCGGTGCGAACCCCGGTCCAGCCGCGTATCGGCGCGGCGGTCCACTGACCGTGACTGACTGCAACGTACTTTTGGGCAAATTGCAGCCTGATTTGTTCCCACCTGTCTTTGGCCCGAACGCAGATGAACCGCTTGATGTGGATGCGGTCCGCGCCAAATTTGACGTGATGGCCCAAGAGATTGGCGGTGACCGCACAGTCCAAGAAATAGCCGAAGGCTTCTTGCGCATTGCCGTCGAAAACATGGCCAATGCGATCAAAAAGATCAGCGTGCAGCGCGGCTATGACGTAACCAAATACACGATGAACTGCTTTGGCGGGGCAGGCGGCCAACACGCCTGTCTGGTTGCCGATGCACTGGGTATGGAAAGCGTCTTTATCCATCCTTTTGCGGGCGTTTTATCAGCGTTTGGCATGGGCCTAGCCGATGTGCGGGCCATGCGCGAGCATCAGTTCGGCCAAGGTTTCAGCGAGATCGCACACGCCCGAACAACGCTTGCAGAACTAGCTGATGCTGCCAAAGCCGAGGTTTTGGGCCAAGGTATTCCTGACGCCCAGATTACGGTCGTCAAGATGGCGCACATCCGCCCTGATGGCGCCCAACAAACGCTCGAGGTACCGTTTGGTTCACCTGCTGACATGACAGTGGCGTTTGAAACAGCCCACCAGCAACGTTTCGGATTTGTCCCTGAAGGTGCAACCCTGTTAATCGACGTGTTGACCGCCGAAGCAATTGGCGCCACAGGCGAAAACGTCATTCTGCCGGACACGGCCGGCGGATCAGTCTCACCGCGCACCAGCAAGATGTGGTCGACGGGTGCCTTGCACGACGTGCCGGTTGTGGACCGCACAACCATGGCCATAGGCGATATTGTGGAAGGTCCGGCAATCTTGACCGAACCCACGGGCACCAACGTCCTTGAGCAAGACTGGCAAGCGGAATGCGTCAGCGGCGGCAACCTGATCTTGCGCCGTACCACACCCTTGGCCCGCCAAGAGGCGATTGGCACCAAGGTCGATCCTGTGATGCTTGAAGTGTTCAATAACCTGTTCATGTCCATTGCCGACCAGATGGGCGCAACTTTAGCCAACACTGCCTATTCGGTGAACATCAAAGAACGCTATGATTTTTCGTGTGCGATCTTTGACGAGGCCGGCGATCTTGTGGCGAATGCGCCGCACGTGCCTGTGCATTTAGGCTCTATGTCCGAAAGCGTGCGGGTGATCCTGCGCCAGAACAAAGGCAAAATCCGGCCCGGTGACGTGTTCATGATGAACAACCCGTTCAATGGCGGCACGCATTTGCCTGACGTGACAGTCATCACGCCCGTTTTTGATGAAGCAGGCAAGCGGATCATCTACACCGTCGCCAGCCGTGGGCACCATGCTGATATCGGCGGCAAAACCCCCGGTTCTGCCCCACCAGACAGCCGCGTCATCGAAGAAGAAGGCGTGCTGATCGATAATTTCCAACTGGTCGCCCAAGGGCAACTGCGCGATGCCGCAACGCGCGAATTGCTCGCGTCCGGCAAGTACCCGTGCCGCAGCATCGACCAGAACATGGCTGACCTGTCTGCGCAAATCGCTGCCAACGCGACAGGCGCGACCGAGCTGCAAAAGATCACGCGTCAGTTCGGGTTAGAAACCGTGCACGCCTACATGACCCACGTCCAAGACAACGCCGAAGAAAGCGTGCGCCGCGTGCTGGATGTGCTGCATGATTGCAGCTTTACCTATCCGCTCGATAGCGGTGACCAGATCAAGGTCGCGATTACCGTTGATAAAGCCAACCGTCAGGCGACGATCGATTTCACAGGCACGTCGCCGCAAAACGAATTCAACTACAACGCGCCGCTTGCGATTTGCCGCGCTGTCGTTTTGTACGTTTTCCGCACACTTGTAGGCAGTGACATTCCAATGAACGAAGGCTGCCTGAAACCGCTCGACCTGATTGTCCCCGAAGGTAGCATGATTAACCCGCAAGCCCCTGCGGCGGTGATTTCAGGCAATACCGAAGTCAGCCAAGCAATTGCAGATACACTTTACGGCGCGCTAGGCGTGATTGCAGGCAGCCAAGGTACAATGAACAACTTTGTTTATGGCAACAATGACTATCAGAACTATGAAACCATTTGCGGGGGGACGGGTGCGGGTGACGGTTTTGACGGGACAAGCGCCGTGCATAGCCACATGACCAATACACGCATGACAGACCCCGAAGTCCTTGAAACGCGATTTCCGGTTCTGGTTGAGGAATTCTCAATTCGGCAAGGATCGGGCGGGCAGGGCGCATTTGTTGGCGGAAATGGTATTGTCAGAAGATTGCGGTTCTTGGAACCCACGACTGTGACGGTCCTGTCATCGCACCGCATTGTGCCGCCACATGGCGCAGCAGGCGGTGACCCCGGCTTGCAGGGCCACAATAGCGTCCAGCGGGCCGATGGGCGGGTCGAGAACCTGAAAGGCAATGATGAAGCAGAGCTTTTGCCCGGCGACATCTTCATCCTAAAATCCCCCGGGGGCGGTGGCTACGGCATAAAGCGCTAGGTTAGACCCATTCGCGGGCACAGAGTCATGGTGCTCTGTGCTCAGAGTGGGGCGAAAGTAGCATTGTGGGCGTACGTCTGCGATGCACAATTAAAGCCAATATGCCATGAATTATCAAATGCTTGCGCCGGCATTTTGGCGGAGAGACAGGGACTCTACAAATCTTATAATGAATTAGCAATATCAAACACTTACAAACTTACTAGGGTTATGACTAGGTTCCAAACTAGGTTCCATTTGGGTTCTATATGGTGGTAGCGGGGCAGGGTGCCTGAAAACGTCACAGCGCGGCTGCTAGGGCATGACCTGAACACGATGTCTTATGGCCTGTATTCTGGGGGTGTATCGTTTGACGTGCTGTCTGATGCGGTAGAAAACCTAAAGTGGGTAAGGCAAAAGTAAGTCCGTAGAGGCCTGTAAGTTCGGTTTGGTTGCAGGTGTTACCTAAACGCAGAAGTGGCGCTGTAAGTCTTCAATATGGCCCCTTAAAGGTTATTCCCAACTGGCGTATTCTGTTGAAAAACTCCGATGTTGGGCACTTGCGTCAAATTTGATAGAATAATATTCTGTTTTTTTTGAGTTTTTCGGTTTTTCTTGGTATACGGCAATATGCCGTTCGTCCAACTCCCGTTTTTCCAACAATGCTTCGGTCACGCGCCCAAGCAAAGATAGGTTCTCGGTCAATGTCTGGACGGCCAACACTTCCGCCGCTTTGAGCCGCTCATTCACCGTATGCTGCTGCGATGCTGTCAGCAGGTGGCGCTGATGGCTGTCAACGGGTGCGTAGCAGAGACCTGACTTACCCAACCCCCATTGCCGTTCTTGCGCAATTGGCATGGCCGTCGCTTTGTCCAAGTCGCTCTGTTCGCCAGCGCCTGCGCCTGACGAAATCTCACCGCACATAATCTTCTCCGCAGCACGGCCGCCCATGAAATACGCCAACTCAACTTGATGCTTTTTGGCGTATGAAGCGTTGGCGCAAGTCGCGTCACGGCCCCGCCGTTTGGCGCGATGCGCGCACTGAACGGCAACGG
>NZ_JAFMHR010000041.1:18218-21438 GCF_017854415.1 Yoonia sp. | reverse complement strand
TTCGCCATGCCGTAGGCGATTGGGAAACCGATCATCAAGGCAAAGACGGTCGAAATAAAAGCAATCTGCACGCTGGAAAGGTAGCTTTTCCAATAGAGATCATCGGTGGCCAAGAATTCAAAATTCTCGAAATCCAGTTGCGACACCATATCCTTGAGCCCGGCCCAGCCATCGGACAATTCCAAGGTCGGGGTATAAGGCGGGATTGATAGTGCGATATCAGACAATGATATCTTGAAGACGATCAGGAACGGGACAAAGAACAGCCCGAACAGCCACAGATAAGGGACAGCGATCAAAGTGAGGCGACGAAGGTTCATATCAGTCCCCTAGCCTTCCAAAACCACACCGGCGGTGTCTGTCCACGACAGCCAGACTTCGTCTTCCCACGTAAACGGGCGGCTCGCGCGCCTGCGCGAATTTGCGGCCTGCGCTTTGATCACTGTGCCGTTGGCAAGCTTCACATGGTAGGTCGACAAATTGCCGAGATAGGCAATATCGAGGATCGTGCCTTGGACCGCATTATGCCGGTCGGTGGGCTTGTCCGCAGAAATCGCGATCTTTTCAGGGCGAATGATAAAGCTGACTTTGCCATTCGCAACGGGCTTGGCTGGCGTTCCGGTGATATCCGGCTGCCCTTCGGCCCATGCAATCGACACCGTGTCACCTTGCGCCGTTGCATTGCCTTCGATGATGTTCACGTCTCCGATAAAGTCGGCGACATACGCGCTATTAGGCGCTTCGTAGATTTGGTCAGGCGTGTCGACCTGGACCAGCTTGCCAAAGTTCATCACGGCGACACGCGAGGCAACTGTCATCGCTTCTTCTTGGTCATGGGTAACGATCACAAAGGTCGTGCCGGTTTTTTCTTGAATATCCATCAACTCGAACTGCGTGTCTTGGCGCAGCTTTTTATCCAGCGCGGACAGCGGTTCATCCAATAGCAACAATTTCGGTGCTTTGGCCAAAGATCGCGCTAGCGCAACCCGCTGGCGTTGCCCGCCAGAGATCTGTTCAGGTTTGCGTTTGGCGAACTTCTCGATCTGGACAAGGCGCAGCATTTCCATGACGCGCGCATCAATCTGGTCTTTTGGCATGTTTGACCGTTTCAGGCCAAAGGCGATGTTGTCGTAGACGGTCAAATGCGGGAACAGCGCGTAGGATTGGAACATCATGTTCACGCTGCGCTTGTTTGGGGGCACCGCAGAGATGTCTTTGCCATCCAGTAGGATAGTACCAGAGGTGGGCGTTTCAAATCCCGCCAGCATACGCATCATCGTGGTTTTGCCGCATCCGGACGGACCAAGCAGGGCAAAGAATTCTTTTTCATAGATATCAACGCTGAGGTCATCGACCGCGGTGAAATCCCCAAACCGTTTGGTGACGTTCTGGAAACGGATGATCGGCTTTGCTTCCGGATCTTTCCAAGGCTCAAATAGGGTTTCGGGCATAGGGGTCTGGGCCTCCGGCATGCGCTAAAAAACGGGGATGGCTGTCCTCGGCCCTGTCATGCAGGGCCGAGGGCTAGGTATTTAGGTGCCGGACTTAATACGTGTCCACATCCGTGTGACGGTACGCTGCGTGCGCGCGTCATAGGGGGTGATTGTATAAAGCGTTTCAAGCGTCGCTGCGTCGGGATAAATGGCCGTATCGCCAATTACGTCTTCAACCAGAAACTCCTGTGAGGCTAGATTACCGTTCGCGTAGTAAACATAGTTCGATGCGGCGGCCATATTTTCGGCATCAAGAATAAAGTTCAGGAATGCATGTGCACCATCTGGGTTCGGCGCATCAACAGGAATTGCCATTTGGTCAAACCACATCTGTGCTCCTTCGACTGGCGCACTATAGACTATTTCTACGCCGTTTTCTGCCTCCACCGCGCGATCGCGCGACTGCAGGATATCACCCGACCAACCGAAAGCGACACAGATGTCACCGTTGGCCAAAGCCGAAACGTATTCAGAGCTGTGGTACTTCTGAACAAACGGACGAACAGCAGTCAGAACCGGCTCAGCCATCGCAATCACGTCCTCATCTTTGCTGTTTGGATCTTGTCCAATATATTGCAGCGCAGCCGGAATTAATTCTGTCGGTGCATCAAGAAAATGTACGCCGCATTCCGCCAGCTTTTCCATGTTTGCAGGGTCAAAAATCAATTCAAGAGAATCGACTGGTGCGTCTTCGCCTAGCAGCTCGGTCACTCTGGCAACGTTCACACCTAACCCCGTCGTCCCCCACATATAGTTGATCGAATAGAGTCCACCCGGGTCGTAGATATCAGTACGATCCAACACCAAATCCCAGAGATTTCCAAAATTGCTAAGCTTGGCCGGATCAATGGGTTGGAACGCGCCTGCAGTGATTTGACGCTGCAAGAATGTCCCTGTCGGCACGACGATATCGTAACCGGACCCGCCAGCAAGCATTTTGGTTTCAAGTACTTCGTTGCTATCAAAAACGTCATAGATCAGTTCATAGCCAGTTTCTTCTTCGAACTTCGCCAGCAGATCTTCGTCAATATAGTCAGACCAATTATAGACACGTACTTCTTCGGCCCAACCTGCTTGTGCGGCTAAAACCGCGGCTGCAAGAATGGTGCCCATGTTCATTTTGCGCATACTTATCTCCCCTGAGATTTTCATTTACCTAAGCTAGCTTTGTTTAAAATATAAAGGTTTGCAAACGGAATGTGTGAATTTGATAGGTTTTGACAACTCAGAGGAGGTGTGGAATGTCTTAATTCCAAGGGGAGAGTTTGCGAAATGAACCAAATGGCCGCAAAAAAGCCGGAACATGAAACGATCTATCAGCGCGTCAAAGAGATGATTCTTTTTGGCGAGGTCGTCCCAGGGCAACCTGTTACAATCCACGGACTTGCCGAAACCATTGGCACAGGTATTACCCCCGCCCGCGAAGCAATTCGCCGCCTGACCGCCGAAGGCGCGTTGGTGACTTTGGAAAACCGCCGCATCGCCGTGCCAGCGATGACCGACCACCGTTTGCAGCAAATCGAACTCGTTCGTCTAACTGTCGAGCCTGACTTGGCCGAAAGAGCTGCAATACTGTGTGATAACAGTGAGATAGGCACGCTAGAACACTATGATGACATGATTAATGTGGCCATTCAAAACGGCGATATCCGCAGTTACCTAGAGGCGAACTACCGGTTTCATTTCACCCTATATGGCATTGCTGATGCCCAAATTCTGCGCCGCAT
>NZ_JAFMHR010000041.1:0-17929 GCF_017854415.1 Yoonia sp. | reverse complement strand
TATTTCTGTGCAAACACGCGCTATGACGACATCCCTTTCACCGCTTGACCCGAGGTCACCATGAACATTCTTGCCAACTACCCACCGACCGAAGAGCTTCAAGCGATCGATTCCGCCCACCACATGCACCCGTTCACACACAACAGTGCGCTGGCTGACAAAGGCGCACGTGTGATCACCTCTGCCAAGGGTGTGTGGCTCAAGGATAGTGAAGGTGAAGAAATCATTGACGGGATGGCGGGCCTATGGTGCGTAAATATCGGCTATGGTCGCACTGAACTAGCCGAGGCTGCTGCTCGCCAAATGCGCGAACTTCCTTTTTACAATACCTTCTTTCAAACCACGACCGTACCGGCCCTCATGCTGGCCAAAAAGCTGGCTGAACTTGCGCCCGGTGATCTGAATAACGTCTTCTTTGCCAACGGCGGCTCTGACGCCAATGACACCAATTTGCGGATGGTACGGACCTACTGGGCTGAAAAAGGCCAACCTGACCGCGATGTCGTGATTTCGCGCTGGAATGCTTATCACGGGTCAAGCATGGGCAGTGCGTCACTGGGCGGTATGAAAGGGATGCACGGCCAAGGCGGCCTGCCAATTCCCGGCATCACGTATATCGACCAACCCGATTGGTGGTCCGAAGGCGGCGATATGACCCCCGAGGACTTTGGTCTGGAGCGTGCCCAGCAGTTAGAAGCAAAGATCAAAGAAATCGGCCCCGAAAAAGTGGCTGCGTTTATTGCAGAACCCATCCAAGGCGCAGGCGGCGTGATTATTCCGCCCACGACATATTGGCCCGAAATCCAGCGTATCTGCAAAAAGTACGACATTCTACTGATCGCTGACGAAGTGATTTGCGCCTTTGGGCGGACGGGCAACTGGTTCGGCAGTCAGACGCTGGGGATTCAACCTGATATTATGACGGTCGCGAAGGGGCTTAGCTCTGGATATATCCCGATCGGGGCATCGATCGTATCAGACCGCGTCGCCGCCGTGATCCGCGATACCGATTTCAACCATGGCTATACCTATTCCGGTCATCCTGTCGCATGCGCCGTCGCCCTCGAAAATCTGCGCATCATCGAGGAAGAAGACATTATAAACCAAGTCCGCAATGTCACCGGTCCTTACCTGCGCAAAAAATGGGAAGCATTGGCTGACCATCCGCTGGTGGGCGAGGCCAAGATTGTTGGCATGATAGGCTCGATTGCTCTGACGCCAGACAAAGCATCACGCGCTGCATTCGCCGTTGAAGGCGGCGCAATTGGTCTTCTTTGCCGCGACCAGTGTTTTGCAAATAACATCATTATGCGCAGTGTGGACGACAGGATGGTGATCTCCCCCCCGCTCACCATCACTTGTGACGAGATCGACATTTTGATCGCCCGGGCAATCAAATCGCTGGACGAGACCTATGCGAAACTCAAGGCTGGCGGCATGTTGGTGTCCGCGTAGCAATGGATCTGCTCACCGCAAACGACCGGCAGGGTGAATACCCATCTTCGTATTATGCCGATACAGCCACTCTTTTAGACGGATTTCCAGCCGCCAAAGGCGCGCTGAACTGCGATGTCTGTGTCGTTGGTGCGGGCTTTACAGGGATGTCGACGGCCTATCATCTGGCAAAACGCGGCTATGATGTGATTGTGCTGGACGCCCAGCGTGTTGGCTTTGGGGCATCGGGGCGCAACGGCGGTCAAGTCAGCATGGGGCAACGCCGCGATCAAGAAGACCTCGAAGTGATGGTTGGCGATAGCCACGCCCGTCAGCTTTGGGACATTGGCGCACAAGCGGTCGATCTTGTCCGTGATCTGTGCGCCACCGAAGATGTGCATACCAGTTTTAATGACGGCATCGTGCATGCCGTCCACCGCAAACGCGACCATGCGCACAACCAAGCTTACGTCGATGTCATGGCGCAAAAATACGGCTACGATAAAGTCCGCGTGCTGGAACCGGACGAATGTCGACATCTGGTGAATTCGCCCGCCTATCACGGCGGCACGCTTGATATGGGCGGCGGTCATGTGAACCCGCTTGAGCTTGTGTTGGGCCTGACCCGCCTTGCAGTCGGTGCAGGTGCGCGCGTTTTTGAACAATCCAAGGTCGAAACCATCGAAGAGGGTGATCCAGCCTTGGTAAATACAGCCCAAGCGCAGATCAAAGCGCGCTATGTCGTGCTGGGCTGCAATGGCTATTTGGGCAATCTGCAAAAATCGGTGGCCCAACGTGTCATGCCGATTAACAACTTTATCGTGTCCACCAAGCCAATTGACCCCGCGCAGCAAGAGGACATAATTCGCAACAACCACGCCGTGGCAGATAGTAAATTTGTTGTGAACTACTTTCGCTTTTCGGACGATCATAGGCTTTTGTTTGGCGGCACAGAAAGCTATGGCTACCGATTTCCCAAGGATATTGCGGGATCGGTGCGCAAGCTCCTAACCGAGATTTTTCCGCAACTCAAAGACATCGAAATCGATCATGCTTGGGGCGGAACCCTTGCGATCACGATGAACCGCATGCCGCATTTCGCGCGGATTGGCGGGAATATTCTAACAATGTCAGGCTTTTCAGGCGCAGGCGTTGCACTTGGGACGCTCTCTGGGCAAATCGCCGCAGAAACCATCGCTGGCCAAGCCGAGCGGTTCGACATCATGGCCAAGGTTCCTACAATCCCCTTCCCCGGCGGGCCGCGCTTGCGGTCCCCGCTTCTGGTGCTGGCGATGCTCTGGTACAGCCTGCGTGACAAGCTTTAACCATACCAACCCAACAGGGGTGTGCAGACGTTGCGTTTTCTGGCAAACTCTTCCTAATCGAGCCTTGGTGGTGGCAAAACGCGGCTTAAGTTTCGCCGTATTGTGATAAAACTTTGCCCCATTTCCACCTATATGTTTGATTACGGTTCGATTGTGTTAGTTTGTTCAAGGTGTGTGAATTATGAAAAATGTATCCCAATCTATGGCCCCCCGCGAGGCGGCCCGGGCATTTTATGGCCAAGATGAAGCTGTGTTTGCAAGCATCGTGGAAAAGCTTGCTGAAAACGATCCGCGGTTGGTTGATGTCTTCAAGCGGACCCGTAAGCTGTACCTTGAGAACGAAAAATCCTGACATCACGTGACCAGTGACCACGTGCCCCGCGTCACATCTGCTTCAATCCATCCAAAAACCCTGAAAACAGCTTGACCTTTTGGCCTCTGAGGGGTTGAACAACCCCCAGACTTTCTAAGGAAAACGGGCGGTTTCAGATGGACGACCAGAACAAGAACCTGATCATTGCAACAGTGCTTAGCTTTGCCGTGATCGTGGCTTGGACAACGCTATTTCCACCAGAGGAATTGCCTGTCGATCTCACAGAGCAAACGACGCAAGTAACGCAGGATGCGACGCTGCCGATTGCTGATCCTGTGGCTTCGGCTGCAACGACGCCTACGGCGGCACAAGACACTGTTGCTGAAGCGCCGCGCTTATCGATTGAAACGAACGAATTCAGCGGTTCAATCTCGCTTTTGGGTGGTCGCATCGACGATCTCGCCCTGACGCAATACCGCGAAACGATTGATGAGGACGCCGAAGTCGTCCGCCTGTTGCGCCCTGTCGGAGAGCCTGGCGCGTATTTCGCGACCTTCGGTTGGACTGCTATCGAGGGACTTGACGCAACTGCCGCACCCGGCCCTGATACGCTTTGGACTTTAGAAAGCGGCGACACACTCACAACAACTAGCCCCGTTACAATTGCTTGGGACAATGGCGCAGGTCAGGTGTTCCGCACTGAAATCTCGGTTGATGACGCATTCATGTTCTCGTTCGCACAAAGCGTCGAAAATACTGGCGCTGCACCGATCTCTGCACGCCCGTACGGGTTATTGCGGCGCCACGGTCAGCCTGACGATCTCAAGAATTTCTTCATCCTGCACGAAGGTCTTGTCCGCATGACCGACGGCGAATTGGAAGAAACCGGGTATGACGACATCACTGAATACGTCGTCGATCCGCGCGAACGCACCCAAGCCGAACGATTGGACGTCACTACATCCGGTTGGATCGGCTACACCGATCACTTTTGGATGACGACCCTAATCCCAGATCAGGACGCCCCGTTCCGGTCAACATCCAAGTATTTCGACGGCCGTGATTTGTACCAAGCCGAAGCGGTGATGCCCGCTGAAACCGTCGCTGCTGGTGAAACTGCGACCGTTACAACCCGCCTTTTTGCTGGTGCAAAGGAGTGGGAAGCGATCCGCAACTATGAAGATAATGAGGGCGTTTACGGCTTTCTGGATAGCATTGATTGGGGTTGGTTCTTTTTCCTCACCAAGCCAATTTTTGCGCTGCTTCACTATCTGAACATCTTTATTGGCAACATGGGTTGGTCGATCCTGATGCTGACCGTGATCCTCAAGATCATCGTGCTGCCATTGGCCTATAAGTCCTACGTCTCAATGGCGAAGATGAAAGAGCTGCAGCCAGAGATGGAAAAGCTCAAGGAACGGACAGGCGACGACAAGCAAGCCATGCAACAAGGCATGATGAAGCTTTATAAGGAAAACAAGGTAAACCCGGCCGCCGGTTGTTTGCCGATCCTGCTGCAAATTCCGATCTTCTTTTCGCTTTATAAGGTGATCTTTGTCACGATCGAACTGCGGCACGCGCCATGGATTGGTTGGATCAAGGACCTTTCTGCGCCCGACCCTTCATCAATCGCTAACCTGTTTGGTCTGCTGCCTTACGCGGCGCCAGAGCCGGGTTCGATCCTAGCCCTGGTAATGATCGGTATCCTGCCAATCTTGTTGGGTGTTTCGATGTGGCTTCAGCAGAAACTCAATCCCGCCCCGACAGACGCGACCCAGCAGATGATCTTTGCATGGATGCCTTGGGTGTTTATGTTCATGCTCGGTTCATTCGCGTCCGGCCTTGTGCTGTACTGGATCGCCAACAACATCATTACCTTCACGCAGCAATATCTGATTATGCGCAGCCATGGGGCCAAGCCCGATGTCTTTGGCAATATCAAATCAAGCCTCAAGAAAAAGGCCGCCGCGGTCGAGACTGATAAGAAAGAGGACAAGTAAATGATCAATGTCGCTGCGTTGTGGCGGCATCCGATCAAGAGCCATGGGCGCGAGGCATTGGATCAAGTAACGCTTGTTACAGGGCAAACCATGCCATGGGACAGGCACTGGGCAGTCGCCCATGACAGGACTAAATTCGACGCCACTGCCCCGGCTTGGGCCCACTGTCGGAACTTCATGATCGGGACAAGCACACCTGCGCTTGCCGGTATCTGGGCGCAGTATGACGAGGCTGAAAAGACCATTCATCTGCGCCATTCCGATCTAGGTGAAATCAGTTTCGATCCCGACAGCAGCGGTGACGCTGCGCGCTTTCTGGCTTGGGTCACGCCCCTTTGTCCGCAAGACGGCTTTCAACCTGCGGCCATCGTGAAAGCCCCCGAACGCGGTATGACCGACAGCGACTATCCAACGGTGTCGATTATGACAAAGGCCAGCCACGCAGCCGTGGAGCAAGCCCTTGGTCACCCGCTTGACGTAGAACGCTGGCGCGGAAATATCTGGCTGGACGGTGCCGACGCTTGGGAAGAAACATCATGGATCGGTCAGACGCTACAGGTTGGTAACGCGGTGCTTGAGGTCGTAGAGCCGATCGCGCGTTGCAAGCACACGATGTCCAATCCCGCGACGGGCCAACGCGACGTAGATCCGCTGGCGGCCCTGCGCGACGGATGGGACCATCAGAATTTTGGCGTCTATGCCACAGTAAAACAGGGTGCTAACATCGCCCTCAACGACAAGGTCGAGGTTCTCTGAACATGGAAATGCGCTTTCCCGAAGTCCAAACACCGGACCACGCAGCACTTGAAAAAGGCCGCCTGCTATTTGCGGGCGAAACCGACTTTGTCAAAGGCGTGGTGGCGATGGACGGCTTGCCACCTGCCGACCGGGTCGAAATTTGCTTTGCAGGCCGCTCTAACGTGGGCAAGTCGTCGTTGATCAACGCGCTGACTGGCCGCAAAGGCCTTGCGCGGGCCTCTAACACGCCGGGGCGCACGCAAGAGATCAACTTTTTCACAGCAGGCGATATCTATGTCGTCGACCTGCCCGGCTATGGCTTTGCAAACGCGCCTTTGGCAGTTGTCGAAAAGTGGCAACGCTTGCTAAAGCGCTATTTGTCAGGTCGCCAGACATTACGCCGTGTCTTTGTTCTGATCGATGCGCGCCACGGCGCTAAGGCTGTGGACGAAGAAATCATGTCCTTGCTGGACAGCTCTGCTGTGACTTTTCAGGTCGTCATGACCAAAGTCGACAAGCTGAAAGGCGACGCGCTTCAAACGTCATTGGACAAAACCCGCGCGGCCTTGGCCAAGCATCCCGCAGCCTTTCCGGAACTGATCCTCAGCTCCTCGGAAAAGGGCGAGGGGATTGAAACATTGCGCGCTATCATCGCAGGTATCGAATGAAGACGAGGACCGAAGACATGAGCCGTGACTGGATCGCTACCGCCCGCACCTTATCAGAAGCGCTACCTTATCTTCAGCGGTATTCTGGTGCGGTCGTCGTTGTGAAATTTGGCGGCAACGCGATGGGCGACGCCGATGCTATGGCCGAGTTTGCACGAGATATCGTGCTGATGAAGCAAGTTGGCATGAACCCTGTGGTGGTCCATGGTGGTGGGCCAATGATCAACGAAATGTTGGATCGGCTGGGGATCAAATCCGAATTTGTACGCGGTAAACGTGTGACGGATAAGGCCACTGTTGAAGTTGTTGAAATGGTGCTGACAGGGCTCGTCAACAAACGGATCGTGCAGGCAATCATGGATGAAGGCGGTCGCGCGGTAGGCCTGTCGGGGAAAGATGATGACCTTATGGTCGCCGAAGCGGACGATCCCGAATTGGGCTTTGTTGGCATACCTGTTGAAATGAACGTGCAGGTTTTGCGTGATCTCTACACCGCAGGCATTATCCCGGTGGTGGCTCCAGTGGCTACAGGAATGGATATGCTGGAAACCTTTAACGTCAATGGTGACACTGCAGCAGGCGCAATTGCGGCGGCGCTCAAGGCGGATCGCCTTTTGCTTCTCACCGATGTACCAGGCGTCAAGGATGCAAGCGGGGACGTCGTCACACAGCTGTCGCCGGATCAGGTCCGCGCTATGATCGCCGACGGGACCATTGCTGGTGGCATGATCCCCAAAGCCGAAACAGCCTTGGACGCGATCGAAAAAGGTGTGCGCGCGGTTGTAATTCTGGACGGACGCCTGCCCAACGCCAGCCTGCTTGAGCTGTTTACCGAACACGGTGCCGGCTCGATCATCCGAGAACCACGCGACTGACGCCCGGTTGCGCGCGCCCTACGATATTGCCGCTGTGCTGCGCCCACTCGGGTTACAACATCTTGGCGACTGCCCCGATGGTGCTAGCACGATCAGCCTGATCGGACCGGATGAGCCACGTTTTTGGCCCATCTTTGAAGCCAGCAATGAGTATCGAGACGGTCGCGATAACCCGCTAGACCGATGGTCGGAACGCGTCATAAGCAAGATAGCCGAAGACTGCGACGCAGAGGCCCTATTTCCCTTTGGTGGGCCGCCCTATGCGCCCTTCTTTACATGGGCTAAGCGGTCGGGTCGGTTCTGGGCGTCACCAATCGATTTTCTGGTTCATGATGCTGCAGGGCTCTTTGTGTCGTTTCGTGGGGCTCTGCGGTGGTCTTTGCCAGCGCAGGCAGGCAATGCTTCACAGCCTTGCCTGACATGTACAGAGCCATGCAAGACCGCCTGCCCTGTCGATGCCTTCAAAGATGGCTATGATGTCGCAGCGTGCAAAGCGCACGTCATATCCGATGCTGGCCGCGATTGCCGCACACGCGGCTGTCTTGCGCGCCGCGCCTGTCCTGTTGGACAAGGCAACCGCCTGTCAGCCCAAGCGGCATTCCACATGGAGGCTTTCTTATGAGCTTACGTCTTATTCTTATCCGGCACGGAAAATCTAGTTGGGACGATCCTTTTGGTGATGACCACGCGCGCGTCTTAAACGAACGCGGGCGCACATCCGCAACGGCAATCGGGGAATGGATGGCCCAAGAAGGCTATCTACCTAATATTGTGCTTTGTTCAGACGCAGCCCGCACGCAAGAAACAGCAAAGCTGGTTTTGACTTCGCTGGATCCACAGCCAAAGCTGCAGCTATCAGGCAGAATTTATCATGCTTCACCTGATACGATCCTTGATTTGATCCATCAGCAGACTTCGCAAACCGTCGCTGTGATCGGCCACAATCCGGGGATCGGCATGCTGGCAAATGCGTTGGTCAAGACCGCGCCAAAGCATCACCGGTTCAGTGACTACCCGACTTGCGCCAGCACTGTGATCGATTTTGACGTCAGCAGTTGGGGACAAGTCAAACCGCGGTCCGGCACTTGCGCCGCATT
Source organism: Yoonia sp. (assembly GCF_017854415.1). GTDB lineage: Bacteria > Pseudomonadota > Alphaproteobacteria > Rhodobacterales > Rhodobacteraceae > Yoonia. Next base: position 9,479 of record NZ_JAFMHR010000041.1, on the reverse strand, counting down.
TGTGGTCCCACGTGATCTGATCGGCACGACCGTCCACGACATCGAATAAGCATTACGCTTTTCAAACAAAAAGCCTCGGTGGAAACCGAGGCTTTTTACGTTTTTGTAGCGTGTTTTAGTGACCCAAAATCTGGCTCAGGAACAACTGGGTCCGGTCGGACTTGGGGTTGTTAAAGAACTCTTCCGGCTCGTTTTGTTCAACGATCTGGCCTTGGTCCATAAAGATCACGCGGTTCGCCACCTGACGGGCAAAGCCCATCTCGTGGGTGACGCACAGCATAGTCATACCTTCTTCGGCCAACTCGATCATCGTATCAAGAACTTCTTTGATCATCTCTGGGTCAAGCGCTGATGTCGGTTCGTCAAACAGCATGATGCGCGGGCGCATGCACAGCGAACGGGCAATCGCCACACGCTGTTGCTGACCACCAGACAACTGACCGGGGTACTTATCGGCCTGCTCTGGGATTTTCACCTTTTCAAGGAAGTGCATTGCCGTTTCCTCGGCTTCCTTCTTGGGTGTTTTGCGCACCCAGATCGGGGCCAGTGTGCAGTTCTCAAGGATCGTCAGATGCGGGAACAGGTTGAAGTGCTGAAAGCACATGCCAACCTCTGACCGGATCTTGTCGATGTTCTTAAGGTCGGACGACAAGATCGTGCCGTCCACCTCAATCTTGCCTTGCTGGTGCTCTTCAAGCGCGTTGATGCATCGGATCAGCGTAGACTTACCTGAACCCGACGGGCCACAGATAACGATACGCTCGCCCCGCTGGACGGTTAGATCGATGTCACGCAGCACGTGAAAAGATCCGTACCACTTGTTCATATTTTCGATCGTGATCGCAACCTCGTCAGAGACTTGCAGTTTTGTAGCTTCGGCCATGATTTCAGCCTCCCTTAACGGTGGTCGGTTGCGAGCCTACGCTCCAACCATTGTGAGTATTGTGAAATGCCGTAGCACGTGATGAAGAACAGCAGGCCGGCAAAGCCCCAGAGTTCCCAATAGACGCCGATCCAGTCGGAAGACGACAAAATGGGACCACGGATCATGCCAACGATATCAAACATCGAAATAATCGCGACGAGCGTTGTATCTTTGAACAGGCCAACGGCGATGTTCACGATACCCGGGATCGAGATTTTCAAGGCTTGTGGCAGGATGATCAAACGCATTGCTTGCGCATAATCAAGGCCAAGGCTGTCCGCCGCTTCATACTGTCCCTTTGGCAACGCAGCCAAACCACCGCGGATCACCTCGGCGATATAAGCGGCAGAGAACATTGTGATCATAATCACAACACGCAGGAACAGATCGACTGTGCTTTCTGGCGGGAAGAAGAATGCCAACATGACCGATGCAACGAACAGCAGCGTAATCAAAGGCACACCGCGAATGAACTCGATGAAGATCACGCAAATCCATTTGATCAAAGGCATCGACGACTGACGTCCCAAAGCAAGCACAATGCCTAGCGGAATGGACAAGGACACACAGGTCACACCCAACATCATGTTCAGCATGAAGCCACCCATGTCACGGCTTGCCACCGACACCAGCCACGCGTTGTCACTGGCACCCTCGGGGATCAACAGACCGCCGATATACCAGACGACGAAAGCTGCGGCGACCCCACCAAAGAAGCCAAGCGCAAAGCTTCCTTTCACAAAGCGCTGGTAAACGACGTAGCCAGCCACAAAGCCAAGCAAAGCCAGGATAGGTGCAAGAACCGTGCCGCCCCAAAGTAGCCAAAACGCAATGAAGGGGTAAAGCGCAGTAAAAATAAGCATTTTACGCGGCAGGTCAAAGAACATCACCGGCGCCGCCGCTACAAACAGCAGCAGATAAGCCACGCCCGGACGCCAGTATTCCTCGGACGGGTAGCTAAGACCGAACAAGAGTTGCGGCCAGCGTTCGGAAATGACCGCAAAGCATGCACCGCGCGCACCGACAAGGATGTCACGGCACTCGGACAGATTTGATGCTTTCCAGACGCCGTTGGCAATCCATGGGACAACGCCCGATAGTACCGAAATGATCACATAGAACGACACGAGTGTAAGGACCGCATTTGGAATGGTCGCGAACAAGTTCTCGCGCATCCATTTGATCGCCCCCCGCTCTGTCACGGGTGGTGGTAGTTGCGGAAGGGTCTCGGTGCGAACGAACGAAACTGAATGAGAATGTGGATCTGACATATCAGCGCTCCTTCAGTTTCATGGCGTTGTTATAGACGTTCATCACACCCGAAATCGTCAGCGAAATCGTGAGATAGAACAGCATCAACAAAAGGATACACTCAATCGCGCGACCTGTTTGGTTCAGCGTGATCCCACCCAACGTCGCGGTCACGTCGGCATAACCCACGGCAATCGCTAGCGAAGAGTTCTTGGTGATGTTCAGATATTGCGAAATCAGCGGCGGGATAATCACACGCAGCGCCTGTGGCAGAACCACCAGCGACATGATCCGACCCGGACGCATGCCCAGCGCGGCTGCGGCTTCTGTTTGGCCACGCGAAACAGCCTGAATACCTGCTCGCACGTTTTCTGCGATAAAGGCACCTGTGTAGATCGACAAAGCAAACCAGAGTGCGATCAAAGGGCCGCCCAACTGTGTGCCACCAGAAAAGTTAAACCCGGACAATGCCGGATAATCCAGCGTGATAGGCTGACCCATGATGAAGTGCATCAAGATAACTGGCACAAAGAACAGACCGACGCTTGGCCAGAATGTCGGCAGCAAACGGCCTGTATCAAACAGAAGCTTGGTTGCGTAACGACGGAATGCAAAGATACCGACAATAGACGCCACGAATGTCAGAACAACAACGAGCGAACCTGCCCCCCAAATTGGGGCCGGAATGTAAACGCCGCGATTGGTAAATGCGAAGGCATCAAATAACATCGACGCTTCAGGACTATCACCGCGAAAGTCTCTTGGTGCGGGCATGACGTTGGTCATGATCGTGAAGATGATAATGATCCAGATTAGAACCGGAATGTTGCGGAATATCTCAACATAAAAGGCCATCAATTTGCCGACCAACCAATTGTTCGACAAACGCAGCACACCGGCGATCACGCCAAAGAATGTCGCGGTGACGCAAGCAAGGACAGCTACCAAAAGCGTATTCAGGATGCCGACAATTGCAGCGCTCGCGTGCGTTGACTGACTGTCATACGCGATCAGTGTTTGATTGATGTCATAGCCCGAGACACTGTCAAGAAAGCTAAAACTGATATTCAAACCGGCTGCGCGCAGGTTCTGGATTAGGTTGTTGCCGAGGTACCAAAAAGCCAATGCTATAACGATAGCCGCAATCGCCTGAAATGTCAGTGAGCGATAGCGGGTATCATTGATAAGCATCGACAGACGAAAGGTGCTCTCAGGCGGGTCTGTTATCGATGACATTGATTTTCCCCGTTTTGCCGGCGTTTGTGGTTGGCGACTTAAGCCGCTCGATTCACGCCGTTCTTTTTTTGTCTTGGGTAGTGAAAAGGCGCGGTAATAACCGCGCCTTTTGGTCTTCTATCCAGTTCCTAGCGGAATGGCGGGGAGTAAAGCAGACCGCCTTGCGTCCAGAGCGCGTTCAGACCGCGGGCCAGACCAACAGGTGTGCTTTCACCGATGTGCTTTTCAAAGATCTCGCCGTAGTTGCCATCGGACATGATCGCTTGCTTTGCCCAATCAGCTGGCAGACCAAGCATCGCGCCCAATTCACCTTCTGTACCCAGCAAGCGGTTAACTTCTGGGCTGTCAGTTGGTGCAGCAGACAGCTCTGCGATGTTTGCAGATGTGACACCCAGCTCTTCAGCTGTGATCAATGCGTTCAGTGTCCAACGGACAATGTCGCCCCAATCGTTGTCGCCATGACGGACCAATGGGCCGAGTGGCTCTTTGGAGACGATTTCTGGCAGAAGGATGTGATCAGCTGGTGTTTCAAACGAGCTACGTGTTGCAGCCAACGCAGATGCGTCAGTTGTGTAAACGTCACATGCACCAGCGATGTACTGCTGCTGTGCTTCTGCGGCCGTTTCGATTGGCACTGGCTCATAGCTCATGCCGTTTGCACGGAAGTAGTCAGCAAGGTTCAGCTCTGTTGTTGTACCAGTTTGGATACATACAGTTGCGCCGTCCAATTCTGTTGCAGAAGAAACGCCCAAATTGCGTGGCACCATGAAGCCTTGGCCGTCATAGTAGTTGATACCTGTGAATTCGAATTTCAGGTCAACGTCGCGGCTAAGTGTCCATGTGGTGTTACGCGCCAGCATGTCGATCTCGCCGGAAGCCAGCGCAGTAAAGCGTGTCTTGCCAGTTGTCGGGATGAACTCGACAGCATCGCTGTCGCCAAAGATCGCAGCGGCAACAGCGCGACAAACGCTGACGTCGATGCCTTCCCAAACGCCATTCGCGTCTGGTGCTGCAAATCCGACAACACCTGTCGTCACACCACAGTTCAATGCGCCGCGTGCTTTGACGTCGTCAAGTGTCGCAGCAGAAGCCATGCTTGCAGCCGCAACGCCAGCTACGGTTAGTGCGCCGAAAAATACGGTTTTATTCATTTGTACCTCTTCCTGAGTTTTCACCCCATCGGGTGAACGATTTTTGTCCCGTCCCGTTAGACAGATTTTTTTGAGCCGATTAGTTCCGCTTCAATGTACCGAAACTTTGTTTATTTGGCCCAAGAGTCAAGTGCGGTCCCACAAAAAGACCAAGCCAATGCCACAATATTGAGCAAATTAAGCCACGTTTGCGCTAAGTATCAGCGCTCGTCTCAGGATTTTGAGAGTGTGTAAAATGCTGCCGCATCAAAAAATGCTTGTTTTTTCACCAGCTCATGAGCAGTCGCTTCGTCGTCAGCGCCCCATTGCTCGACTTGCCAATGTTCATCTATGCGCGACAACAACCATGCTTCGTCAGGCGACAACGCGCTCTTCGTAACAGCCAGCGCCAGCACTAGAGACCCAGAAATACTGATCAAATCATGCGCAGCAGCGATGGCAAACTCGTCAAATAAAGCAAGTTCCGCCGCGAGGTTCTCAAGTGCGAGTGCGGTCTGCGGTACATGCATCACGCCTTCGCCAACAAACAGGCGTGCATTCAATGTCTTGGCGGCCCAATCAAGCACCGGATCCCAACCTGCCGCTTGCCGAGCGATCAATGCTTCCGGTCCCGCAGCACGGTAGCACAGCAGGTCGCTATCACCGTATTCCGCGAGAAGTGCGATAACTTCGTGACGTTGCGTCCTTACTTTATCGATCGCGGCATTTGCACCGCGCGTGACAGGCATTGTGCGTGGATCAACGAGTTTTTCCTGTGCGTCCCACTCTGAAGCGATAGCTTCGGCCATGGCAAGCGTCGGCACTTGCAGCAGTGCTTTGGCAGGGGTGCGCACTGGTCGTGCGTCAAGTAGCACAGCAAATCCGCCCTCGACGGGCGACGCAGTTGCGGTTTTCCAGAACCTTTTGGGCTTCCAGTCACTCATGTTTTCAAGAACCTAACAGCTGGTCAACAGCCCCCGACAGGGCCGCAAATTCTTTGATCATCGCATCAGGGTTCAGCATCTCAGCTGCGTGATATCCCCAAGTGACGCCGATCTTCTTGATGCCCGCTGCACGCGCCATATCCATATCATAGGTCGTATCACCAAGCATGACGGCCTTTTGCTGCGCGACGCCGGTTTCGTTCAAGGCCGCAAGAATCATCGACGGGTGCGGCTTGGACGGATGGTGATCAGCGACTTGTTCACTGTGGAAAACGCCGGTTAGACCGTGGCGTTCAAGCATCTTGTCCAACCCGCGACGCGATTTGCCTGTGGCAACAGCAAGCAGTGTATGATCCTGCGCGCGCAACACATCCAAGGCGTCCAGCGCGCCAGGGAAAAGTGGGCTTAGCTCTGCCTTGCCGTCGGGACCGCGCAGTTCATTAAAGGCATCTTTATAGGCTTGCACGAGATGCGCGCGGGCCGTTTCGGACGCTTCTGGACAAAGCTTTGCAAATGCCTCGTTCAGCGAAAGGCCAACAATCGAAAGCACGGCTTTACGATCGGGCATTGTGAACTGGGATGCACCAAAGGCCAGCGTCATCGCGGCCATAATCTCGGCCTGACTGTCGACGAGCGTGCCGTCGACATCGAATATCACAAGGCGCAGATCAGGCATCGGGCATATTGAACGGATCAACGGGGGCATGGCCCACGACCCAGCCTACGAAATCCCACGTGTTTTGCATGTGATCGGGCAAAGGTGCGGTCAAATGAAGGGTCGCGCCAGTCGCAGGGTGCTCGATCGTCAGGCTGCGGGCATGCAGATGCAATTTGCGCCCAATCTCGCTGCCCATACCAGCGCCCCAACCGTCGCCAAGGTTTTCCTGACTAGAACCACCGTATTTGCCATCACCAATAATCGGATGCCCGATCTCGGCCATATGCGCACGCAGCTGGTGTGTGCGGCCAGTGATCGGGACCAACGCACACCAACCGGCACGGCTGGCCAGCGTATCCATCACGGCGTAATCCGAAGTCGCGCGCTTTGCGCCTTCGGTTTGGTCGACTTCTCGGGGATGCACACAGCGCATCTTTTCGTTATCGCCGCCGCGACCACCGCCAGATTTCACCAGTCCGTATTTGATCGTACCCGCACGCGGATGCGGCACACCAGCGACGGCAGCCCAGTAAATCTTGCGGGTCTCGCGGTGCTTAAGGTTTTCGGTCAATTGCTTGGCCATCATGCGAGTCCGCGCAAGTAACATCACACCCGATGTGTCCTTGTCCAAACGGTGCACCAAACGCGGTTTTTCGTCATAACCGAACACCAACGCCTCGGACAACCCATCGACATGACGGGTGGTGTTCGTCCCGCCTTGGGTGGCAAGCCCATGCGGTTTATTGATCGCGATGATGTGGTCGTCTTTGTAGATCACGCAGGACTGGATCAGCTTGGCGTCCGCCTTGGTGACACCGTGCTTGGCCAATGACGCAGCAGCAGCCGCTTCTTCCTCGGACGGAAGCGGGGGAATGCGAACCTTTTGACCAACGTCCAATCGCGCATTGGATTTCACGCGGCCACCATCGACCCGTAGTTCACCCTTGCGGCACATCTTTTCGATGCGGCCTTGGGTCAGATGCGGGAACAGGCGACGCAGATAACGATCAAGGCGTTGATCACCGTCGTCAGGGCCAATAACCCGCGTTTGCACACCACTCATGTTGTCATTCCTCTTGCGATCCAAAGACCGGCCCCGCAGGCAAATACAGATAGGATCAGCGACGCTAGAATATAAGAGCCCGCTGTTGTGACGCGGCCTTCTTCAACCAAACGCAATGCGTCCAGCGAGAAGGCTGAAAACGTCGTAAACCCACCCAAAACACCTGTCATCAAGAACGGCAACCAATGTTGCAGCCCACGATCCGCCAAATGCACCCAGACCACGCCAATGGCAAAGGACCCGATGACATTGACGGTCAACGTCCCCATCGGAAAGGCCACAACCAATCCGACAAAATAGCGCAATACAGAGCCTAAAGCCCCACCAAGGGCCACAGAGATTACAGGTGTTATCATGCGCCCCACTTGAGCCTTTGTGGGCTGCTTGTCAATTCTTCGCGCACCAACGGCGCGGCACCTAACTTTTAGCGCGTTTCGCGCGCAGTCCGGCAAAGTAATCGACGCGCTTTTTCAAATCACGCTCGAACCCGCGATCAACGGGGATGTAATAAACACCGCGTTTCATGGTGTCGGGGAAATAGTTCTGCCCGCTGAACCCGTCTTCTGCGTCGTGGTCATAGGCGTAGCCAGCCCCAAATCCCTGTTCTTTCATCAACGTGGTTGGTGCGTTCAGGATATGTGAGGGCGGCGGTTCTGATCCGGTTTGTTTGGCCGCATTCACCGCCGCCTTATAGGCCACATAAACAGCATTCGATTTGGGTGCGAGGGCAAGATAGGTCAAGGCCTGTGCCAAAGCCAATTCACCTTCCGGCGATCCCAGCCGCTCATAGGTTTCCCATGCTTGCAGGCAAACAGCTTGGGCCTGCGGATCAGCAAGGCCGATATCTTCAACCGCCATGCGGGTGATACGGCGGGCCAAGAACCGAGGATCCTCGCCCCCGCCTAGCATCCGTGCAAACCAGTAAAGTGCTGCATCAGGGTCCGATCCACGCACAGATTTATGTAAGGCGCTGATCAGGTTGTAATGCTCGTCACCCGACTTGTCGTATTTGACCGCGCGCTTCATCAGCCGCTTGGACAGATCGTCTGTAGTCAATTTCTTGTCAGTTTTCCAAGCGGCCACCTGTTCGATAAGATTAAGCAGAGCACGGCCATCACCATCAGCCATGGTCAGCAAGGCATCGCGCGCATGACCGTCCAGCGGCAAGGCACGCCCGAGTTCTTTTTCAGCGCGCTGTGCCAGCAGTTCGAGGTCTTTGAGGTCCAGCCGCGTGAGGATGAACACCTGGCTGCGGCTAAGCACCGCTGCGTTCAATTCGAAACTGGGGTTTTCTGTCGTTGCCCCGACTAACAAGATCGTGCCGTCCTCCATATACGGCAAAAACCCGTCTTGCTGGGCTTTGTTGAAACGGTGGATTTCGTCCACGAACAACAACGTGCCTTTGCCGTTCTGGCGACGTATCTTTGCGGCCTCAAAAACCTTCCTCAGTTCGGGAACACCCGTGAAAATAGCGCTGATCTGGACGAAATGCAGGTCCGTTTCATCGGCAAGCAAACGCGCAATGGTGGTCTTGCCCACACCCGGCGGGCCCCAAAAGATCAGCGAAGATAACGATCCAGAGGCCAGCATTGTCCCCAAAGGCGCATCTGGCCCCAGAACCTGTTGCTGCCCGATCACCTCGGACAGCTTCGCAGGGCGCAATCGGTCCGCCAGCGGGCGCGGGCCTGCGGGAGTATCTTTTGTGGAACTGTCGAACAAATCGGCCAAAGTATTAATCCAAAGGTGCGTGAAGTTTCGTCTGCGCCGTCACGATACCACCACGGTTGCCAATCTCAATGGAGCCATAGCGCTGTTGAAAGCTCGTAGGCAACGCACGATCACCCGGCAAGGTCAGCCAAAGGCGCAGAAGATGGCGGCGCTGGTCGGGATCAGGCCAATCAGTGAACCCCGTCCGGTCGTGTAACTGGGAATGATTATACACAAACTGCATGTCACCGGGCCGCAAGCACATCCCGAAATGCAGCGCGGGATCGTTGGCGAACGCATCAAACATATCCAATGCAGCTACATGGTCAGGTGTTAACTTCAGCACACCAGCAAACCGCTGCGCACTGTCAATATACTGGCGTTGGTAAAATACGGTCAGCTTTCCATCGTGCCAACTGAATGGCGGAATTTCCATATAGTGTTTAGCGCCATCTGGGATTTCACCACGCCTGTCGGTCGCAATAGGCTCGAACAAGCGTTCCAGCAAATTGGTCTTGTCACGGTTTAGTTCCGGTCTCTTTCGAGCAATGTTTGCAATGAAGGA
>NZ_JAFMHR010000040.1 GCF_017854415.1 Yoonia sp. | reverse complement strand
GCCCAAAGGATTCGAACATTTACGGAAGGCGTGTCAGATAAGGATTTGCTTGCTAGCATAAAGAAACCTCTGGAAATGTCAGAAGTTACTATCTTTCTTGGGTTTTCCTTCATTGACATTAATATGCAGATTTTGAAGCCTGAGACTGTGGTTGCTAGCAGAGTTCTCGCAACTGCCAAAGGTCGTTCGGAAGATACAAAGCGCGCGCTTTACCATGAATTGCGACAAACGTTTACAAAAGATGGCCAGCTTCCTGCCTCTGTGGAGTTATTTTCTGGGAAGTGCTTTGAGCTTTTTTATGAGTTCGACCGCTACTTGGAAAAAACTCAACCAGTGTAATTGCCAAATTTCCAATTTGGCAGCGCCCGAACCGCCCCCACGGGGCGGGCGCTTTGCTTCCTGCCCCTCGGTTCGGGCGCGGTGTTTCGTATTGGGTCGGGTTTCTTTGAATAGAGCGCTGGACCTTCCATCCCCCACCAAACCCGCCTACACCTCTCCCCTATGACATGCCCCCTTTGCGCCACCGCTGACGTCCCGCTTTCTCCGTTCCCTGTTTCGGGTGGACCAGAGGATGCCTCGGTCGATCTTTGCCCCACTTGCACTGACACGCTTGATGCCCCGCAGGAGGATCATTTTCGTGCGCTGGCGACTGCGATGTGGTCAGAGGATGCCGCCGTTCAAGTGCTTGCTGTCCGCACGCTTGCCAAGTTGCAGACCCCTTGGGCCGCAGACCTGTTGGATCAGCTTTATCTGGATGATGACACCCGTGCGTGGGCCGACAACGTGGCTGCGGCAACCGCGCACAAAGATGCCCACGGTGCGCCCCTACATGCGGGCGACACGGTTGTTTTGATCAAGGATTTACCTGTCAAAGGGGCGGGCTTTACGGCCAAGCGTGGCACGGCGGTGCGGGGCATTGCGCTGGTTCCCGACAACCCCGCCCATATCGAGGGCCGTGTTGAAGGCCAGCGGATTGTGATTCTGACGGAATTTGTCAAACGCAAGTAGCGCTAATGACGCGTCCAAAAATGTTGCGTTTTTGATTTGCATCAAGGCGCATCGTGCGGTGTTGCTGTTATCTTTTCCGCATATTCAACACCGGAGGACATCCCATGTTTCGCCTTGCTTCCATGCTTTATTCAATCATCGGCACCAGCTTTGCCGGGGCGTTGATTATTGCAGTCCTGACCCTTGGCTATGACACATTAGTGCCTATCCTGATTGCCGCAGGTGTGGGTGCCGTCGCGGCCATTCCGGTCAGCTATCTGGTGGCGCAAGCGATCACCCACAATAAGATTTGATTGCGCTTAAAGCGCGCTATCCACAGCCTCGCCAGCCGCAGTGATATCGCGCCCCAGACCTTTGGTTGCTTCGCAGGCAGACAGGCCGAGGACGGCTAGAATAAGGGCGATACGGATCATGGGAACCTCTTTGGGTGAATTGTGTTTGGGCGAATCTAGCCCGCTGGTGCGTGGTCGGCAAGGCTGTTGATTGTCATGCTAGAAATGCGCTGACGGCGGCTTCGAATTCGCGGGGCTTTTCAGCGTGCAGCCAATGTCCGGCCCCCGGAATTTTCGCGAATTTGGCGGCTGGAAACAGGTTTTTGATCATCGGTCGCGCGTCGGGTTGCACATAGTCTGACGTGCCGCCGGACAGGAACAGCGTGGGTCCTGTGAAGGTCCCAGCGATCTGGGGGAATCCGATGATTTTATCCATCTCAGCGGCCAGCACATCAAGGTTGAGCCGCCACCGCTTTTCTTTCATATCAAGGCTTTGCAGCAGGAAATCGGCGACGCCGGGTTCTAGGGTGCCCAGTTGCTCTTTGGCGTCGCTGCGCGATGTGACGCGAGCCAGATCAACCTTGCGCATCGCGGCGATGGGTCCGCTTTGCGCGTGGCTGTAGCTAACGGGCGCAATGTCTGCCACGATCATCCGGTTGACCAGTGACGGGTTTTGCAACGCCAAGACCATGGCTGCCTTGCCGCCCATTGAATGGCCGAGGATATCCGTGGGTCCGGTCACTATCTGCGCCAAATCATCCGCCATATCGCCGTAGCTGTGGCTGTCGCGCCAAGCGCTGCTGCCGTGGTTGCGCATGTCGACGGTCACGACTGTGCGCGTCTCGGACAGTCGTTTGGCGATGACCCCCCAATTGCGTGCCGACCCAAAGAGCCCATGGGCAATCAAAAGTGGTGTGCCTGTCGGTCCATCATATGTAATCGTGTTCAACATGCATCTCTTGCTATCCTTGTGTCGCGCGAAGGACCAGAGGGATTGAGCAATTTGCCTAGACCGACTAGGCGCCGCGCATGACGTTAACGATGCATCAGATGGTAGACGAGGTTCGCGCGGCGCTGGCAGACAAGCTGCGCGTGCGTGGTTGGTCGCTGGCTGTGCAAGTTCGCAAGGCGGGACGGCGCTTGCCGCGGGCCGTGCGCCGTGATGCGGTTTATCTGGTGCAAACGATTGGCTTGGTCGATAATCCCAAGCTTGCACGGATGATTGATATGCGCCGTGCGCAGTTGGCCCATCGCAATATTCTGGCGTTCCTTGAGACGGTTGACGTGGCAGCAGAGCGCCGCGGGATCGCGTTGCAGATTGCCGCGTCGATTGCACTGGTTCTGCTGGTGACAGGTCTTTTGTTGTTGTTTGTTTTGGTGCAGCGCGGGTTTGTTTGACCGCTGAATGTGGTGCTTGCATCATCAACTGTGATGCCTCCGGCGGGAGTTTTCAGAGCAAGATGATGAGGGGGCCGACCCGCATTGGACTGCGGGCCGGAATTTTGTTTAGAGCGTGGGGTAGATCGGGAAGCGATCGCACATGGCTTCGACTTCAGATTTGACCTTGTCTTCAACAGCGCCGTTTCCGTCTTCACCGTTTGCTGCCAGACCTTCGGTTACTTCAACGATCCAGTCCGCGATCTGGCGGAACTCTGCCTCGCCAAAGCCACGTGTTGTGCCTGCGGGTGATCCAAGGCGAATGCCGGATGTGACCATCGGCTTTTCAGGATCAAACGGGATGCCGTTTTTGTTGCAGGTGATATGGGCGCGTCCCAATGCTTTTTCGGTGGCGTTGCCTTTGACGCCTTTGGGGCGCAGATCGACCAGCATCAGGTGCGTATCAGTGCCGCCTGTGACGATATCCAGCCCGCCTTTCATCAACTGATCGGCCAACGCTTGCGCGTTCTTGATCACTTGCGCTTGGTAGGCTTTGAATTCTGGGCGCAATGCCTCACCAAAGGCGACGGCCTTGCCTGCAATCACATGCATCAACGGGCCACCCTGGATGCCAGGGAAGATGGCAGAGTTGCATTTTTTCGCGATCATTTCGTCGTTGGTGACGATCATGCCGCCGCGCGGGCCGCGCAGGGTTTTGTGGGTCGTAGTTGTTGCCACATGCGCGTGCGGGAAGGGTGAAGGATACAGGCCCGTAGCCACCAAACCTGCAAAATGGGCCATGTCGACCAGCAAGAATGCCCCAACGCTGTCGGCGATCTCGCGCATTTTGGCGAAATCGATGATGCGCGGAATAGCGGAGCCGCCTGCGATGATCATCTTGGGTTGGTGTTCTGTCGCAAGACGCTGGACCTCGTCGTAGTCCAGCATATTGTCTTGTTGGCGCACGCCGTACTGGACAGCGTTGAACCATTTGCCGGACTGGTTTGGCTTGGCCCCGTGGGTCAAGTGGCCGCCTGCGTCCAACGACATGCCAAGGATCGTATCGCCTGGCTGGAGAAGCGCTTGGAACACGCCTTGGTTCGCTTGCGAGCCAGAGTTCGGCTGCACGTTTGCAAAGCTGCAATCAAATAGTTGGCATGCCCGCTCAATAGCGAGGTTTTCAGCAACGTCGACGTGTTCGCAGCCGCCATAATACCTGCGGCCCGGATAACCTTCGGCGTATTTGTTGGTCATCACACCGCCTTGGGCTTCCATTACGGCGGCAGAGACGATGTTTTCTGATGCGATCAGCTCGATCTCTTTGCGCTGGCGCTTGAGTTCGGCTTGCATAGCGGCGTGGATCGCTGGATCGCGGGTTTCAAGCTTTTCTGTGAAAAAGCCATCATCGCGGACTGTGACATTCATAAGTGCATTCCCCTTGGGTCAAGTGGCATAAATTATTCTGACGCCCTCTTACCGCACGATTGCTGTCTGCTAAAGTATCAAAACGACCATGATCATTATGCGCGCGCCACGATATGTTTCCGATCCGCGACTTGCGTTTCAGGACCGATCACAGCACAACTTGTGGGAACTTAAGGATAATAGTGCCATGCCGCGTCCCAAGATAGCCTTTGCTGCCAGTCCTGTGCCGATTGCACAGGCAGCTTTGCGCACGTTGTCGCAGGCACATGGCGATGTTCCGCAGGCAGAGGCGGATGTGATTGTCGCCCTTGGTGGCGATGGTTTCATGCTTGAGACATTGCATGCGACCCAAGGGTTGGACGTGCCAGTCTATGGCATGAATCGCGGCACGGTCGGTTTCTTGATGAATGAATACCATGAAGTTGATCTAAGACAGCGGCTGGATGAAGCCGAGGAAGAAGAGATCAACCCGCTTGCCATGACAGCTTTGACCGTTGATGGCGCCATGCATGAGGCGCTGGCGATCAACGAGGTGAGTTTGCTGCGTGCAGGGCCGCAGGCCGCCAAGCTGCGCATCACGGTGGATGGCAAGTTGCGGATGAACGAATTGGTCTGCGACGGCGCGCTGCTAGCGACGCCTGCTGGCTCTACGGCTTATAATTACTCAGCGCATGGGCCGATTTTGCCGATCGGGTCAGATGTTTTGGCACTTACTGCGATGTCAGCGTTTCGACCGCGTCGTTGGCGCGGCGCATTGTTGCAGAAGAGTGCTGTCGTCCGGTTTGACGTGATTGATCCGCAAAAACGTCCCGTGATGGCCGACGCGGACGGGTCGTCGGTGCGTAATGTTGTCAGTGTTGAGATACGGTCAGAACCGGCCGTGCGCCACCGGATTTTGTTTGATCCGGGGCATGGGCTGGAAGAGCGGCTTATTCGGGAACAGTTTGCTTAGCGCGGCTTCTTTGTCGCACTAACGCATTAGGACTTTGCGTACCCCATCGGGATCAACGCCGCTTTGATTTCATCCAAGATCGCGGGATCGTCGATTGTCGCGGGCATCTTGAACGCCTCTCCATCTGCGATTTTGACCATTGTCGCCCGCAGGATTTTGCCAGAGCGTGTCTTGGGCAAACGGTCCACGACAGCCACCATTTTGAATGCAGCAACAGGTCCGATGGTGTCGCGTACGGATTTTACGACCTCTTTGGCGATGTCTTCGTGCGGGCGGTCACAGCCTTTGTTAAGGCAGACGAATCCCATAGGCAGTTGGCCTTTGAGCTCGTCTGTAACGCCGATTACCGCGCATTCGCCGACGTCTGGGTGACCAGCAAGGACTTCTTCCATTGCACCGGTCGATAGGCGGTGGCCCGCTACGTTAATGACGTCGTCGGTGCGCGCCATGATGTAAAGATAGCCGTCTTCGTCGATCATGCCTGCGTCGCCGGTCTCATAGTAGCCGGGGAATGTATGCAGATAGGATTTGATAAATCGATCCTCTGCGTTCCAAAGCGTCGGTAACGTACCGGGGGGCAGGGGCAGTTTAACCGCAATCGCTCCCAGTTCGCCGGGCTTCATCTGGTGGCCAGCCTCATCTAGGATTTGCACATCATAGCCGGGCATGGCCACGGTGGGTGATCCGATCTTTACGGGTAGCGCTTCGATCCCTGCGGGGTTGCCTGCGATGGTGTAGCCGGTTTCGGTCTGCCACCAATGGTCATAGACGGGCACGTTCATGATACGCTGTGCCCATTCGATGGTGTCGGGATCAGCCCGTTCGCCCGCTAGATAAAGCGCGCGCAGACCAGAGATGTCGTAGCCTTTGATCATCTCGCCCTTCGGGTCCTCGCGTTTGATGGCACGGAACGCGGTGGGGGCGGTGAAGAAGGATTTGACGTCGTATTCTTCGATCACGCGCCAGAAAGTGCCTGCGTCGGGGGTGCCGATCGGTTTGCCTTCGAAGACGACAGTTGTGTTGCCGTGGATCAGTGGCGCGTAGCAGATGTAGGAATGTCCAACGACCCAACCGACGTCTGATGCGGCCCAGAATACTTCGCCTGGATCAACGTTGTAGATCGCTTTCATGGTCCAGTTCAGCGCAACCAAGTGGCCCGCTGTCGGTCGCACGACGCCTTTGGGTGCGCCTGTAGTGCCGGAAGTGTAGAGAATATAGGCAGGGTGATCGCCGCGCACGGGTACGCACTCGGAAGGGGTGACGCCGTCTTGGAAGTCGTGCCAGTCGAAATCGCGGTCCGGGATCAGTTCGGCGATTTCCTGTTCACGCTGAAGGATGACGGTGAAATCGGGCTTGTGCTTGGCCATTTCAATCGCGCCGTTCAGCAAGGGTTTGTAATGCACCACGCGCCCCGGTTCGATCCCGCAAGAGGCTGCGATGATCGCTTTGGGTGTCGCGTCGTCAATGCGCACGGCAAGCTCGTTCGCTGCAAACCCGCCGAACACGACCGAGTGGATCGCACCAAGGCGGGCACAGGCCAACATCGCCTCAAGGGCTTCGGGGATCATCGGCATGTAAATAATGACGCGGTCGCCTTTTTCCACGCCTTTGGCGCGCAAAGCTCCTGCCAGCGATGCGACGCGGGTTTGTAATTCGGCGTAACTGATCTTGCTTTTGGTGTCCGTAACAGGGCTGTCGTAAATGATCGCAGTTTGTTCGCCGCGTCCGTTTTCAACATGGCGGTCAACGGCGTTATAGCAGGTGTTCACTTCGGCATCCGTGAACCAGCGGTAAAGGGGCGCCTTGCTGTCATCTAGCGCTTTGGTCGGAGGGGTGACCCAGTCGATTGCTTTTGCCTGATCCATCCAAAAGCCCTCTGGATCGTTTTTCCAAGCATCATAAACTGCAGCGTAGGTCATCGCGTGCTCCTCTCAAAACATGTTGGGAGGATTGTTATCACGGGATTTGGTCTCGGCAAGTAGAACCGCGCTGGATCGCGCCGTTGGAGTCAATTTTTTGACTAGCCGTAATGCGCCACCGGTGTACCTGCGACTGCTGACATATTCAGCAGGCCGCGTGCAGTGATCGATGGTGTCACGATGTGACAACGGTTGCCCATGCCCATCAAAATTGGCCCTACCTCAAGCCCGCCACCCTTCATTTTCAGGATGTTGCGCACCCCAGATGCCGCGTCGGTGTTCGAGAATACCAACGTATTGGCGGCGCCTGGCAAGTGAGCTGCGGGAAACACGCGGTTGCGCAGTTCCACGTCCAAGGCGGCGTCGACGTGCATTTCGCCCTCGTAGGCAAAGTCGCGCGGCGCACTGTCTAGTATCTCCATCGCAGCGCGCATCCGGCGTCCGCTATCGGTATCAAGATTGCCGAACTGGCTGTGCGAACACAGCGCAATTTTGGGATCGACCCCGAAGCGACGGACATGGCGGGCTGCGCCGATGACAGTTTCCGCGACTTGCTGCGGCGTTGGTTCAGGATGCACTTGGGTGTCAGCGATGAACAGCGGACCATCTTCAAGGATCATCAAAGACAGGGCTGCGACAGGGTGAAAGCCACCCGTCCCAAGGATCTGTTTGACGTAGTTGAGGTGCCATAGGAATTGACCGAATGTGCCGCAGATCATGCTGTCAGCCTCGCCGCGATGGACCATAACCGCGGCAATAGCGGTGGTGTTCGTGCGCATGATCGCCTTGGCCAAATCGGGCGTGACGCCAGAGCGGGCCATTAGATCGTGGTAAGTGCCCCAATAATCACGGTAGCGCGGATCGTTTTGCGGGTTCACGATTTTGAAATCGATGCCTGGCCGGATCTTGAGGCCGGCACGTTCGCAGCGCCGCGCAATAACTTCGGGACGGCCTATCAGGATAGGGGTGTCAGTGGTTTCTTCCATGATCGCCTGAGAGGCGCGCAGCACGCGTTCGTCCTCGCCCTCGGCGAAGACGATTGTACGCGTGGCCGTGCGTGCCGCTTCGAAGACTGGGCGCATGATCATCGCGGATTTGAAGACGGAGCCGTCCAGATTGGCTTTGTACGCAACCATGTCTGCGACGGGGCGTTGCGCGACGCCAGTTTTCATTGCGGCACCGGCGACTGCGCTGGCCACGACACCCATCAAGCGCGGATCGAACGGCTTTGGGATGAGATAATCAGCACCAAAGGTCAGCTTCTCGCCCTGATAGGCGGCGGCTGCCTCGGCGCTTGTCGTTGCACGCGCAAGGGCGGCGATCCCTTCGACGCAGGCGATTTTCATTTCGTCGTTAATCTCGGTGGCACCAACGTCGAGGGCGCCGCGAAAAATGAACGGAAAGCACAACACGTTGTTGACCTGATTGGGGAAATCGCTGCGACCTGTCGCAATGATCGCATCAGGGTTGGCGGCGCGCGCAACGTCCGGGTCGATTTCCGGGTTGGGGTTGGCTAGCGCAAAGATGATCGGGCGGTTGGCCATTTTCTTGACCATTTCAGGCTTAAGCACGCCGGGGCCCGATAGACCAAGGAAGAGGTCAGCGCCATCAATGACGTCGCCCAATGTGGCGGCCGTTGTGCCTTGGGCATAATCCGCCTTTTGCGGCGTCATGTCTTTTTCGCGGCCTTTGTAAACAAGGCCTTCGATGTCGCATAGATAGACGTTTTCGCGTTTTACACCCAGTTTCAGTAGCATGTTGAGGCACGCAATACCTGCCGCCCCGCCGCCTGTGCTGACGATTTTGATATCTTCGAATTTCTTGCCCGCTACATGCAAAGCGTTATAAACGGCCGCACCTACAACGATCGCCGTGCCGTGCTGGTCGTCGTGGAACACGGGGATATTCATCCGCTCGCGGCATATTTTCTCGACGATGAAACAGTCAGGCGCCTTGATGTCTTCAAGGTTAATCGCGCCAAATGTCGGTTCCAGTGCGCAGACGATATCAGCCAGTTTTTCTGGGTCAGGTTCGTTCAGCTCAATATCGAAACAGTCGATGTTGGCGAATTTCTTGAACAGGACCGCTTTGCCCTCCATCACGGGCTTGGAGGCAAGTGCGCCGATGTTACCAAGTCCCAGAACCGCGGTGCCGTTGGTCACGACTGCGACCAGATTGCCGCGCGATGTGTAATCGCGGGCGGTGTCCGGGTTTGCTTTGATCTCAAGACAGGCTTCGGCGACGCCGGGGGAATAAGCGCGGGCAAGATCGCGCCCGTTGGCCATCGGCTTGGTTGCGCGAATTTCAAGTTTTCCGGGCTTAGGGTACTTGTGATAATCGAGTGCGGCCTGTCTTAGGCTGTCTTTTGCATCGTTGCTCATGTGGTCCCTCCAATATGGTTTAATATTAAACCATTATCTTTCCGTCGCGGAAACTGTTCCGTCTGATTAATCATGGTTTGGCGGCTCTTGCAAATAATTCCACGCAAAGACAGTGTGTCGGGTATGACAGATAAGCATGAAATACGCGCTGAGGTTTGTTTGGCGACGACCGATTTGCGCGCCGACCTTGGTTTTTTTGGTGGCACCTTGGGCATGTGTTTGGATATGATTTATCCCGCCGATGATCCCAGCGTGGCGGTTTATTCAGGGCATGGGCTGCGGGTACGATTGGAGCAAGGGGGTGGGGTGAACCCCACCTTACGCATCCTCACTGATGATGCAGGTTTTGCCGATGGACAAAAATCGCTGACATCGCCCGGTGGAACACCGGTTGAGCTGCATCCGCTGAACCCTCCGCTGGAATTGCCAACAACAGAACACGCCTTTGTTGTGCGCCGTCTTGCAGATCAGGCCCCTTGGGTCATTGGCCGCGCGGGCATGCAGTACCGCGATTTGATCCCCAGCCGTTTGGGTGGGTCGATCATTGCCAGTCATATCCGTATTCCCGATGGTGGGCCTGTGCCAGACATGGTGCATTTTCACAAAGTCGGGTTTCAGCTGATCTTTTGTTATCGTGGTTGGGTTGATGTAGTCTACGAGGACCAAGGTCCGCCTATTCGGTTGACGGCTGGCGACTGTTTTATCCAGCCCCCTGAAATTCGGCACCGCGTGCTTGAGGCGTCAGACGGGATCGAGGTCATTGAGATTGGTGTGCCTGCCGAACACGTCACGCAGATTGATCATGTGATGAAACTGCCCACGCCGCACTTGCGTCCTGACCGTGAATGGCAGGGACAAAAGTTTGTGTTCAACGAGGTGTCCAAGGCCAGTTGGGGCGCTGCGCGTTTGCCCGGTTTCGTGTCACGTGACACCACGATTGCCACCAATACCAAAGGCGTTGCGGGCGTAAATGTAATCCGCAAGGGGCAGGGTAGCCCTGTTTGGGCCAGTCACGATGCCGATATCCATTTCACCTTTGTGATGGAGGGCACGATGACGCTGGAGGGTGAAGGCAAAGCCCCTTACGCGCTTGAGGCGGGCGATGCATTTGTCACGCCGCCGGGGATGAAGACCCGGTATGCGGACCCGTCAGATGATCTGGAATTGCTAGAAGTCGCTTTGCCGGGTGTGTTTGTAACCGCTTGCTAGGACTTGCATCCTGCACCGACACGTCACACTTTATATAAGAACAAGTCTAGGAGGTTACGATGACCCTGATCGAGAGTGCCCGTCTTGTGCGTGAAAACGCCCATGCCCCTTATTCGAAGTTCAAGGTGGGCGCGGCCCTGCGTGCCAGCTCTGGTTTGGTTTATCACGGCTGCAATGTCGAAAACGTAGCCTACCCCGAAGGCACCTGCGCCGAAGCGGGCGCAATTGCTGCGATGATTGCAGGGGGTGATACAGCCATTGCTGAAATTGCGGTCATTGCCGATAGCCCTAAACCAGTGAGCCCTTGTGGCGGATGCCGCCAGAAAATTGCCGAGTTCGCAACGGGTGATGTCAAAGTCGTGTTGGCGACGCTAGATGGGGTGGTGCATGAAACGACGGTTGCTGCCCTATTGCCGGGCAGTTTTGACGCTGAATACATGAGCCGCGTTTAAAGTGGATGCCCGCGCGATCATAGCCGCTATTAGGGATAAGCACTCGCCAAGCGCCGAGCAATTGGGTTGGTTTGCCCAAGGTCTGGCCACTGGTGATGTTAGTGACGCGCAAGCCGGTGCCTTTGCGATGGCAGTGGTTCTGAACGGCCTCAGCGATGAAGGTCGCGTTGCGCTGACACAAGGCATGCGTGATAGCGGTGATGTGCTTAAGTGGGACTTGCCCGGGCCGGTTTTGGACAAGCATTCGACAGGAGGCGTCGGCGACTGTGTGTCGTTGATACTTGCGCCCGTTCTGGCCGCCTGCGGGATATATGTTCCGATGATTTCGGGACGCGGATTGGGGCATACCGGCGGCACGCTGGACAAGCTTGAGGCGATCCCGGGTATCGACATCAACGTATCAGAGCAGCGACTGCGCCTGCTGACCCGCGAGGTGGGCTGTGCGATTGTCAGTGCTACAGGGCAAATCGCACCTGCCGACCGCCGTCTTTATGCAATCCGTGATGTGACCGCGACGGTGGAAAGCATTGATCTGATCACCGCGTCGATCCTGTCTAAAAAGTTGGCCGCTGGTTTGGGTGGTTTGATTCTGGATGTAAAATGCGGGTCGGGCGCGTTTATGAAAACGCACGACGATGCGAAATCCTTGGCACAGGCGTTGGTCAGCACAGCCAATGGGGCGGGCTGTCCTACAATGGCGTTGATTACCGATATGAACGAACCGCTGGCACCAGCACTTGGTAATGCGCTTGAGGTGGCGGTTTGTATGGAGGTTTTGGCCGGCAATACGGCGGTGGCCCCACGTCTTTATGAGTTGACTGTCGCCCTTTGTGCACAGCTTTTGATGATGCAGGGCGAGCATGGACCAGAAGCGGGTGCGCGCGTGAAAGATGCGCTGTCCTCTGGTGCCGCGATGGAGCGTTTCGCTCATATGATCGCAGCCCTTGGCGGTCCACCCGATATGGCGCACGATTGGCACACACACCTACCCAAAGCCCCCGTTGTGGGCGACGTGACGGCCCCAAAGGCGGGTTATGTCGCGGCGATTGATGGTGAGGCACTGGGTTTGGTGGTTGTCGGTCTTGGTGGCGGACGTCGTGTTGAGACCGACCGGATTGATCCATCCGTAGGGCTGGCAGAGATGATCGGTTTGGGCACTTATGTGAACCGTGGCGATCCGCTGTGCGTCCTGCATGCCGCTGATGAGGATAGCGCAGTAGAGGCAGCGAAGGCCGTGCAATCTGCGATCACAATCGGCGAGGACCGCCCGCGAGGGCCACTTATTATCGAAGGGATCACTTGAATGGCGCGTGCTTTCTTGATCGTGATTGACAGTGTGGGAATTGGCGGCGCACCGGATGCGGACCAGTTTTTTAACGGGACTTTGCCAGACACGGGTGCAAATACGCTGGGTCATATTGCTGCCGCTGTCGATCTAGAGGTGCCGGCAATGGACGCGCTGGGCCTTGGGGCTGCGGTCAAATTGGCCTCTGGGACGGCTGCGGCTGGTTTGGATGCCGTGCCAACCGGCGCTTGGGGCGCTGCGACCGAAGTATCGCGCGGCAAGGACACACCGTCGGGACATTGGGAATTGGCCGGTGTTCCTGTGCCGTGGGACTGGCACACGTTTCCGGATACTGATCCTGCTTTTCCGCCGGAATTGACCGCGCAGATTTGTGCGGCTGCGGGAACGGAAGGGATTTTGGGCAACCGCCACGCCTCTGGTACTGTTGTGATAGAACAAGAGGGCGCGGCGCACCTTAAGACGGGCTGGCCGATTTGTTATACCTCTGCGGACAGTGTGTTGCAGATTGCGGCGCATGAAGAGGCGTTCGGACTTGAGCGTTTACTGAAGCTTTGCAAAGACATCGCGCCTATTTTGCACGACATGAAAGTGGGCCGCGTCATCGCCCGACCATTTACTGGCGATGTCGGTCATTTCAAACGCACGGCGCACCGCAAGGACTTTGCGATTGCCACACCTGCGCCGACGATCTGTGACTACGTCCATGATGCAGGCCGGAAGGTGTACGCCGTTGGAAAAATAGGCGATATCTTCTCGATGCGCGGTATCGATGATCTGCGCAAAGGGCGCGATGTCGACTTGATGCGGCATATCAATGATCTGGTCGAGGAGGCGGAAGATAGGTCGTTCGTCTTTGCCAATCTGGTGGAATTTGACAGCGAATATGGACATCGGCGTGATCCTGCGGGCTATGCCGGGCATCTGGCGTGGTTCGATCATGAACTGGCGGCGCTATTGCCGAAAATGCGCAGCGGTGATCTGTTGATCGTCAGCGCGGATCATGGCAATGACCCTACGTGGTCCGGCACCGACCACACCCGCGAGCGGGTACCGGTTCTGGTGCACGGTATCGGGTCAAAGGCGCTGGGTCATTTGAGTTTTACGGATGTTGCGGCCAGTATCGCAGAACATCTTGATGTGCCATACGCAGGCCAAGGAAAGAGCTTTCTATGAGTTTTCAATCCATTCCCAAAATTGAGCTGCACACCCATCTGGAAGGCTGCGCACCGCCCAGCTTTATACGCGGGCTAGCTGCGGAAAAGAAACTTGATATCAGCAAGATTTTCGACCGAAACGGTGGATATGCTTTTCGTGATTTTGATCACTTTTTGCAGGTATATGAGGCCGCTTGTACAACACTGCAAAGCCCCGAGGATTTTCGCCGCCTGACGATGGCAGTACTCGAAGAAACTGCGGCACATGGTGTGGTTTATATGGAAACCTTTGTATCGCCTGACTTTTGCGGTGGCGGCGACTTGGCGGCTTGGAAAGAGTATCTTGCTGCGATGGTTGAAGCCGCAGACGAGGCAGAAGCAAAGTTCGGCATTACCCTTAAGGGCATTGTCACGGGCATTCGCCACTTTGGACCCGAGGCCTGTAAGCCTGCAGCGAAATGCGCGGCTGAAACCTTTGGCGATTTCATTACTGGCTACGGCATGGCGGGCGGTGAAATGGCCGGGCGTCCTGCTGACTTTAGCTATAGTTTCGACATGGCGCGTGAAGCAGGGCTGCCGTTGACCTGCCATGCCGGTGAATGGGGTGGGCCTGCGATGGTCGCTGAGACGATCCGCGATCTGGGTGTTGCGCGGGTTGGGCACGGGATCGGAGCGATTGATGATCATGCGCTGCTTGATGAAATTATCGAAAGAGGCATCGTGCTAGAAGTTTGCCCTGGATCAAACGTCGTGTTGAAAGCCGTGGGTGGCTGGGATGCGCACCCGATCGTTAAACTGCGCGATGCGGGCGTGAAAGTGACCGTTTCCACCGACGATCCACCGTTCTTTCACACCACGATGACCGCAGAATACGAGATGTTGCACCGCACCTTCGGGTGGTCCGAGGATGATTTCCGCGCGATTAACGAAACAGCATTGGCTGCCGCCTTTTGCGATGAAGACACCCGCGCCCGCGTGGCCAAAAGGTTGGAGCCTGCACAATGAATGATCACGTCACCCACGTCACGCACCCACTGGTGCAACATAAGCTGACACTGATGCGGCAAAAGGATACCTCGACCGCAGTGTTTCGCCAGTTATTGCGCGAAATCAGCCAGTTGCTGGCTTACGAGGTCACACGCGGGTTGCCAATGACAACCCGCCGGATTGAAACACCGATGGAGCCGATGGACGCGCCTGTCATTGACGGCAAAAAACTGGCACTCGTATCGATCTTGCGGGCGGGCAACGGATTGCTGGACGGAGTTTTGGAACTGATCCCGTCGGCCCGTGTGGGCTTTGTTGGTTTGTACCGCGATGAAGAAACGCTGCTGCCGGTCCAGTATTATTTCAAGGTGCCGACCGAATTGCAGGACCGTTTGGTGATTGCTGTTGATCCGATGCTGGCGACGGGAAATTCATCAGTTGCGGCAATTGATTTGCTAAAGAAAGCGGGGGCTACGAACATCCGGTTCTTGTGTCTTTTGGCAGCACCCGAAGGCATTGCGCGGATGAAAGAGGCGCATCCTGACGTGCCGATTGTGACCGCTGCTATTGATAGCCACCTGAACGCGCAAGGCTATATTGTTCCCGGATTGGGGGATGCTGGCGACCGGATGTTTGGCACCAAGTAGTGTTCAGCTATTGCAGATATTGCGCAAGGTCACCCAGTCGCTGTCGTTCAAGATCAGCGGAACTTGCTGACCCGCCATAGGGTCAGTGCCAAGGTCTGGCGTGTTTCCGCTGCGCCTGTCAGTTGCGGCGCGGTAGGGCCCTTGGGGGATTTGCGCGGCAGCCAACATGTCGCGCAAGGTATCTGCGTTAGGTATCGGCGCTTGGGCGGTGATAAGATTCTGTGCGTTTTGATTAAGAATATCATCGGGGATGCTGCCAGTGGTCAGCAACCGGAACGTGGTACCAAGCCCTTCTTGGGTGAGTAGATTTTCAAGAGGGTCTGCATGCACGATAGCCGCGCGGCTGGCGAGGATGAAACCCGCAGCGGTTGCTGGATCGTCAGAGAACCGCAAAATACCTGCATCTACGACAATCAAGCCACCGGGCAGGGCGAGCGCCGCTTGGTTCAAGCTTGGCACAATGATGATCTGCGCTGTGGTTTCTGGACCGAAAAGGCGCTGGGCAAGGCGCCTGGCAGCAGAACTGCCGTGTCTGGACAGGCAAGCTTGGCCCGTCTTGATCTGCATATGGCCCAGCATGGCGGTCCCGATTTCGATGCGTTTGGGCAACGGGACGACGGCCAGTGTTTGCCGCGTCAAAGCATTGGGAAGCCAAAATACCCCGAGTAATATCGTGATCGTGATAAGCCCAGCTGTCAGCCGATGCCGCAACTTGCCCGGTTGTGGTCGCGATTTAGCAAGCGCTTTGCTGACCTCTTCGATCGCCTCGATCATCATCGGGTCGCTGATTTCTAGCAGCTCGCTTGCTGCTTCGTCCGGGGCATAGATTGCGGGTGTGTCGGTGGTGTTCTGCCGGATCAGCGCTGGGAGCGACCAATGTGCCAGCGGACGCTCGGCGCTGTCTGTAATGACCAGTGTCGCATCCCCGAAAGCAATCGTCACATCGCGTCGTTGCGCATCGGGGCTGGCGCGCCAGAGCGCGTCACTTTCCAATCGCACATATCGATCGAGTGCTGTCATTTGCCCCAACTGCCTTTTTTCACAAGGTAGCTGGAAGGGTTTGGATTGTCATCTGGGAAAGATCGCCGGTGGGTGGTCTTTTGTTGTGGTCGCCGGACCCTTTGGGGGAAGTTTCTTGGGGGAAAGTAGTTGGTTGCGGGGACATGCACCCGCAACCGTTAGAGTGTTTTGGCTTGTTTGCGCAGTTCAAATTTTTGGATTTTTCCGGTGGAGGTTTTGGGGAGTTCTTGGAACACCACCCGCTTGGGGCATTTGAAGCCTGCCAGCCGTTCGCGCGTAAAGGCGATGATTTCAGCTTCGGTCGCTTGTGCACCGTCTTTCAGCTCAACAAATGCACAGGGGACTTCACCCCATTTGTCATCAGGTTTGGCGACGACCGCGCACAGGTTGACCGCTGTGTGATGCATCAGCGCGCCTTCGACTTCGACAGAGCTAATGTTTTCGCCGCCCGAGATGATGATGTCCTTGGCACGATCAGAAATCTGGATAGATCCGTCGGGATGTTGGATCGCAAGGTCCTCGGAATGGAAGTAGCCGCCTTCAAAGGCTTTTTCTGTGGCATCTGCGTTTTTGAGGTAGCCTTTCATCACCGCGTTCCCGCGCATCACGATCTCGCCTTGAGTGGCCCCGTCGCGGTCGACTTGACCCATCTGCTTGTTCACGACTGTGACATCTTCCATCATCGGAAATGCCACACCTTGGCGGGCCTTGATGGCGGCCTGTTCGTCGCTTGGTAGCGTGTCCCAGTCGCTGTCCCAGATGCATTCGGTGACATGCCCGTAGGTTTCTGTCAGCCCATAAACCTGTTTGACATTAAAGCCCATTTTACCAATTGCCGCGAGCGTTGCGGGCGCAGGCGGTGCGCCTGCAGTGAACACTTCGACGGTGTGGTCAAATGCGCGCTTATCTTCGTCTTTGGCGTTTACGATTAGATTCAAGACGATGGGAGCGCCGCCGAAGTGGGTTACGCCTTCTAGTCCGATAGCGTCATAAATCGCTTTGGCGGATACATCGCGACAGCACACGACCGTGCCGCCCAAGGCAGGCATCATCCATGTATGGTTCCAGCCGTTACAGTGGAACAGTGGTACGATTTGTAGATACCGCAAGAACAGCGGTAACTCCCAGCTGATCGGTGTGCCCATCGTCATAAGGTAGGCCCCGCGGTGGTGATACACCACGCCTTTGGGGCGCCCCGTCGTACCGGAAGTATAGTTGAGTGCGAGGCTTTCCCATTCGTCTTGAGGCAGTACCCAGGCAAATTCGGGATCGCCGAGAGCGAGGAAATCTTCGTATTTTTGTTGGTCCGTAATCGCATGTACCCCGACCTGATCGTCGGGGACTTCAATGATGACGGGGGGCGTGCCGTCCATCTGTTCGACTGCAGCCATCGCCATAGGCATGAACTGACTATCCACCAAGGCCACTTTGGCTTCGCCATGCGTGAAGATGTAGGCGACTGTGTCTACGTCAAGACGGGTGTTGATTGTGTTCAGGACGGCACCGCAGGCCGGCACACCGAATGCGGCCTCTGCCTGTGCGGGAACATTAGGTAATATCGTGGCCACAACATCTCCAGGTTGGACACCGATTTTTGCCAGCGCCGAGGCCAGCCGTGAAACCCGCCTGTAGTATTTTGCATACGTCAGACGCGTCTTGCCATAGACGATCGCCTCGCGTTTGGCGAAGACAAGCGCCGCGCGTTGCAGGTGTGACAACGGAGTAAGCGGCACATAGTTTGCCGCCCGTTTGCCCAATCCGGTTTCGTCTCGCATCCAGCCCATGCAGCCCTCCCGCGTGTTGCGTCACATTGAGGGTTGAGTATTGCGACAAGTTGGTGCCTTTGGAAGTCATAAACTGCGGCAATAGGATCATTTGATGTCTCAGACAACCGACCCACGCCAGGCTGCATTGCTGATACTTGCTGGAATGGCGACGCTGGGTCTAAGCGATAACTTCGTGGCCTATGTGTCCGCAGATAGTTCGCTATGGCAATTCCACTTGGTCCGCGGGGTGATGGTGCTTGCGGTGATGGGCATGATTGCAGCGTTTGGTTTTGGTGTTGTTCGTCCAAAAAGACCGCTGGCCGTGTTGGCGCGCAGTGCCATTCAGGCGACCTCGATGTTGATTTATTTTGGATGCCTCGCGATTTTGCCGATTGGCGTGGTTGTGGCGGGGTTGTTCACTGCACCTCTGTTTGTGGCCCTGATCGCGGCCATATTCCAGAGCAAGAGCATTGGCCCGGTCCATATTTGTGCAATCCTGTTGGGCTTTGCTGGAGCGTTGATGGTGATCGGTCCTGATCCAAATAATCTGAACCTAGTTGCATTCTTGCCGATCGTGGCGGGGTTGCTCTACGCGATCGGGGCTGTCGCGACCCGAGCGTGGTGTGAAGGCGAGGCGACACTTGCGCTGAGTGCTGGGTTCTTTGTGGTGTTGGCTGCGATGGGGGCTGTAGGATGTTTGGTTTTGCCATCCGTTGGCAGTGGCGCCGATGGGTTTGCCACACGCGGTTGGATGCCGCTGGACGCACGATTGTTATTTTGGATGCTTGTGCAGGCGGCTGGTGCATTGATTGGTATCATGTGCATCTTTCGTGCCTACCAAATTGGCGAGGCCAGTCACGTCGCTGTCTTTGAATATTCGCTTTTGATCTTTGCCAGCGCTTGGGGTTGGTATCTATGGGGGCAAACCGTTGCGCCGTTGGGGTTGTTTGGCATGGTATTGATCGTCGTGTCGGGGGCTGTGATCGCGTTGAAGCGGCCATAAATACTTAGCTTCCATGCTAAGTTAATGCACTTTATCGCGTGGATCGGAAAGACGATCTAAGATGCTGTCTTTTAATGAAAATCCACAAGGTATCTGTTGGCGCACCCCTCATCGGGATGCGCCAGAATTGTTTACGCAGCCGCTGCCGTAGGCCCGAAACGCTTGTAGAATTCTTGGTTTTTGGCAGCCATTTCGCGCAGCAGTTCAGGCGTTTTGAAACGTTCGCCAAACTGCGCCGTTAGCTCATCGCAACGCTCTGCTGCGTAAGGCGCGCCGATCATGTCGAGCCAGCTGAACGGGCCGCCTGACCAAGGCGCAAAGCCCCAGCCAAGGATCGCACCGACATCGCCTTCGCGAATGTCTTCCAGCACGTTTTCTTCCAAAGCGCGGACTGCTTCGAGCGTTTGAGCGAACATCAGACGGTGCTGAACGGTGATCAAGTCGGGCTGGTCGTAAGCTGCTGGATACTGCGCTGCGAGACCTTCCCAGAGACCGCCGCGCTTGCCTTTGTCGTCGTAGCTGTAAAAGCCTGCGTTGGATTTGCGACCCAAACGTTTTTCGTCGAACATCCAGAATAGAACTTCGTCCACTTCGCCGTCAGGATAGGCGTCGCCCATTGCAGCACGTGTTGCTTTGGCGATCTTGACGCCTAGATCGACGGACGTCTCATCGACCAGTTGCAACGGTCCCAGGGGCATGCCCAGCAGTTTCGCTGCGTGCTCGATCAAGGCGGGCTCTACACCTTCCTTCACCATCCGAATACCTTCGTTGATGTAAGGAATGATGCAGCGGTTGGCGTAGAAAAACCGTTCGTCGTTGACCACGATTGGCGTTTTCTTGATCTGGCGCACAAAGTCTAGCGCCTTGGCAACAGCCACATCGCCAGTTTGCTTACCTTTGATGATCTCGACCAGCAGCATTTTGTCCACGGGCGAAAAGAAGTGAATGCCGATGAACTTTTCCGCGTCGTTCGAAGCTTTGGCAAGCTCGGTGATTGGCAGGGTCGAAGTGTTTGTTGCAAAGATGCAATCAGCGCCAGTCACGGCTTGGACCTTGGCGGTGACGTCGGCTTTGACACCCACATCCTCGAACACGGCTTCCACGATCAGGTCGCACCCTTTGAGCGCTTCATAATCTGTCGTTGCATTGATCAGGCTAAGAACAGCGTCTTTCTTTTCTTGCGTGACCTTCTTGCGCGACATGCCTCTATCAAGGTGGGCCGTGGTGTAGGACTTGCCCTTGTCAGCAGCTTCTTGTGTGCTGTCGATCAGGACAACTTCGATGCCAGCCAAAGCCGAGACCAGCGAGATGCCCGCGCCCATCATGCCTGCGCCGATGACGCCGACCTTTTTGACATTCTGGTCAGGAGCCTCGGGGCGGTTTGCGCCCTTTTCCAAGGCTTCTTTGTTCACAAACAAGCTACGGATCATTGCAGAGGATGACGGATTCATCAGGACGTTGGTGAACCAGCGGGCTTCGATCTTGAGTGCTGTGTCAAAGGGAACCATCGCACCCTCATAGACAGAAGACAGCAGCGCTTTGGCTGCCGGATAAACACCTTGGGTCTTGCCGTTGACCATCGCAGAGGCGCCTACAAAGGTCATGAACCCAGCAGGGTGGTACGGTGCGCCGCCGGGCATTTTGTAAGCCTTTTCGTCCCATGGTTTCACGATGTTCGGCTCGGACAAAACCCACGCTTTCGCAGCTGAAAGCAGCTCGTCAGCAGGCACAACTTCGTCAACGACACCAGCAGCCATAGCTTTCTTGGGATCGTTCATTTTGCCTTCAAGCAGCAAAGGTGATGCGCCCATCGCACCCAGTTTGCGCGACAGACGTGTTGTGCCGCCAGCACCGGGGAAAATTCCGATCAGGATTTCAGGCAGGCCAATTTTGGCCTTTGGGTTATCAGCCGCAAAGATGCGATGGCAGCAAAGCGGGATTTCCAGACCAATGCCAAGCGCCGTGCCGGGCAGGGCTGCTGCAATCGGCTTGCCGCCTTTGTTGGTTTTCGGGTCCATGCCTGCGCGTTCAATTTTGCGCATGATGCGGTGGGCGTTCATGATGCCATCGAACAGGCCCTTGGCTGGATTGTCGCCTGCCATTTCCTTCATCTTCGCGATGACCTTCAGGTCCATGCCCCCAGCAAAGCTGCCCGGTTTGCCGGATGTGATGATAGCGCCCTTGATCGTGTCGTCTGCCAGCACTTGATCGACAAGTGCATCAAGATCGTCCCAGCCCTGAAGCGTCATGACGTTCATGGATTTGCCGATGGTGTCCCAAAGGATCGTAGCGACGCCATCAGCGTCTGTTGTCATTGTAAAATCAGTCATATCAGACACTCCTTACACGCGTTCGATGATAGTGGCCGCACCCATGCCGGATGCGATGCAAAGGGTGGCAAGGCCGGTGCTTTTGCCTGTGCGCTCAAGCTCGTCCAGCAGGGTGCCGATGATGATCGCACCAGTGGCGCCCAAAGGGTGGCCCATGGCGATGGAACCGCCATTCACGTTGACTTTGTCGTGGTCGACGTCGAACGCCTGCATGAAGCGCAACACGACGGATGCAAAGGCTTCGTTGACCTCAAACAGGTCG
>NZ_JAFMHR010000180.1 GCF_017854415.1 Yoonia sp. | reverse complement strand
ACCGAACAGAATCACAAACCACTGAACTCACTCAAATAGTTTTAAATCGGGCTCTCAGAGATTTGGGATGTGATCGAAGACGTGGTTGAAGACGTTTTCGATTGATCCGCACTGCGTTCACGTTTTGCTGAACGGTCTTTGATCCACGCGAAACGTGACTATCTGTTTATAGAAGACGCGTTCTGGAACATCCGCGTTTTGAATTCACTGTCCCCTCGTTCCAACACTTGCGCCCGGATCCCCCTCCGGGCGCTTTTTTATTGGATAAAGTCTGCTTAGAATGCCGGCATGCAGTATTCAGACGACCATTTACGTAAAATCCTCAAGCGA
Organism: Yoonia sp.; assembly: GCF_017854415.1. Classification (GTDB taxonomy): domain Bacteria; phylum Pseudomonadota; class Alphaproteobacteria; order Rhodobacterales; family Rhodobacteraceae; genus Yoonia. The sequence goes on along the minus strand of NZ_JAFMHR010000180.1, from coordinate 4,234 downwards.
ACCAGAACGGTCGCAGTTGTCGGTGTGTCTGCGAACCAGATCCGACCAAGCTTCTATGTTGCCCGCTATCTCAAGCTTAAAGGGTTTCGTGTCATTCCAATCAATCCGGGATTGGCGGGCCAAACGTTATTGGGTGAAACAGTTTATGGCGATGTGTCGCAAGTGCCCATCGACGTTGACATGGTTGATATTTTTCGGCGTTCAGAGGCCGTGCCGGACATTGTGGATGCATCCTTGGAACGTTGGCCTGCCTTGCAAACCATTTGGATGCAGATCGGCGTCACCCATGACCAAGCGACAGCAACGGCGCAGGCACGCGGCGTCGACGTAATACAGGACCGCTGTCCGAAAATTGAATATCAGCGGCTATTTGGTGAGCTGCGAATGGGTGGATTTGTGACGGGAATTATTTCGTCCAAGCTTTGATGTTTCAAGCTTGTGAGCCAGTGCGCAAAATTCCGCCAATGGATTCAATTGCATATGCTTCACCGTTGACTCGTTACATGACGCGGCCCTACGATAATCAAGTTATCTGACGAGTTGATGTTGTTCCCCACGCCTAGAACAGACGGATACGCGCATGGAAGAAACAAGAATCATCGATTTTTCCGATACCTACGAGGCTCTTGGCCAGGCGTTGCCGGCGGGAACTGAATTGTTGGGCGGTAAGTTCAAGATCGACGAACAGATCGGCAGCGGTGGCTTCGGAATCACTTATCTTGCAAAAGACATCTATCTGGACCGCGACGTTGTAATCAAAGAATGCTTCCCAGAAGCATTCTGCTGTCGTTTCGGTGCCCAGGTTCGCGTCACATCTGCCCGCTACGAGGCGCAGCATCGCAAATCTGTGGACATGTTCATGCTAGAGGCACGCAGCATCGCAAAGCTGCGCCACCCCAACATTGTCGGCGTGCATCAGGTTTTTGAAGAAAACATGACGGCGTATATGGTTCTTGATCTGATCCACGGGCGCGACCTTTTGGACATCATTGAAGATGACAGCGATCCGCTAAGCCCTGACCAGATTCGCGATATCTTGGTAAAAACGCTTGATGCGATGGACCTTATTCACCGCAATGATTTGCTTCACCGCGACATTTCTCCTGATAATATCTTGCTCGACAAATGGGGCAGCCCATCATTGATCGATTTCGGTGCGGCCCGCGAAGAGGCCAGCAAGAAGTCCAATGACGTCACAACGATGTTGATGGTCAAGGACGGTTACTCTCCGCATGAATTCTACATCGCAGGTGGCCAGCAGCAGCCTTGCAGCGATCTGTATGCGCTTGGCGCAACGATTTACCACCTGATTTCCGGCGAAGCACCACCGAACAGCCAAGAGCGTGTCGCCGCATTAACCAATAACGATCACGATCCTTATCTGCCGCTGGCAGGGCGGTTCACGCAATATGAACGCGACTTTCTAGAGGCGATCGACAAGTCTCTTAGCGTGCCGCCAAAGGACCGGATCGCATCCGCTCGTGGGTGGCTAAGCCTGATCGAGACTGAGAGTAAGAAGGTCAAGATGGTGAAAATGCCTGAGGCGAGAATGGCCAGCAAGACCCTCAGCGAGCTGGTTCATGAAACCAACAAACATGTCTTGAATGCATCACAAAAACCACGCGCAAAGCCCGCAAGAGCCGTCGCTTCGGTGCCGCAGCCAAAATCTTACCGCCCGGCGTGGGTGGACGAATTCAACCGCGAAACGACCGAGGCAGAGCTCAGAAAACAAGAGCAGAACCGCGCTATGGCCGAAGCCCAGCGTTTAGCTGAACTTGAACGCGTAGCGATCGCAGAACAAGAAGAAATTGAACGCCAGCTTATGGCACGCGAACCCGAAAAGCCGCGAAATATCCTTGATTGGGCATTGCACCGGACCGGATAACGCCTGCTAGTCGCGTGATGCTTTTTCGACGATGCCGGACGTGCCTTGACGGCGCGCCAGTTCATCCATGACCGCGTCTAACGTGACCCCACGCGCGGTTAGCATGACCAACAGGTGATACAGCACATCTGCGGCTTCTGACGTTAGTTTGTCATTATCACCTTTGACGGCTTCGATGATCGCTTCGATTGCTTCTTCGCCAAATTTTTCGGCACATTTCTCTGGACCTTTGGACAGCAATTTCGCGGTCCAACTGCTATCAGGGTCGGCGTCTTTGCGCGCCACAATCAGGTCGGCAAGGTCTTGTAGGGTCATGTCAGCCTCACGGGGATACCAGCCGCGGCCATATGGGCCTTGGCCTCGCCAATTGTATAGGTGCCAAAATGAAAGATGGAAGCCGCTAGAACGGCAGAAGCCCCGCCCAAAGTCACGCCTTCGACCAAGTGATCCAACGTGCCAACCCCGCCAGAGGCAATCACAGGCACGTGCACCGCGTCTGAAATTGCCCGTGTGAGTGGCAGATTAAAGCCCGCTTTGGTCCCATCGCGATCCATTGACGTTAGCAGGATTTCACCCGCACCCTTTTCAACCACCGTGCGTGCGAAGGCCACCGCATCAATACCCGTAGCACGGCGCCCGCCGTGGGTGAAAATCTCCCACTTGCCAGGTGACACTGTTTTCGCGTCAATCGCCACGACGATACATTGGGATCCAAAACGCATGGCCGCTTCTGCAACGACATCAGGGTTTGTAACAGCGGCAGAGTTAAAACTAACCTTATCTGCACCCGCCAGCAGCAGCGCGCGCACATCGTGGTGCGTCCGCACGCCACCCCCGATGGTCAGCGGCATAAAGCACTGTTCTGCCGTGCGTGTGACCAAATCGAACATCGTACCGCGGTTCTCTTCGGTCGCCATGATGTCCAGAAAACAAAGCTCGTCTGCGCCTGCCGCGTTATAGGCAATTGCCGCATCAACGGGATCGCCCGCATCAACCAGATCGACAAAATTCACGCCTTTCACGACGCGTCCTTCGGCAACGTCAAGGCAGGGGATGATGCGTGTTTTTAGCATATGCTCTGTCTAGGCTGCTGGCGCGCGCGCGGCAAGCTTGGGATTTTGAGTTTAAAAGGCAAGATGATGACTTAACGCAGTGCTGCTAAAGCGGCGTTCAGATCAATCGCGCCGTCATAAAGAGCGCGACCTGATATCGCGCCTGAAATCACCCCAGTCGCTTTGAGAGCGGCAAGGTCTGCCATCGACGACACACCACCCGACGCGATCACAGGGATATTCACAGCCCGCGCCAGTTCAGCTGTCGCATCAATGTTGGGACCCTTCATGGCCCCGTCACGCAGGATGTCGGTATAGATAATCGCGGCGATTCCGGCGTCTTCGAATGATTTTGCCAGATCAGTGACCATCACATCGGTTTCTTCGGCCCAGCCGCGTGTCGCAACGCGGCCGTTGCGGGCGTCCAGACCGACGGCAACTTGGCCTGGAAATTCCTTGGCGGCTTGTCGCACCAGATCAGGATTTTCCACCGCAACGGTCCCAAGGATGACGCGGGCCAGACCTTTGTCCAACCAGCGTTCAATTGTCGCCATATCGCGAATGCCGCCGCCCAATTGAGCTGGAACCGCGCAGGCTTTCAAGATCGCCTCGACCGGGGCTGCGTTGACTGGCTCACCGGCAAACGCACCGTTTAGATCGACCAGATGCAACCATTCACAACCTGCGGCTACGAACGCTTTGGCCTGAGCGGCGGGATCTTCGTTGAAAACGGTTGTCTGTTCCATGTCGCCATGCACAAGCCGCACAGCGTTTCCGTCTTTGAGGTCAATGGCGGGATAAAGGATCATTTTGGCACCTGTTTGCAGTTGCCGCTTTTATGCATAGCAGCCGGATAATTGCAACGCATCGCCGCGACCCCACGTCATTGTTGATTGGATGGCACTGCCGCTGGCATGGTCTGCGCAGAACTCAGGGAGGAAATGAGTATGAAGAAATTTTTGATGATCGCGGCGTCGCTATTAGCCTTTGCAACAATGGCCTCAGCACAAGATGCCGCACTTGGCGTGTGGCAGACCGAAGTAGACGACGGGGCCTATGCCCACATCACGATCACCCCATGCGGCCCGGCTGTGTGCGGCGTGATCAGCCGGACGTTCAATGCGGACGGTGAATACCAGTCCGAGAACATCGGCAAAACCTTGGTGATCGATATGGCGCCACAAGGTGGCGGCGCGTACGAGGGCCAAGTTTGGCGTCCGTCCAACAACAAGCTTTACATCGGTAAGATGGATGTAAGCGGCGATGCGCTGCGCTTGCGTGGCTGCGTTGCAGGTGG
>NZ_JAFMHR010000002.1 GCF_017854415.1 Yoonia sp. | reverse complement strand
AGGCCCATGCCACCGTAGATTTGCAGCGTCGCATCAGTGACGCGGGCAAGCATTTCGGTCGCGTACACCTTGGCAGATGCAATTTCACGGTTCGCGGGCAGCCCTTCGTCAAGACGCCATGCAGCGGCGAGGGTCAGCATATCAGCGGCATCAATTTCGGTAATCATATCGGCAATCTGGAAACTGACGCCCTGAAATTTGCCAATCGGTTGGCCAAATTGCTTTCGCTCGGCGGCATAATTCAGCGCATAGTCAAAACAACGCCGCGCACGCCCAACGGACATGGTCGCGACCGTGATGCGTGTGGCATAAAGCCATTCATTCATTACAGCGAAACCACCATCGACCTCGCCTAACACTTGGGCATCGGGCAGACGGCAATTGTCGAAATCAAGGATGCAGTTTTTGTAGCCCCGGTGGCTGACCGAAGCGTACCCATCGCGCACCTCAAAGCCCGGCGTGCCGCGATCGACCAGAAAGGTTGTGATCCGTTTTTTGGGGCCGCGCGGCGTGTCATCAACACCTGTCGCCACAAAAACAATGAAGAAATCCGCGTGGTCCGCACCGGAGATAAAGTGTTTTGACCCGTTCAAAACCCAATCACCCCCGTCCCGTACGGCACTACACTTCATGCCACGCACATCCGATCCGGCGTCTGGTTCGGTCATCGCCAGCGCATCCATACGTTCACCGCGCACGGCGGGCAGCAAATAGCGATCAACCTGATCGTCTTTGCAAGCCATCAGAATGTTCTGGGGGCGGCCAAAGAAATGGTTCAACGCCATTGAACCACGGCCCAATTCACGCTCGACAAGCGCGAAATCAACGTGGGACAGGCCAGCGCCGCCTACGTCTTCGGGAAAGTTGCAGGCGTAGAAGCCAAGTTCGATTGTCTTTCGCTTGATCTCGTCCGCTATTTCCTGCGGCACCTCGCCACTGCGTTCGACCGCATCCTCGTGAGGGTAGATCTCGTTCTCAACAAAACTACGGACGGTATCCACAATCATTTGTTGCTCGTCGGTAAGGCCAAACTGCATCGCGATCTCCGGTCAGGTGTTACAAGCAAAACCCTAAGAACCGATTGTGCGAAAGTCATGCAGAATAACGCACTGTCGCGGCCTTTCTGCGACGCTACCTTTGCTCTTGAAATCAGACGCTGCTAAGATGCCCTAAATCAACGAGGCACACACCGTGTTCGACGCATGCACTCAGACAGTCAGCATCCTTTACGCCATTGTTTTTGGTGCAGATGGCGCGTGCATCATGGTGGACATGTGGTCGATTTTGTCCGCACTTGGCGCGTTCTTTCTGATTGTAGTTATTTTGCAATTCTTTGCGCGCAGACTTTGGGCACGGATTTCGCAACCAAGGCCTGCATTCACAGACCTGCACGACCGCACTGTCGATCACCCGATTGTGGATGATCCCAACTATAAGAACAGCGCTATTCGCTCGACCAAACGTTAGGCCGATCACGCGGGACGGTTGTTACCGCCAATCGCACGGGTCAAACGCGCGGCCGCGTCCATCACATGCGCAGCAAGCGCATCAATACGGTCTTCGGTGATGCGCGTTGTTGGGCCAGAGACTGAAATACCGGCGACGACCTCTCCGAATACGTTGAACACGGGTGCTGCGATACAGCGCATTCCGATGTTGCGCTCTTCTGCGTCCACGGCGTATCCGCGCGTCTTGGATGCGCGCAGATCGGCGATCATTGCTTCTGGATCAGTCAGGGTGAAGGGCGTGTATTGTTCCAGCTGGCTGGCCGCCAAGACCTGTCTTTGGCGTTTGTCATCCATCCGGCAGAGCAAAGCTTTACCTATGCCCGACGCATGCATCGCTGACGCAGTTCCGGGTGGAAAAAAGGCACGAATTGTTGCGTGGGTTTCGACTTGCCCCAAAAATAATACCATCCCGTCACGCTCGATCCCTAGGTTCGCCGTTTCACCTGTCGCTTCCATCAGTTCGCGCATAATCGGGCGAGCGCGTTCCACCAATGATGTGCGCCGCAAGAATTGAGATCCCGTTAAGAATGCAGCGGGTCCAATGGTCCAAACTTGGGTTTGCTCGTCAAAGTCTACAAAGCCGCGCCCCTGAAAAGTGGTCAGAACGCGGTAAACCGTTGCAGGTGACTGATCAAGCGCGCCTGCGACTTGCGATAACGTGCCTCCCTGCATCTCGCCTAACTGCACCAAGACCTCTAGCGCCCGATCAAGGGACTTGATGGTATTCTGCGTGCCCTTGTCGTCCCACGCTTTGGGCCTGCCGCGACCGCGCTTTACGTCATCTTGCATGAATATTTCCAATTTTGAAATTCGATTTCACTTTATGAAAAATACAAGCCCCTGACAACAAACAAATTTATACCTAAATCACCTTTTGAAAAATAATTTCAAAAAAATTGAGTGGCGCGCTGACCTCTGCCAGAACAGGCTCAATCCAATGGAGGAACGGACCATGAGTTTTCAGAACCCAGTATTTATACCCGGCCCAACGAATATGCCCGAGGCCATTCGCAAAGCCTGCGATATGCCAACGATTGACCATCGCTCACCCTTGTTTGGTCAAATTCTACACCCAGCCCGCGCCGGCGTTCAAGAAATCTTAAAGTCCGAAACTGCCGAAGTGTTCATCTTCCCATCGACTGGAACTGGCGGCTGGGAAACAGCGCTGACCAATACATTGTCCGCTGGCGACACCGTATTGGCCGCACGTAACGGCATGTTCAGCCACCGCTGGATTGACATGTGTCAGCGCCACGGTTTGAACGTCGAAATCGTTGAAACTCCCTGGGGCCACGGCCTGCCTGCCGATCGCTACGAAGAGATTTTGGCAGCTGACAAAGGTCACAAGATCAAAGCAGTTCTGGCCACACACAATGAAACTGCAACTGGTGTAAAGTCCGACATCGCAGCCGTGCGCCGCGCAATGGATGCGGCGGGGCACCCTGCCATGTTGTTCGTCGATGGCGTAAGCTCGATCGGATCGATGGACTTTCGCTTTGACGAATGGGGCGTAGATGTTGCCGTAACCGGATCGCAAAAGGGTTTCATGTTGCCTGCGGGTCTGGCGATTGTTGGCTTTAGCCAGCGTGCTGTTGATGCCACCAAAACTGCGGGTCTGCCGCGCACGTTCTTTGACATCAACGACATGACGAAGGGCTACAACGCGAACGCATTCCCTTACACACCACCTGTTGGCTTGATGAACGGATTGCTTTTGGCGACCGAAACTCTGCTGAAAGAGGGACTTGATAACGTTTTTGCGCGTCATACACGGATTGCATCCGGTATTCGTGCAGCGATCCACGCTTGGGACCTTGAGCTTTGCGCAGCTTCGCCTGATCTGTATTCAGACACAGTCAGCGCAATCAAGACACCAGAAGGTTTCAACGCAACTGACATCGTGTCGCTTGCCGCAGAAAAATACGGCGTCGCCTTTGGCACTGGCCTTGGAGAAGTTGCAGGCAAGGTCTTCCGCATCGGTCACTTGGGCAGCATGACAGACGTGATGGCTTTATCCGGTATCGCCACCGCAGAAATGTGTATGGTTGACTTGGGCCTCGACATCAAACTCGGCTCTGGTGTTGCGGCAGCACAGGAATACTACCGCGGCAGCATCTCTGTTCCGCTCAAAGTTGTAGCGTAAATGAAGGACAGCCACGAAATGTATATCCCGACCTACCAAGACGTGATCGAAGCCCACGAACGTATCAAACCCTACATTCACCGCACGCCTGTGCTGACGTCGACGTACCTGAACGAACTGACTGGCGCAGAACTGTTCTTTAAATGCGAGAACTTTCAAAAGGCCGGCGCGTTCAAAGTACGTGGCGCTTCCAATGCGGTTTTTGGGTTATCTGATGAAGCAGCTGCCAAAGGTGTTTGCACACATTCATCCGGCAATCATGCGCTATCGCTGTCTTACGCAGCAGGTCGCAGGGGCATTCCGTGTAACGTCGTGATGCCGCGCACTGCGCCGCAAGCAAAGAAAGATGCGGTCAAAGGTTATGGCGGAATCATCACAGAATGCGAACCGTCGACGTCTTCGCGCGAAGCAGTGTTTGCTGGTGTTCAGGCTGAAACAGGCGGGGATTTCGTCCATCCTTATAATGACCCTCGGGTTATCGCGGGTCAGGGAACTTGCAGCAAAGAGCTGATGGAGCAAATGCAGGAAGAGCACGGTCACGGACTTGATATGGTTGTGGCGCCCATCGGCGGTGGCGGCATGATTTCAGGTACTTGCCTGACATTGTCTAACATTGCGCCCGAAGTGCAGATCATTGCGTCAGAGCCGGAACAGGCTGATGATGCATACCGCAGCTTTAAAGCGGGTCACATCATCGCTGATGATGCGCCTGTGACGGTTGCGGACGGCCTTAAGGTTCCTTTGAAGGACCTGACGTGGCACTTTGTCAGCAACCATGTGACCGAAATCTTTACTGCCTCCGAGCAGGAAATCATCGACGCAATGAAACTGACGTGGCAGCGCATGAAGATCGTGATGGAACCTAGCTGTGCCGTGCCGCTGGCCACCATCATCAAGAACCGTGAATTTTTTAAAGGCAAACGCGTTGGCGTCGTCGTAACTGGCGGTAACGTAGACCTCGACAAACTACCTTGGATGCAAGGTTAAAGGGAGAGAAGACCATGAACGATATGAGCAATCTTAAAGACCTCGAAGTCGGCTACGACGTGCCTGCCCTGCCTGGTATGGACGAAGCCGATATTGCGACACCTTGCCTTGTGCTTGATCTGGACGCGCTAGAGCGGAACATCAAAAAGATGGGTGATTTCGCAAAATCACACGGCATGCGTCACCGCGTGCACGGCAAGATGCACAAATCTGTCGACGTGGCGCTGCTGCAAGAAAAGCTGGGTGGTTCTGTCGGTGTGTGCTGCCAGAAAGTATCCGAAGCCGAAGTGTTCGCACGTGGTGGCATCAAGGACGTGCTGGTTTCCAACCAAGTACGCCAGCCGGAAAAAATTGACCGTTTGGCACGTCTGCCGAAGCTAGGCGCACGCGCTATCTGCTGCGTCGACGATATCGACAACGTGGCAGACTTGTCAGCTGCTGCAATGAAGCATGGCACGCAGATCGAATGTCTTGTTGAAATCGACGTAGGCGCAGGCCGTTGCGGTGTGCAATTTGGTCAGCCGGTTGTTGATCTTGCGATTGCAATCGACGCGGCAGAGGGCCTCAAGTTTGCGGGCATCCAAGCCTACCAAGGTGCCATGCAGCACATGGACTCGTATGAGGACCGTCAGGGCAAAACCGCAATCGCGATTGAACAAGTACGTGAAAGCGTCGACCTGCTGAAAGCCGCTGGGCTTGAGTGCGACATCGTTGGCGGTGGCGGCACTGGTTCATATTACTTTGAGAGTGAGTCAAACGTTTTCAACGAATTGCAGTGTGGGTCATATGCCTTCATGGACGCCGACTATGGCCGTATCCTTGATAAGGACGGCAACCGCATCGACCAAGGCGAGTGGGAGAACGCGCTGTTCATCCTGACATCCGTGATGAGCCACGCAAAGGCCGACAAAGCTATCGTTGATGCGGGCCTCAAAGCGCAGTCCGTCGATAGTGGCTTGCCAACGATCTATGGCCGCACCGATGTCGAATATGTCAAATGTTCGGACGAGCACGGCGTTGTTGCTGACCCCGACGGTGTGTTGAAGGTCAATGACAAGCTCAAGCTGGTTCCAGGTCACTGTGACCCGACGTGCAACGTGCATGACTGGTACGTCGGTGTGCGCAACGGCAAGGTCGAAACGCTGTGGCCCGTATCTGCACGCGGTAAAGCATACTAAGCATCGGACCCTCCGGGGGAAGTTTACTTAGGAAAAAAGAAGTCAGGGTCGGTCGTTCAGACCGGCCCGTTTTGCAAGGAAAACCACGATGTATATTGTCCCTGAAAAAGAGATCGCAGCCCTGCTAACACGCGCCGATGCGTTTACAGCCGTTGAAAATGTGTTCGCCGCAATGTCCAAAGGCGACGCCTACAACTTTCCGGTTATCCGCGAAGCGATTGGCTATGAAAACGCGCTTTATGGCTTCAAAGGCGGGTTCGACAAGGCGGGCATGGCGCTTGGTCTGAAAGCTGGTGGATACTGGCCAAACAACATGGAAAAGCATGGGGCGATCAACCACCAGTCCACGGTTTTCCTGTTTGATCCCGATACCGGCAAGGTCAGCGCAATGGTCGGTGGTAATCTGCTGACGGCGTTGCGGACGGCTGCGGCGTCCTCTGTTTCGATCAAGCATTTGGCCCGTAAAGACGCGAAAGTCATGGGTATGGTTGGCGCAGGTCATCAGGCGACATTCCAGTTGCGTGCTGCCCTTGAGCAACGTGAGTTCGAGAAAGTCATCGGCTGGAACTATCATCCAGAAATGCTGCCCAACATTGAAAAGATTGCAAATGAAGCTGGCGTGCCTTTTGAAGCGGTCGCGCTAGAGGGCATGGTCGAAGCCGATGTCGTGATTTCGATCACGTCGACCTTTGCCCCCACAGTCATGGCCAAGCATATCAGCCCGGGCACACATGTTGCCTGCATGGGGACTGACACAAAGGGCAAGCAAGAGCTTGAAACAGCACTTCTTGCGCAAGCAACCGTTTTCACCGACGAAGTCGCGCAATCCATCAGCATCGGCGAGGCGCAGCATGCCATTGCCGCAGGTTTGATCAAGCAAAGCGACGTGAACGAATTGGGTGCGGTCATCAATGGCACGCATCCGGGGCGCACGTCAGACGACGAAATCACTTTGTTTGACGGCACAGGTGTCGGCCTGCAGGATCTTGCGGTTGCAGCAAGCATCGTGAAATTGGCGATTGCGCAAGGCATCGCGATCGAAGTCGACTTTTAAGACGGAATTGAGCCCCCTAGCACAAAGCTCAGGGGGCTTTTCTTTGCGTGATTATTCCGCAGCAGCCCGGATTGCGCGAATATTCTCACCGTATGGCGCAGGGTTGCTGACAGACCCGCCACGGAAAACCGCAGATCCTGCCACCAGTACATCCGCACCAGCCGCTGCAACCAAGGGCGCAGTGGTCGGATCGACACCACCGTCAATCTCGATATGAATTGGACGATCACCGATCATCGCGCGCAGCTCGCGTACCTTTTCGACTTGGCTGTTTATGAACTTTTGCCCGCCAAAACCGGGGTTCACTGTCATCACGCAAACCAGATCTACCATATCAAGCAATGTCTCAATTGATGACGCAGGTGTGCCGGGGTTCAGCGCGACACCCGCCTTTGCACCTGCACCGCGGATTGCTTGCAGTGTGCGGTGGATATGCGGGCCTGCCTCAACGTGGGCAGTAATGATGTCCGCACCCGCGTTGGCAAAGCCTTCAATGTACTGATCAACAGGCGAAATCATCAGATGCACGTCCATGACGCCTTTGATATGCGGGCGGATCGCGGCGCAGATCGCTGGACCAAAGGTGATATTGGGGACAAAATGCCCATCCATAACGTCAACATGCACCCAATCGGCGCCTTGCGCTTCGATGGCTTCGCACTCGGCCCCGAAATTGGCGAAGTCAGCGGATAGGATCGACGGGGCGATCTTGATGGAACGGTCAAAAGTCATGGCATACCTCATGCGATTTGTTGGCCACGCGATACCCTGACACGTACAGTTTGTCACGAGCTGATACATTTTCATGCTGCAGTGCAGCAAATTCGGTGCTAGAGTGCACTTATGACGCAAATTCTTCGCCACAAAGATATTCTAATAGCTGGTGCCCAGTCCCACCTCACGCGCGCAACGCTAACCACTGCGCGCCCGCGGACATTGCATGGCCACGACTTTTTTGAATTGGTCTGGGTGCAAAACGGCAAGATACGTCATCATCTTGAGGGCAAAGTCGTGACCCTGACCGAAGGCGATGTTGTTTTCATCCAGCCCGGTCAAACACATGCCCTGCAAGGGCGTGGGGAACATGCACTAGTAGTCTCGATCTGTTTTCATCCCCAGACGATCAAGTCTTTGGCCAAACGGCACCCCAGCGTAAACGGCCATCTGTTTTGGTCCAAAACCGGCCCCGTCCAAGTCCATCGGGATATTCGGCAGTTGGCGGCATTAAACCATGCAGCCGTTCAATTGGAACGTAGCTTGGGCGATACTCTTGCCGCCGAAGCATTCCTGCTGCCACTTTGCGCGGACCTGACTGCGGAAGCGTTCGCAGCAGATGTTCCGGCATGGCTTGCGCAAGCATGCCTTGCTGCAAATGATCCCGAAGTTTTCCGTGCAGGGTCTGCTGGGTTGGTAGCACAGGCAGGCAAAGCACATCCGCATGTCAGCCGGATGATGCGCAAATACCTTGGTCAGACGCCTTCGGATTACGTGAACACCATTCGGATGACCCATGCAGCCCGTGCGCTAACAACTGACAGCGAAGCGATCAGTGAAATAGCCGCTGAATGCGGTATTCCCAACATGTCGCATTTCCATAAGCTGTTTCGGGCCGCTTATGGCGTCACCCCCTTGCAATACCGTCAAAAGTTGCAGCGCGACGTCGTTCAGCCCAACTGACGCGAGGTCGCAGGCAATGCGCCGCGTGACCCGTTAAAATAATTTGACCATTTGGACAAAACTTGCCAAGACAAAGTCAAAGTGCGACCCTTATCCGGTACCGCAGGAGGCTCCCTTGCAAACCACCCAATCCTCAACGCTGACGACGCAGCAACTGCCGCAGCTTCATGAAGCACGCAACGAAGGCATGCCGCTTGACCTTGATTGGGTCATGGCGGTGCAAGCCAACACGTCTGCAATTGAACGCCGGGCGCAAACTTTACCCGGACGGCGCAGCGTCAAAAAAGATTATCAGGCCGCATGGCTTTGCAAAGCCGTTAGTTTGATGGACCTGACTACCCTCTCGGGTGACGACAGCGAAGGGCGCGTGCGGCGCTTATGTGCCAAGGCACGCCAACCCGTTTCGCAACATATTCTGGAGGCCCTCGGTATGGAGGGGCTGACCACAGGTGCGATCTGCGTTTACCACGATATGGTCGCAACGGCAGTTGATGCACTGCAAGGCACGAACATTCCTGTGGCTGCGGTTTCGACCGGATTTCCCGCGGGCCTGTCACCTTTCCACCTGCGTATCGCCGAAATCGGTGACAGCGTAGCCGCAGGCGCGCAAGAGATCGACATCGTGATCAGCCGCCGCCATGTGCTGACCGGCAACTGGCAAGCACTTTATGATGAAATGCGCGAAATGCGCGCCGCTTGCGGTGATGCACACGTAAAAGCGATCCTCGCGACGGGCGAACTTGGGACCCTTCGCAACGTTGCCCGCGCATCATTGGTCTGCATGATGGCTGGTGCTGATTTCATCAAGACATCGACTGGGAAAGAGCCTGTAAACGCAACCTTGCCAGTCACGCTAACGATGATCCGTGCAATCCGCGATTACCAGGACCGGACAGGCATCAAAGTTGGCTACAAGCCCGCTGGCGGAATTTCAAAAGCCAAAGACGCATTGGTCTACCTCAGCATGATCAAAGACGAACTGGGCGACCGCTGGCTACAACCCGACCTTTTCCGCTTTGGCGCATCCAGCTTGCTGGGCGACATTGAACGGCAACTCGAACATCACGTCACGGGGGCCTATTCGGCCCAGTGGCGGCACGCGATTGGATAAGCCATGACCATTAAAGAGATTTTTGACACCATGGACTACGGCCCTGCCCCCGAAAGCAGCGCCGAAGCGCTGGCGTGGCTTGCAGATCGCGGCGGTATCGCTGGCCACTACATCAACGGCAAATGGGGCGCGCTCCGCGATGATTTCGCGACAACCAATCCCGCTACAGGCGTCAAGCTGGCGGGCGTGACCAAAGGCACAGCCGACGAGGTCGCTTTGGCCGTCGCTGCCGCACGCAAAGCGCAGCCAGCTTGGGCAAAGTCCGGCCATAAACGCGCGCGTGTTCTCTATGCCATCGCGCGGTTGATGCAAAAACACAGCCGCTTGCTGGCAGTCATGGAAACGCTTGATAACGGCAAACCGATCCGCGAAAGCCGCGATATTGATGTGCCATTGGCAATCCGGCACTTCTACCATCACGCGGGCTTTGCCCAACTAATGAAAGCCGAACTGCCGGACCGCGCAGCATTGGGTGTTTGCGGTCAAATTATCCCATGGAATTTTCCACTGCTGATGCTGGCATGGAAAATCGCGCCTGCCTTGGCGATGGGCAACACCGTTGTCTTGAAACCCGCAGAATACACGCCACTCACAGCGATGATTTTCGCCGAAATCTGTACAGAGGCAGGTGTGCCGCCCGGTGTCGTGAACATCATCACTGGTGACGGCGAAACAGGGGCTGCACTGGTAGAATCTGACGTCGACAAAATCGCCTTCACGGGGTCAACAGAGGTTGGCCGCAAAATCCGCGAAGCCACCGCAGGTAGCGGCAAGGCACTGTCCCTCGAACTGGGCGGAAAATCCCCCTACATCGTGTTTGAGGATGCAGACCTCGATTCCGCCGTCGAAGGTCTAGTGGATGCAATCTGGTTCAACCAAGGCCAGGTTTGCTGTGCAGGGTCACGCCTGCTGGTCCAAGAAGGGATCGCAGATAAATTCTATACCAAGCTGAAATCCCGCATGGACGGGCTGCGTATCGGCGACCCTTTGGACAAATGCATCGATGTGGGTGCGATCGTGGACCCTGTCCAATTGGCGCAGATCACCAAGATGGTGGACGCGAATACCGAAGGCGAAATCTATCAGACCAAAGCGCCCGAAGGCTGCTTCTACCCGCCGACATTAATCACAGGTTTGTCACCCGCATCGACCCTGATGCAGGAAGAAATCTTTGGCCCAGTACTGGTAGCGACAACCTTTCGGACACCGTCCGAGGCGGTCGAAATTGCCAATAATACACGCTATGGATTGGCGGCATCAGTCTGGTCGGAAAACATTAATCTGGCTTTGGATATCGCGCCTAAACTGGTCGCGGGCATCGTCTGGATCAACGGCACGAACATGATGGACGCGGCCGCCGGTTTCGGCGGCGTACGCGAAAGCGGCTTTGGACGCGAAGGCGGCTGGGAAGGTCTTGCGGGTTACACCAAACCAAAAGGCACGCATAAACCGCTTGAGAAAATCGAAGCGTTCACGACCCAAGACGGCCACCCTGCCGATCCACTCGACCGAACCGCGAAACTGTATATCGGCGGCAAACAATCACGCCCAGATGGAGGCTACTCCAATCCGGTCTTTAGCCCGCGTGGTAAACTGTTGGGGCATACGTCAGTCGCCAACCGCAAAGACATCCGCAACGCGGTTGAAGCATGTAATGCGGCAAAGGGCTGGTCCAAAACCACAGGGCATCTGCGCGCTCAAATCCTTTACTACATCGCCGAGAACCTATCAGCACGGACGGACGAATTCGCGACCCGCATCAACAACATGACAGGCAAACGATCCGGTGCAGACGAAGTAGAAACCGCGATCCGCACATTGTTCACCTATGCGGCTTGGGCAGACAAATATGACGGCCAAGCGCACGGCGTTCCCATTCGCGGGGTCGCGTTGGCAATGAAAGAACCTGTCGGCACAATTGGCGTGCTATGTGATGATGCAGCCCCCCTTGCTGGACTGGTCAACGCAATGGCCCCTGCCATCGCGATGGGCAACCGCGTGGTCCTTGTCGCAAGCGAGCCCTTCCCCTTGGCCGCGTCAGATTTCTATCAAGTGCTCGAAACCTCGGACGTGCCTGCGGGCGTCGTGAACATCATCACTGGCAGCCATGCGCAACTCGCTCCAACGTTGGCCAAGCACCTTGATATCGATGCCATCTGGTCCTTCTCTAGCACTGACCTTTCAGCCCAAATTGAAAAAGCCAGCGCAGGCAACCTCAAACGGACATGGGTCAACAACGGTCAAGCATTATCCCCGACCACGAAGGAATACCTTACCGCCGCAACAGAGGTCAAAAACATCTGGATTCCCTACGGCGAATAGGCCTTCTTCCGAGAAAAAATATCCTGGGGGAGGTGCGCAGCGCCGGGGGCAAAGCCCCTACTTTTTGCTACGCCAAGTATCAATCCAACGCGACAATCGACCTTTGCGCGCGGCGACACTCGCCTGCACCTCGTCAAATTCATGCCCCGCCGCATCCAATAGCGGATCAACGGACCGCTCGCGGAACTGGCGCCACATGGCACGGATGAAAACAAGTGCGACCATCAAAAACACGAAGAAGAAAATATTGAACCACGGAATAATCGTGACTTCAGGTCCAGAGATCGTCCTCACGCCAACAGCGTTTGGATAGATGCTCGCCCAGCGGATCCGCCAGCCATAATGCGTCACGACGGCCCACTCGTCACCGCGCGCCAAGTTCGCGGCCTCTGCCTGCAAATCAGAGCTATCGAACTTGAAATAGGGCGGCCAGATCCAGCCTGTGTCCTCATTGCGGTAAACCATCACGCCGGACGTGTCGCGCGGCAAAAAGCCCAACAAAAACGTCTTTTGCTTTTGTGTATTGATCAGGCGCAAGTCCCGTGTCGGTTGCTCTGAAGCACCCGAGTCTGCCTGCGCATAAAAAATGCGGTTCAAAGAGCTGAAATCGGTGCGAATGATCTCGGTCGAAGTGACCTTTACGACGTCATGCTGCGGCAAAACGTAGTGGAAAAAGCTGCCAATCACCAAAAAGGCAGTGACACGAAGAATCGTTTTGAAACGCTGCATAGTGATGTCCTTAGTTTGCGTTGATTGTGTAGATGATTGCGCCAATCACAACCGTAGGCACAACATAGACCAACCCAATCAGCTTTGGCCGGATAGAACTATTATAGGCCACCATACCTTCGGTAATAAAGGTCTCACGTGCGCCGGGCGTTCCACCGTCCGGATTTTCAGTATCGAACCTGTCTTCAAGGCGTTCCTTGCGGACCGACCGCGAATAGACTGAAACGGACAGATAAATAATGCTAAGTCCGATAAAGCCGAACACAACAAGTTTGATAAATCCCATCAGTTACTCCTTCGCGAAACAGCGCCCCAAGGGCCAACGCGCGCAATCAAATCGCGCTGCGATCCACTATGTGGCACGGAAGGCATATCAAACATAGACCCCTCATGTCCGAATAACGCCTCGCGCGTCCCTGCCTTATCGACCTGGTACTCGCGGTCAAGAAAATCAACGACATAGGCGCGCTTTTCATCCGGCCAGCTTGCGTAGGCCGCATAAAACGCCTCTTTGTGGCAAATAAAGAGCTGGCGAATATCAAGCGGAGACAGTTCAGCCAAAAGCATATTCACAAGGTCTGCATCTACATGCGCACGCGCGCGCAAAGTATAGAAATAGGCTGGATGCTCTGACGTGATTACAGGCCAAGGGCCGTCTTCTTCGGCCCAGCGCAGCAATTCTGCCAATCCCTGCCACGCTTCTGGCAGTTTGTCGGCATATTGGCGTCCCATCCGGCGCAAGTCGCGGCGGGTCGCACCAGTCAATTCTTCCTTCATCTCGGTGGCAACCGACATGACAATAAAGTCCATTTTCTGACGAATGATTGCGGCGGAATCGACGCCGCGCGCCTCCATGATAGGTTCTACCAGCTTATTGAGAGATAGGAATTTCGCGATCGCGGACCGGTCGTTGAAGTCAAACGTAAAAGGGATCGGCAATTTGCCAAGCTCTTCCTTTGGTGCCGCAGTAATCGCAGCAGGATGCGCAACCCCTCGAAACACATATATTCCGCCAAAGTGACTGGTCCAGAAATTGTCTTGGGCGAACGACATCTGTTTGAGGGAAACCGGATTTCGGATCACATCGCCCGTGCGCTTGGCCATGCCAATCATTTTGGCGATTAGAACGTCATCGTACCAACCATCCGGCTCTGTTTTGAACTGGTCGATCAGGATGCCCAATTGCTTGGCCTCTGCAACTGTGCCGCTGGTCGTGTCAGCCTCAACCGTTATCATACGAATATCGAACAATTTATCTGGCGTCTGAGCACTATAAACTGAATTCACCAACTCTCCGGCAACTGCATCGCGCGCGGTTAAAGCAAATAGCTCTGCTCTGTTGTCTTCGATGAACTGCTTCAAAGTCCCCCGCGACGTCGAAAACTTGGCGTTCAGCAACGGTGCGGTAACTTGATCAACAGTCACCAGAATAAACTGCCGGTTGACGCCTTGATGGTTCAGATACAGCGGGTCGTCAAACTCCTCGCCGATCTCTGGTGAATACCCTGATATATCAATATGGAATACTTTTTGTTCCGTTTTTCGCCCAGTTAGGTGATTTAACGCACGATTATATCTATCGACCAGAATCGACGAGTCGACCCGAACAAGGTTGCCGAACATCAAGCCCTTCTCGATTAAACGATGCATAGTGGCGCCCCTTTTACCATGTCCTGTGCACCCATTTGCGCGGTAGCCCGGCAACCGACAAGATCATGATCGGCGCCCAAATGATCGCGGATATCAAACCCAATTGGCCAAAGTACACGACGTTCACAGCGACGCCTTGGTTGGTCAACTGTGCCACCTGCAAACCTTGCCAGATATAAAGACACCAAAAGAAAATGCCCGATAGGACGATTAGGAACACGGTGGACAAAAAGGCATTGGCCAACAAAGGCGCGACACCTTCTGGCAATGCAAGGGCCAGCAAACGGGGCACAAAGAATGCCATTGTTGCCAACACAAGCGCCGGCAGGATTAACCCGTCTGACAGCACCTCGGCCATGTTAGATTTTCCCATCTAGATAACGCTTCTTCGCTAATTCCTGACGGCCGAAATCGCGGACCATCGCATCAATCGCTACCTCATCGGACTTATCAGCATAGCGGAATTCGCTGTCGGCATAGCGGTTGATCTCTTGAATCAGCATCTCGACCGTGATGGGTTGGCGCAACTCCGAAATCATACCCTTCTTTGTGTCGTAGTCTTTGAACAAGAACAAATCAGGCTCTTCTATCCACTCATCAGGCAGCTCAAAATCCATCGCGCGGACCTTAACGGCATCAGTGATGTTCTTGATTGCACGGCCTGTGAAACGCGGATCAGCCTCTTGAATTCCCTTCAGGTAAGTTCCCAACTTCGCAATTGTGTCCAGATCACCGACCTGCGCTTGGACCTGTTCAAATACCTTTTGAAGCCCTTCTTCATGAGGACGCGAATGCCCTTCAAAGGATGCAGCAACCGCCTTTTTGATCTCTTGCGCACTGAAAACCTCATGCGCGCCAACGGGGATATCGTGGTTTTTACCCATCAGCAGATACAGAATATCAATATAGTCATCGAGCGTTTGCGGCCCATCCACCAAGAACCGCGCACCGGCCCGTTGGCGCAGCGCGTCATCAACGTTTTCAGGATAATTCGAAAACATGCCAAAGGTGCAGTTGCCACGCACAACTGTGTTGGCCCCCGCAAAGCTTTCCATCAGCACGGCAGTGATTTCAAGTTGCCCCGCAGAAGACTGCCTATCTCCACGCTTGCCCGCCAATTGGTCGATATCATCAATCGTACCAAAGCCAATGACACCGGGATCAAGCACGTTGTTGATAAAGGCTTTCGCATTCTGGCCCGACTTGCCCTGATAACTGTCAATATTGTCCGTCGATAGGTTTTGATACCGGAACGGGTAGCCCGCATTTTGGCAATACTCATGAACCAGCCCTGCCATCATCTGGATCAAAGTGGTCTTACCTGTGCCCGGCTTACCGTCCCCCATGAATGTAAAGATAAACCCGCCAAGTTCGGCAAAGGGGTTCAGTTTACGCTCGAAATCATAGGCCATCAGCATCTTGGACAGCTTCATCGCCTGATACTTTGCGATGTGATTGCCCACGACCTCATTGGGCTTTTTGAAGGTCATCGTCAGCGCCGTGCCCTTGGCTTTGCGCGCAGGCGTAAAACCTTGAACCGTGAAATCATCCGCTTCAACGCGCCAAGATGCGGCATGAAAAGACGCCAAGCGGCCTGCATTCGCGGCCCGCATTTCTACTTTGGCCATCAACTGCTCGCAATAACCCAACAGCGTCGCAATCAATGTTGGCTCGTCCGTGGCGAATTGGCCTAGCTTCTGGTCCAATTCCCAAAGGGCGCCATGCAATGCAAGAGGCGCGTTATCTGTTAGCACCTCATCAACGTTGCCCACGTCCACAGTTTGCTCACCAGCGCGCGTCGCCAGAAAAAACGTCGTGGCATTGGCAAATGTATAAAGCGCAACCAGCGATTCCGCGGCCAAGTACTCGGTGAATTCAGCCGATCTTTCCGGCGACAACCGCCCCTCCAGATTGATACGCTTAAGTTCCGTCAAAGCGGTCTGATCCGAAAACGCATCCGCGACGGTAAAGGCAATCGACAATGCACGGCGCAGCGCATGCGCGGTCGCGGCCTGCGCTGGCGACGTCAGTGGATCATCCTCGTCCGATTCTGCTATCCGGTCCAACAAACGCACACCTCCCGATGGGGCCGACGTGCGCGACAATATCCCGGGTGTGGTCGACCGAAACCGCCTGCGGGTAGCCGCAACATCTGGTGATTTCTCTGCTGTTTGCAACGATAGTCGCGCCTTTGCCAAACGCGGTGCATGATCCAGATGCATCAACATCTCGGCTGCTGGCACATAGTGGGCGCGAATATCTTCCTCACGCAACTCCATCTGATCGCTTGTCTGGCTCATCGTCTTATCCTTATCATCTTGCCTCTTAAACTCCCGCCGGAGGCATCCCGCCCCTTCGCATCACTCTGGACGCTAGCGATAGCTCAACACACGGCCAGTTTCACTGACCACAAATTTCCGCACATCACGAAACCCTGCGGGGTTGCGTTCGGCTAGCGCCTGATAGGGACGTTGCGGCATAATCAAAGACCGTTCCATCCGGCTGGCTCCCATTTCAGCACCTCCACCCTCAAACGGATCAAGCGCAAAAATCTGCCGTTCCACCGACCCAAACCAGCCTGATTTGACGTTCTCGACCCGCTCCGAAATCAACTCTTCTTCGGTCCAAACCAAGGCCCAGTCTTCGCCAACCGGCGCATTCGCTTCCTTCAGTACTTCGCGCAACGGGCCAGTCTGACGAGTGAACGCACTGCTATACATTGGCCCGATGTGAAACCTGCGCAAACGGGTCGGGTGCAAATCGTCGAAATCGGTATCAAACCCCTTGGCAATCGTCAGCAATTTTAGATGTGCCAAGGACTGCGCCATTAAATGCGCCTGCGCTTCGGGCCAGCGCTGTTCGTCTTTGGGCAAACCGGTGCGGCCCGTGTCTTCGACGTTCATCAAATAGATTGTCGGCAAATTGACCTGACTGTCATAGACCGCCCAATGCACCAAGAAATGTCGGCGATCGCCCTCATTACCCAGCCAAACAGTCTGTGGATCATTGCGCGCCCAAAACTGATCTCCACGCGACAGTTCTTCATAATAAAGCCGCTGGGACAGCGCAAACTGCAGCTTTGAAGGGATCTCTTGCTCGCGCAAAATAACCTGCAACATTTGATCCTTGAGCGCATCAACCGAAGGCTGCGACGCCAAATGCCGCTTGGCCTGAAGCGCATCATTCGCCATCTCCAAAATCTCTTGGTAGATCGGGAACCCGCTTTCACTGCGGTCAAATGTCAACTTGCCCGCATGTTCAAAACGGCCAGCAAAATGATACTTGTGCGCCAGTGCCGTGAACGTCCAGTTTAGCGCGACAAGATAGCGTGCCATGACATCAATATCATGACGGTCAAAGCGGCCCTCGGTTTCCATCGTAGCAGCAACCTTGGTGAGATAGCTGGTGATTTTGGCGAACTTGTCAAAATACCGACGGGTCACGCGGGTATCTTCAAGCTTCATGTGATCAGCATGAAGGCTGGAACCACTCATTCACTTGCCCTCAATTTGACCACAGTACAAATGCGCACCCCTAGCTTTGATCCCCATACTGGTTGCTGTCGTGCTTTTCGACAATCTTCTGGAACCGACGCACAAAGCGTTCATCCGCTTTCGCTTTCTGTTCCAGAATTTCGCGTGCAAAGACCATGTGATCCTCGTGAGCTTCCAACATGTCCGCCATCCGCGCATTTGTGGCCGATCCAATGGCGGCCATCGCCGTCTGTGCCTCTTGGTCTGTCTTCACACCGATCTCGTTGATCTTATGAGCCACATCTTGCTGCTGAGCCGTCTTCAGCGACTTGGATAAGGCGTCATACAAGACAACACGTTGCTTGGTATCTGTCTGCAATTTGTTGATCAGCACCATTTGCGTGGCCGCCTGATTTTGCAAACTATCAATCCAGGTCTTTCCCTTTTCGATATAGCGTTCCAAAGTCTGCGATTTGGCCAATTGAACCTGCTCGTTCTGAACCATTTCGTTATATTGGCCGTTCAACCCTGCAAGCTCTGTCTCAAGCTTAGTTCGGGCGGCGGCGTCTTGCTCAACAGAAATCTTATTCTCTAGCGTGATCATTTTCGGATCCATCGCCAGGATATCGGTACGGATCGCCTCAAGCGAACCGACCGTCATTTCACGTTCTTCCAAAGTGCCCGTCAGGTTCGTTTCAACACTGATCTTCTGCTCGTTCAGGACACCCAGTTGACCTTCGAGTAGCTTCATAATGACATCAGACTTACTAATCAGATCCTGCAATTTGTCATCAACTGACGCAGTGCGCATCCGCTCTTGGCGCATGCTGTCGGACTTTCCTTTGCTGAAAAATCCAATCAGGCTTTCCATGCCAGTCTTTGATCGCATCTCGTCAAAGTCTTTGGAAAACGCCGTTGTGACGTCATCCAAGCCCATGATCAGTTCTGCAATATTAGCGTTCATCAACTCAGTATGGGCATGCACGTCCTCAAGGCTGGCGTTCTCGATATCGACCGCGATATCGGTACCTTCTGCCATCTTGCTACGCGCCATTTCAATCCGGCTTGTCAGCTCTGAAATCTTGCTCTGCGCTTCGGCGACCTGCGTTTGTGATTGCTTTATCTGAGTCTCAAAATTCGCCATATCCCGTCCCTATTTATTATTCTGTCGAAATATACGTAAGCACTATTGCCGTGCTTTTCAAATCTGGTGTGCGCTTTGGCGCAATTCTTAAACAACATCGCCGCAATGAAAAGCGATTTAGCAATTCCGCTATCCGATGCGTGCGCCCAGCGTCAGCCCCTTCAACACGTCCGCGGCGGCCATTGCTTTCTTACCGGACCGTTGGGCCTGCGTCACCTCGACAGCGCCTTGCCCGCAAGCAATAACAAACCCGTCCAAGACTTCTCCGGGTTGTCCCACGCCGTCAACGACACGCGACCCAAGCAACTTAAGACGCTCGCCCGACACCTCGCACCACGCACCTGGAAACGGTGACAATCCACGGATGAGTTGATCGACAACGGCTGCGGATTGGGTCCAATCCACGCGCGCTTCTGCTTTGTCGATCTTGGCAGCATAAGTCACGCCCCCTTGCGGTTGGGCCGTCGCGGTCAGGTTCTGCAACTGATCTAAAGCAGTCACGACAAGGGACGCACCCATTGCAGACAACCGATCATGCAGACCGCCGGTCGTCTCATCCGCTGCGATATCCGTCGCTTCGCGCAACAAAACGGGTCCAGTATCAAGGCCCGCGTCCATTTGCATAATGCAAACGCCAGTTTGCGCATCACCCGCCATAATCGCGCGGTGGATCGGGGCAGCGCCACGCCAGCGCGGCAGCAACGACGCATGAATATTCAAACACCCAAGACGCGGCGCATCCAAAATCGCTTGCGGCAATATCAAGCCATACGCAACGACAACAGCAACATCGGCATTGAACGCCGCAAACTCTGCCTGCGCATCAACGGACTTGAGCGTTACCGGATAGCGCACATCTAGCCCCAATGCCTCTGCCCGTAATTGAACGGGCGAGGGGCGATCTTTCTTGCCACGCCCTGCAGGACGGGGCGGCTGACAATAAACTGCGGCAATCTCGTGCCCTGCATCCACAAGAGCTTGCAAAACCGGCACTGAAAAATCAGGTGTCCCCATGAAAATCACACGCATTGGTTCCACCTTCTTATTCCTAAAAAACTTCCGCCGGAGGCATCCGGTGGTCAGCCACGCTTAAGCTTGCGCGCTTTCTTGATCAACATATCCCGCTTCATACGTGTCAGGCGATCAAAGAACATCTTGCCATTCAAATGATCAATCTGGTGCTGCACGGATGTCGCCCAAAGACCCACAAAATCATGGCGGTCCCATTGGCCTTGGGCATTCAAAAACCGCACAGTCACAGCACGAGGTCGCGTGATTTTAGCCCAAACACCCGGCAAATTGGGCGATCCTTCTTCATGATCGCGCGGCTCTATACTGCTGTGCAAAATCTCTGGGTTGGCCATACGAATTGCTTTGCCGCGCTCGCTCGACGCATCGACAACGGCCAATGCCATATCAATCCCCAATTGCGGGGCAGCCAAACCAACGCCCGGCATGGTATCCATCGCATTGATCATTTCGTCCCAAATCGCACGCACGTCATCCGTGATTTCTTTCACAGGGGCGGCGACCGTCTTGAGTGATGTATGGGGCCACATGACAAAAGGGCGATGAGTCATAATTGCATTCCACTTTTGGTAATCAAGATACCGTTCAGATGATCCAGTTCGTGACAAATGCAGACGGCTTTCATGCCTTCAAACCGGCCTTTCTGGACGACACCGTCAAGGTCTTGCCAGACCAGTTCGACCCAAGCGGGGCGGCTGACGCGAAAGCGTTTGTCGGGGATCGACAAGCAGGCCTCTTCGCCATCAATTTGCGTATCCGCCTGCGTTGCAATACGCGGGTTCACAAAAAGCATCGATTCTGGATCTGCTTCTTTCCATTTCGTATCGACAACAAACACCCGCTGGCTGACGCCAACCTGCGGGGCGGCTAATCCGCGCCCAGGGGCTGCATACATCGTCTCGAACATATCACGGATCAAATGGCCAAGCGCGTCGTCAAATTTGGAGACTGGCGCTGCTGTCGCTAACAATACCGGCGCGCCTTCATAACAGATTTCGCGCAATGCCAAAACCCTAGCCCCGCGCCATTTCGCGTTTCAGCTTTTGCATCTTGCGGGTGATCATCTGGCGTTTCAGCGGGCGCAGGTAATCAATGAACAGCTTTCCGTCCAGGTGATCTATTTCATGCTGCACGCAGGTGGCCCACAACCCGTCAAAGTGTTCGCGTTGAATTTTACCATTAAGGTTCATCCACGACACTTCAACTTCCGCGGGGCGTTCAACTTCTGCATAATGCTCTGGTATGGACAAACAGCCCTCGTCATAGACGGATTGTTCGTCCGAGGTCCAAACAACTTCTGGATTGATCAAAACCATCGGCTCTGGGGTTGCGTCTTCGTCTTTGGCGCAATCCATCACAATCATACGGTTCATCACAGCCACCTGTGGTGCTGCCAACCCAATGCCGGGCGCGTCATACATTGTCTCAAGCATATCATCAGCCAATTGGCGCAATTCATCCGAGACGGACGTCACAGGCGTGGCCACTTTTTTCAAGCGCGGGTCGGGGTGAAGAAGGATGTTTCTAACTGACATTCGGGTGATTTAATCCGTCCGCGCGCACATCGCAAGCAGTGGACGAAAATCGACTTGCACCTCGTGGCGCAGCGCCGCAGTTTGGCCGCATAATCGCAGGAGAAAATGCATGTCGTTCAACACCCCCATCGACCGCCGGAATACACAAAGTACAAAGTGGGATTTGATGGAAAAGCTCTTTGGCGTCTCGCCTGACGACGGACTGGCAATGTGGACGGCTGATTCCGATTACGCGACAGCACCTTGCGTGACCGCTGCGCTGCAAGAAGCAGTCGACCGTGGTGTGTTCGGCTATAGCTTTGAACATGAGGCCTACCTAAATGCGATCACTTGGTGGATGCAGACGCGCCACAACTGGGAGATAAAACCCGACTGGATTCTGACGACCCAAGGTCTTGGCAATGCGATCGCGCTTTGTATTGATGTCTGGACCGCGCCTGATGATGCAGTCGCGATATTTACCCCCGTGTATCATGAATTCGCGCTTAAGATTGGAAAGGCGGGGCGTGTTGTGACCGAATGCCCTTTGAGACGCGAAGGCGACACTTACGCTCTTGATCTTGACGACGCGCAAAGCAGGCTGACTGGCAAAGAGAAAATGCTCATTTGGTGTTCACCCCAAAACCCGTCTGGACGGGTTTGGACAGCAGATGAACTGCGTGCGGTGTCAGCATTTGCGCGCAAGAACGGCATGCTGCTGGTCAGCGATGAAATTCACCACGACCTGGTTTACGCAGGCAACAGCTTTGTCCCCACAGGGGTGGCAGCCCCCGATGATAGCGACAACACGATCTACCTGACCGCCGCGTCCAAGACATTCAACATCGCAGGTCAACGCACAGGCAACATGATCATTGCTGATGATAAATTGCGCGGTGAGATGCGCCAGCGGTTAAGGTCGTTGGATTACGCGCCAACTGGTTTTGGGATCACGATGATTACCGCGGCTTACTCTCCCCAAGGGGCGGCTTGGGTCGATGCACAGATCGCACACCTACAGACCAATCGCGAAATCTTTGATGCCGGTATCAACGCAATCCCCGGCGTCAAATCGCTTCCGTTGCAGTCAACGTATCTGGCGTGGGTTGATTTTGCCGATACAGGCATGTCGCATGAAGAAGTTGCAACGCGCATTCGTGAAACAGCAAAAATTGCTGTCTCTCAGGGGCCGACATTCGGCGCAGGTGGCGAAACGTTCATGCGGTTTAACCTCGCGACACAGCGCGCCAACGTTGAAGAAGCGGTCGAGCGCATGCAAGCTGCCTTTGCAGACCTGCAATAACGCTTGGCTTTATCTACTGATTAGCCCTGCTGGTACAAAGTCTGGTTTCACAAAATCTGCAGCTGGTGCAGTTGCTGCAGGTGTCAGCCATTTGAATTCGAACACCCGCTCATTGTCGTCAGCAACCGACGACATAACAAGGCATTGGTAGAGATGTTTGGGACCATCATAGATATCGACGCGTCCGCGCAACCGATCTGATCCATCCAGATCAAGCGCAAATCCGCCATCCCAAAGCCTACGAACACGGTATGTATCGTCGCCATCATGGACTGAAAGGCGATCTTTGCGTTTTAGCGCGGCCTTACGCGCATCTTCCAAACCCTGACGCACGGCATCTGACATAAACGTATACATAACGGCACCCTTTTTACCTGCACCAAAGATGCTACGGAAAAGGTAAAGATCAAATGACAAAATCCGCCGCAGTGCGGCAATGCCTTATTCTTATGCCTTAACGCGGGGGCGCAACACATGCGGTTTGGCTGCATCATAAAGCGCCGAGTCCGGAAAACCATGCGAATCAGATAATGCAGGCCCAACAAGGATCAGCGCCGTGCGGGTGATCTTGGCCTCACGCACCTTTTCACGCACATCCATCAACGTCCCGCGAATGATCAACTGATCCGGCCAGCCAACGCGGTAAATCACCGCTACCGGACAATCTTCGCCGTAAAACGGGGCCAACTGGCGCTCGATTTCACGCAAAGCACGAATGCCAAGATGGATCGCCAAAGTCGCACCGGTACGCGCAAAATTCTCAAGCGTTTCACCTGCTGGCATGCCCGTTGATTTCATCGACATACGGGTCAGAATAATAGATTGGGCCACCTCTGGCACAGTTAGTTCAGTGCCCAACGCGGCGGCAGCGGCAGCATAGGCAGGCACGCCCGGGATGATTTGATAGTCGATACCATCCGCCTTTAACCGGCGAATTTGCTCGGCAATCGCACCATAAAGCGACGGATCACCTGAATGGACACGGGCCACATTCTGACCCTTGGCATGAGCTGCCAAAATCGCGGCATGGGTATCATCCAAAGTCATGGGGGCCGTGTCCATCACAGACGCCCCTTCGGGCGCGCATGCGACAACTTCGACAGGGACCAAAGACCCTGCATAAAGGCACACCGGACATTCCCCGATGATACGAGCCGCCTTGATCGTCAGCAATTCAGGATCGCCCGGCCCTGCGCCAATAAAGTAAACAGTCATAGCGCACCCTCATACTTCTTATTCCAAATAAACGTCTGCCAGAGGCCACGGGCAGGCAGGGTGGGGCGCATTTCGCATTTGCGAAACAGCGTCATCCTGCCAAGTCCCCGTCAATCTTGCGGGCATAACCGCGCGGGGTATACATCCGCGGCCCCTCGCCCAATTGGGCCAGCTTTGAATGCGAAGACCCGATCAAAACAACAGTCAACATATCCACCTCATCCACCTGTAACTCATCCAAGCGACGATAGCGGACATATTCCTCTGGCCGGCCAAGCGATGACGCCAACATCACGGGCGTATCTGCAGGGCGATGTTCCAGCAGGATATCCCGCGCTTCGGCCAGCAACGTCCGCCTGCGCATCGACACCGGATTATAAAAGGCGATCACAAAATCACCCTCCGCTGCAGCCTTCAAACGCTTCACAATATCTTCGCGCGGGGTAAGCAAATCAGACAATGAGATCGCGCAGAAATCGTGACCCAGCGGGGCCCCAGCCCTTGCAGCGGCACCTTGCAGCGCACTGACACCCGGCGAGCAAACAACCTCAACCCGCCGCGCAGCATCCGTGACACCCATCTGTTCAGGACCACGGTCCAGCAATTCAAACACAAGTGCCGCCATCGCATAAATACCCGCATCACCCGAACACACCAGTGCAACGTTCTTGCCCTTACCCGCTTGTTCCAGCGCATAGCGGCAACGATCCTCTTCTCCGCCAAGCGGGAAATCAGAGCGGTCCTTGCCAATCGCCAAGGGGCCAAGCAGATCGATATAAAGGCCGTAGCCAACAAGCTCTTCCGCCTCGGAAACAAGCCGAGATACTTCGGGTGTCCGCCATGCAGCTTGACCCGGGCCGATCCCAACAACACTTAGCTTTCCACGTGACCGTCCAACAAACTCTGTCAACGGCGTTGGGGATAAAACCAACGCGCAAGTGGCATTTGCCGTCTTACGCTTGGTCACTAGGAATTCACCCGATGCACCAGATTGGGCAAGTGCCGCCGCCTCAGATACGCCGTGTGTGCCAACTTCGGCGAACACAACATCGGACGGGTTTGCCAAACGTGGCGTCTGCGCCTCAAGTGCTTCGGCCTCGAACAAACACAGCGGCGCATCAAGCGCATTTGCCAGTTGAATAATCGCGGGTTCGTCCGCTTTTAAGGTAATCGTATTAACCGAATGAATTGCCTCAGGTGCCACGTCAGCTTCGGCCAAGACTTCGGCCACAAGATCAGACAGCTCTACCGGATCGCAATTACGTGCACAGCCAACACCCAGTGTCAGACGCAACGGTGCAAACTGCAAATGCGCCGCGCCCAAATCAGACTGGCGCGTCATTGTAGCCGATAACTTTACGCCCTCGCCTTTCGGCAAATCAGCCAACCAAGGTGCATCGCCAACGACATTGGCTCCGGCACCAGACAATAACGCTGCCATGGCACCCTTTGCATCATCGCGGTTTACCAAACGCCAACCAGCAGGCGGTTCATCAAGGGCAACCCCCAAGGCCACATCGCCCGCCGTAGTAACAGCCGAAACCGCACCCAAAGCGGCGGCGATCCGCGCAGACATTTTATTTGCACCGCGATGACCACCCAACAGCGGCACCACAACAGCACCATCATCAGAGACTGAAATCACAGGTGGCTCTGTGCGCTTGTCAGCCAACAAGGGGGCCACGGCGCGGATCAGAATGCCAGACGCACAGACCCCAACAACAGGCACACCTGCCGCAAACAGATCACGCGCGTGGTCCAGCGCGTTGTCAAAGAATGCATCCGCCTTTGTGACACGGTCTTTGCGGCCATGTACTTGTGCGCCAAGGACGCCTGCGACACGGTGGGCTGTCGCCTCACCCGAGCGCGACAGCGCCAAAACAACGGGTTTCAAAGCCAAGGATCGGCCCCTTTCGTCAACAAAATCATTGAAAAATATGGTGCCTTCTCGGGGGCATCGGCCAGCGGCAAGACAACTTCTTGTGGCAGGGTCGCACGTTCGACGTAAACCGCAGATGCAGTCAGCCCAAGATCGGCGATCACGGAACGGATCTTGGCCAGATGCCTGCCGACCTTCATAATCACGACGCTTTCTGCGCCATCAATGCGCGCGCGCAATTCTGCTTCGGGCAAAGGGCCGGGCAGCACGGTCAGGCGTTCGTTGCGAGCCGCAAGCGGCATGCCCGCACGTGCAGCGCATGCAGTGATAGATGTCACGCCCGGCACGACCTCGACGCGGTAGCGATCAGATAGGCGCGCAAAAAGATACATAAACGACCCGTAAAAGAACGGATCGCCTTCGCAAAGGCAGACAACATCATCGCCCGCATCGAGCGCTGCCGCAATCTCGGCAGCGCCTTTATCATAGGCGGCCTGTGCAGGTGCGCGTTCAACGGACATCGGGACATCCATAACAATTTCGCGGGCATCATTGGCGATTAAATCCGCTGCAATCGCACGCGCAAAGCTTTCCGCACCCGCAAGCGTCGGATAGGCGATGACCTGCGCTGCCTCTATCAAGCGGGCGGCGCGCAAAGTCATTAAATCGGGCGCGCCCGGCCCAAGGCCGACACCATAAAGTGTTCCTGTCATCGTTTCACAAGGCTCCACTGTGTGACTGGCATTGAAGGTCGCCAACCCGTCATACGGCCCACAGGTTCTGCGCGGTGGATCGATATTTTCACCAGATCGCCGCCGTAGATTTTATGCAGGGCAATCAATTCGGCTTCGCTTTCAAGGGTGACCGCATTGGCGACCAAACGACCCAAGGGGCGTAGGGCATCCCAAGCAGCATCAAACGTAGCACGGCTAAGCCCGCCACCAATAAAAATAGCATCCGGCGCGTCCAGCCCAATCAGCGCCTCGGGCACCGTGCCTTCGATCAGTTCAAGCTTGGGTGCGCCCAACGCCAGCGCGTTTGCGGCTGCCATTGCGCGCCGGTCAGCGCGCGGTTCAATCCCGATAGCGCGCGCATAGCGTGCCGCGCGCATCCATTCGATTGCGACAGAGCCGCAGCCTGTGCCGATATCCCACAAAAGCGCACCTCGCATCGGCATCAGTTTGGCGACAGTTGCTGCGCGGACCTCTTGCTTGGTCATGGTGCCGTCTGACTGGAACAGGTTATCCGCCAAACCCGGGACGCGCGGCAGAAGGGCGGCGTCTGGTGCGGCGATACATTCAACCGCAAGTGTGTTGAAAGCCGGCACCTCGTGGTTCCAGCTTTCCGCTATGCCGTCAAAACGGGCCTCATCTTTGCCACCCATCGCGGCAAGCACGGTCATTTTTGAGCCACCAAAACCCCGTTGCGTCAAGAACGCTGCGATTTGTGCTGGCGTTTCAGCACCCGTCGTCAACACCAACAAGCGCGCATCAGGTTGGATAAACGCGATCATCTGTTCAACAGGACGCCCATGCACGGTCAGTGTTTCCACGTCGGGCAGCGACCATCCCATACGGGCGGCAGCCAATTGGAAAGCTGACAATTGCGGGTGATAAACGATCTCTGATGGGTCAAGCGCCCGTCCAATCCGCGCACCGACCGAAAACCACAAAGGGTCGCCCGTCGCAAGGATCACGACGCGCCGTCCACGCAAGCCTTCGATGATTGAAATTAGCGCATCAAAGGGGTGGGGCCATGCGAGACGCTCGGCGGTGATATTATCTGTCAGCGCATGATGGCGGTCACCACCAATGATAATTTCTGCGGCTTCGACAGTGGCGCGGGTCGCGGGCACAAGCCCTTCCATTCCGTCCTCGCCAATCCCGACGATATGCAGCCAAGGATCAGACATCTTCGGGTAATCCCGCAGCCAGCGCATTTACCGCAGCCGAAGCCATTGCAGACCCGCCACGCCGTCCGCGCAATGCGACGAATTCGCTGCCGCGCGGGTTCGACGCAAGTTCTGCCTTGCTTTCGGCGGCGCCGATAAACCCGACTGGAAAGCCCAAGATCACAGCAGGTTTTGGCCAGCCAGCATCAAGCATCTCTAGTAAGTGGAATAGTGCGGTTGGCGCGTTTCCAATCGCCACAACAGCGCCGTCGATATGTTCTTTCCACAGCTCTACCGCTGCGGCAGATCGCGTATTGCCAATCTCTGCTGCATGCGCTGGCACGGACGGATTGTTGAGAGTCACAATGACCTCGTTTTGGGCTGGCAAATAACGCCGGATGATACCCGCGCCGACCATTTCACAATCACATAAGACAGGAGCACCGGCAGCAAGTGCCGCATGTCCGGCGACTGCGGCATCTGGGGAAAACGCCAAGCGATCTGCGATTTCGATCATGCCACACGCATGAATCAACCGTGTGACCAACGGCTGCATCGCCGGAGCAAACCGGTCCAGACGCGCCTCTGCCCGCACTGTGGCGAAGCTTTGGGCGTAGATCGCCTTTGGGTCTTTTTCGTAGGGGCGCAATGGCTGGCCTTTGTGTCGGGAGGCGAAGGTCGGAGCCTCCGGCGGGAGTTTTCAGGGCAAGATGATGATCAGGGCTTTGGCTTGCGCGCGCTTTCGGGGCCATGCGGGTGTTTAGCATGTGGGTACGTTGCGTGCTGGTGGTCGTGATCATGGTGGTGATGGTCGTGACCGTGGTGGTGATCATGGTCGTGCTTGTCCTGCGCCGCGAGCCGGCACATGCCGGTACAGAATGTGTCGCACAGCGCGCAATCAGCAACGTTAGAGCCGGGTGCGTTTGCGCCTTGGCCTTCGACGTGGTGATGGTGGCTTTCTTGTACGGCCCCCACTTCGCCTTCAAAGCCCAACACTTGCGTACGGTACTTGCACAGAACGCAGGTCGGCGGCGGGACGGAGCCAAAGGCCGGATGGCTCCGGTCTTCGACGCTGATTTTGTGTGATTTGCCGTCCTCGAGCGCCAGTACCTGACTGCGATATCCACAGATGCCACAGTTGGGCGGCGGGGTGTCGCTGTCTTGTTCCATAATGCGTTCGGCAAAGGTCTCGAGGACTTTGGGGTGGTCGCCCAAGTAGCCAGCCTTAATGAACTGAAGATCGGGGTGTTCGGCAGCGACTTGATCGGTGAAGCCGTAAATACGGTCGATCAGGATGCCGGAAAATAGGAAATACGGGAACACTATAATGCGCTTGTAAGGCAGCATTGCCACGTGTTGCAGGCAGGGTTCGACAAGTGGGAAAGTGACACCGGAATAACCAACTTCTGCCCAGCCAAAGCCCATGCCTTCTTGTAGCATGCGCGCGATCTTGGCGACGTTGCCGTTGGCGTCAGGGTCAGATGCACCGCGTCCGATAACCACAAGGCACGTTTCTGTCAGAGGCATTTCGCCATGTTCTGCATTGGCCGCATCAACCGCAGCCTGAATACGTCCAGCGGCGGCGGCGATCATCTTTGGATCAACGCCCAATTCGCGGCCGTAAGATACGGTCATGCCGTGTTTTGCAGCGTAGGTGTTCAAAACCGTAGGAATATCGTTCTTGGCGTGCATCGCGGCGAACAACATGCCGGGCACCGCAAGGATGCGTTCGCAGCCTGCCTCGCGTAGTTTATCAAGGCCGTCACGGATGACCGGATTGGCGAATTCCAGATAGCCGTAGTCAGTCATCCAGTCTTTGGGCAAGTAGGCGGGCAACTTGTCAGCAAGCGTTGCAAATTCGTCCACGGCCGATTGGCTGCGCGAACCGTGACCGCAAATCATAACACCGGTTTTCATGCTGCTTCCTCTTCCATTTCTTCTTCGGGTTCTGCGTCTTCTTGGGCTTTTTTGCCTTTAAGAGCACCCCATATCGCGGCTAATCCCGCCAGACCGATTGCCGCACCTGCGACCCAATGGTCGTGGCCTGCAATATCCGCCCAATGGCCGGGATGTGCTGCCGCAGCAGTTCCAGCAAAAATCAACGTCAGTGTTAGCAATCCGCGCATGGGACCCTCCGTTTCACGACATGACCAGAAACCCGCACTGCGGATATCGACGATGCGGCATCTGGTCCCCTTAGTGGGTCGACCGATCTGCCCCCAACCGTTCTGGCCCTGCGTGGGCTTCGTCTGGTGGTCCGTATAGTGGCCAGTGAGGTGCAGGGCAAACGCATAAGCGACAATTTGGACCTGCGCCGCGGCAAGATCCTCTGGTGTGCATCATCGCACGCTCTTTGCGCATTCAATGCCCTATGTTCGAGGTTGCAGTTGCGCTAAGTACGGATCAACGCATTGAAGGAGAATACACATGGGCCAACTTGTTGACGGTGTCTGGCACGACGTTTGGTACGATACAAAGAAATCCGGCGGCGCATTCGTGCGCAAAGACGCAAGCTTTCGCGATTGGGTCACAGCGGACGGGTCTGCTGGCCCATCTGGTGAGGCTGGTTTCAAAGCGGAATCAGGACGTTACCACCTTTATGTTTCATACGCTTGCCCATGGGCGCACCGCACATTGATCTTTCGCCAACTTAAGGGCCTAACCGATCATATTAGCATCTCTGCAGTTCATCCCGATATGTTGTCCGAGGGCTGGACCTTCGAGGCAGATGAACACGGCGCCACAGGTGACACGCTGTTCGGTCTGCAGTTTGCACGCGATATTTACATCAAAGCCGTACCAGACGTGAGCGGCCGCGTAACCGTGCCGATCTTGTGGGACAAACAGACGAACAAAATCGTCTCGAACGAATCGTCCGAGATCATTCGCATGTTCAACAGCGCGTTCAATGACGTGACCGGCAACAACGACGATTACTGGCCGGAAGAATTGCGTGATGCCATCGCGCCTGTGAACGACCGGATCTATGACACGCTGAACAATGGCGTCTACAAATCCGGTTTTGCGACAACTCAAGCGGCCTACGACAAGGCTATTCACCCGCTATTTGACACTCTGGATTGGCTAGAGGCACGTTTGGCTGAAAACCGCTATCTGATGGGCGACAAGTTGACCGAGGCCGATTGGCGGCTTTGGACCACACTGGTCCGTTTTGATCCTGTTTATCACCTGCACTTTAAGTGTAACCGCAAGCGCATTGCTGATTACCCAAACCTGACAGGGTACATGCGTGAACTTTATCAAATCCCAGGGGTCGCAGCGACGGTGAATATGGAGCATATCGTGCGCCACTATCACTATAGCCATGACACGATTAACCCAAACCGGATTATCCCGATCAATCCGGAACTGCATTTGGATGCACCACACGGGCGGTCATAGGCGCCAAGCATCATTCAGCCCAAAAACGCAGCGCCAAACTGTTCCAATCGGCAGTTTGGCGCTTGATACCTTGTGCACAGAGCAAGAATCCGTTTGAAACGCGGCAACACAGATTGGGCGGTGAGCGATGACGACTTGGATTACGACCTGCGACACCTGCAAGCGCGAAGGCTGGGACGCGGGTGCGATGGAAAAGACCGACGGTGAGGCGCTTGCCGAACTGATCGAAGCGGCAGCTACGGGCTTGTCCGGCGTCAAAACGCGTCGTGTGTCGTGCCTGATGGGCTGCAAAGGCGCATGCAATGTCGCAATTCAGGGCGCCGGAAAGCTGAACTATACCCTTGGTGCGTTTGATCCTGACGCGGATGCCGCAGCTGGAATCGTGGCTTACGCCATGCAGCATGCCCAGTCCGAAACAGGCCGCGTTCCGTTTCGTGAATGGCCGGTCGCGATCAAGGGCCACTTTGTGACCCGTCACCCGCCATTGCCGACAGACGAATGACCCAAAAGCGCGATCATGGCGGCGGTATTGATGCCGCGATTGCCCAATACGGTGGGACGCGTGAAAGCTGGCTGGACCTGTCGACTGGAATTAATCCAACACCTTACCCCATGCCGACACTTCCGCATGACGCTTGGACGGCCTTGCCGGATCAGGCAGCATTCACGCGGCTTTATGATTTAGCGCGGAGCTTTTGGAACATCCCTGATGAGGCTGCTATCATTGGGGCCACTGGTGCGTCGGCGATCATTGCAGCAATGCCGCGCGTCCTTCCCACGGGCACAGTTTCTATCCCCGGCCCGACCTACAATGAACATGCGGCAGCGTTTGCTGCATCCGGATGGATCTTGGGTCAAGAACCAAGCCACGCGATCGTCGCGGTGCATCCTAACAATCCAGACGGGCATTTGTGGCAGGCTGACAATCTGACAGCCCCCTATGTCATCATCGACGAAAGCTTTTGCGATGTAATGCCCAATGCTTCGCTGATCGCATTGGCCAAACGCCCCGGCACAGTCGTTTTGAAAAGCTTCGGTAAATTCTGGGGGTTGGCAGGCTTGCGTCTTGGTTTCGCAATCGGCGACCCTGCGATCATCGCCAATCTGACGGACACACTTGGCCCTTGGCAGATATCTGGCCCCGCCCTGTCCATCGGGGCAAAGGCATTGTCTGATCCGCAATGGGCCAATGAAACCCGCATGTGTCTGACAGGTGACACCAAACGCATTGACCGTTTGGTCACAGCGACAGGAGCAAAACTGGTCGGCGGCACAACGCTTTTCCGGCTTTATGATGTTGGGGACGCTGCGGCCATGCAAGACCGCCTAGCGCGTCATCACATATGGTCGCGCACATTTCCCTATGCAGACAATTGGCTGCGCCTTGGCCTGCCTGCTGCTGATCGGTGGGACCAGTTGGAAGCCGCGTTGTGACGCTAGTCATAGCGATGCTTCTGGATGCTGCTTTGGGCGAACCGCGCTGGCTATGGAACCGCGTCCCACATCCAGCCGTGCTAATGGGACGGCTCATCGGGTGGTGCGACGCGCGGTTCAATCGCGGCGACAACAAGCAGCTCATGGGCGTAATGACGTTGATTGGATTGTGCGTGAGTGCGGGATTGTCAGGCTGGCTGATCCAGCTTTTGCCGACAAACCTCCTAGACATCGTGATCCTCGCCATTCTGCTGGCACAAAAATCTCTTGTCGAACATGTGCAGGCCGTGGGCAACGCGTTGCGCCTCTCACTCGGCGATGCACGAAAAAGCGTGGCGATGATCGTGGGACGCGACACGCGCACGATGGACAGACCTTCAGTTGCGCGTTCTGCTATCGAAAGTGCCGCTGAAAATCTGTCAGACGGCGTAATCGCGCCAATCTTTTGGTTCGCAATCGCAGGACTGCCGGGGCTTTTAATCTACAAGATTACCAATACTGCCGACAGTATGATCGGCTACCGCACACCAAAACATGAACAATTCGGATGGGCAGCGGCACGGTTTGATGACCTGCTGAACCTGATCCCTGCGCGCTTGACCGCAGTGTTGATTTGGGCTGTGACAACGCGCCCGAACCCGCGTCCAATCCTGCACGAAGCCCCGCTGCACCGCTCTCCAAATGCCGGCTGGCCAGAGGCCGCGATGGCGCATGGTCTGGACATCGCCCTCAGTGGACCGCGCAGCTATGATGGGCAAATGCAGGATTTCCCGTTTGTGAATGGCGATGGAGAGCGCGATCTGGGTGCGGACGATATCGACCGGACAATAGGCGTGCTTTGGAAAACCTGGGGTGCGTCGCTCGTGATGGCCCTGCTTTTGGCTCTGCTCTAACCAGTCGGCGTATTGCCCCGCTGTGTTGCATGACCACTTGCGCGCCTGCCCTGCACTGCTACGCTCAACGCAATCAACCAAGCCGGAGATCACAATGCGCGCAGCAGCCCTCGCCCTCATTCTTTTCGCAAATGCGGCCAATGCCCAAACCTGCGGCGGGCCAGTTGGCGCATTCATCAACGACGTCAAAGCCGAAGCGCAAGCAACGGGCATTCCCGCATCCGTCACAGATGCCTTTTTCCAAGGCGCGCAGATCGAACAATCGGTCATCAATGCAGATCGGTCACAAGGCGTTTTCCAGAAAGACTTTGTAAGTTTCTCGCGTGCCTTAATCAGCCAAAACCGCATCAACAACGGGGCAACCTATGGAAGCCGCTTTGACAGCACCTTTGACACGATCGAAGCCCGTTTTGGCATCCCGCGCGGCGTCCTTTTGGCATTTTGGGCGTTTGAAACCGATTTTGGTCAAGTCCAAGGTAACTTTAACACACGCAACGCACTGCTCACACTTGCCCACGATTGCCGCAGGCCAGAGCTGTTCCGCCCTCAACTGATTGCCGCAATCGAACTTTACCGCCGCGGCGGCATGAACCCGGCTACAACAACTGGGGCATGGGCAGGCGAAATCGGGCAATTGCAAAAACTGCCCCGTGAAATCGTGCGCCAAGGCATGGACGGGGATGGCGACGGGGTCGTGGACCTCAAAAACTCGTCACCCGACGCATTGATGACGGGCGCGAATGTTCTGTCGTCACTAGGCTGGCGGGCGAATGAACCGTGGCTGCAAGAGATCGCTTTGCCCTCCAATCTGGACTGGTCACAAACCGGCCTGAACCACAAAGCCAGTGTGCGTGAATGGGCCAGTCGCGGGGTCACTGCGCGCACTGGATCGCTGGGGCCCTCCAACCTCGAAGCATCGGTCCTGCTGCCAATGGGACGCGACGGCCCAGCGTTCTTGGCCTATCCGAATTTCGAGGTCTACTTTGAGTGGAACAAAAGCTTTGTTTACGTCACAACTGCTGCCTATTTCGCGACACGTTTGGGCGGCGCACCCGTCTATGATGCGGGCAATCCGACGCCTGCACTTAGCGGTCAAGAAATGCAGCAACTGCAAAGCAAACTGACCGCACGCGGGCATGATGTGGGTGGCATAGACGGAATCCTGGGCGCGATGACACGGGCAGCGGTACAGGCTGAACAGGGACGCCTCGGGTTGCCAGCCGATGCATGGCCTACGCGTGATCTGTTAGGTCGGCTCTAGATAGACCGCAACCAATGAAGTTGTTCGTTAAAATTCTGGGCCTTGCCCTCTGTGCGGCCGTCGCGGGGTTTTTGATATTTGTCCCCGGCATCGTCGAAGACAACCGCAACGCCGTCACACCGCATGTCCCATTTCCCGTATCGGCGCAGGCGCAAGCCCTGCACGATGAACTGATCATCGGCGATTGGCATGCTGACACTCTTATGTGGCGACGCAGCTTGCTGGATCACTCCGATCGCGGGCATGTGGATTTGCCACGTTTGATCGCAGGCAATGTCGCCTTGCAAATGTTCACTGCGGTCACAAAAAGCCCGGCAGGGCAAAATTATGATGGCAATTCAGCCGATGCTTCAGACAGCATTACAACGCTGGTTGTCGCACAACTCTGGCCGCCGCGCACATGGAACAGCCTGCTGGAGCGCGCAATGCACCAAGCAAAGCGACTGCATGATTATGCGGATGCATCGAATGGGCAACTGCGGGTCATCAAAACCCGTGCCGACCTTGAAACACTGCTTTCAGACCGCGCTGCGGGGCAAATCGTGGTTGGCGGCTTGTTGGGTATCGAAGGGGCACATGCGCTCGAAGGGGACATCGCAAACCTTGATAAACTGATGGCAGCAGGGCACCGCATGATCGCGCTGCAACACTTTTTTGATAACGTCTTGGGTGGGTCTTTGCATGGCGAGGGTGACCACGGCCTGACCGATTTCGGACGGCAAGTTGTGGCAGACGTCGAAGCACGCGGGCTGATCCTGGACCTTGCGCACTCGTCGCAGCAAGTGGCGCGTGATGTGCTGGAAATAACTGACATGCCCATCGTCGTCAGTCACACAGGTATTTTCAGCGTCTGCCCCGTCAAACGCAACTTTCCCGATCACCTGATGCAAGCAATCGCTGCAAAAGGCGGGGTCATCGCGATCGGCTATTGGGCCGATGTCATCTGCGACGACAGTCCATCAGGGGTGGCCGCAACAATCAAAGCAGCGGTCGATTTGCTGGGCGAAGATCACGTTTCGCTTGGGTCAGACTTTGACGGTGCAGTGACAACCGGTTTTGACGTATCACAACTCGCCAGCCTCACCCATGCCCTACTCGAAACCGGCCTCACCGAAGCACAAATCACGAAAATCATGGGCGGCAATATGATCAGAGTCCTACGCGCACGCCTACGCTAAACTGTTCTTCAGAGCCTAAATATCCCCGCCGGAGGCTCCGGCCCTAGGCCACCATCGCCGCCGCACGTTTCAGATCAACCGACACCAACTGCGACACGCCCTGTTCGCCCATCGTGACACCAAACAGCCGGTCCATACGGCTCATGGTGACGGCATGGTGCGTGATGATCAGGAACCGCGTTTCAGTCCGGCGGGTCATTTCGTCCAGCAGATCACAAAAGCGGGTGACGTTGGCGTCGTCCAAAGGTGCGTCAACCTCGTCCAACACACAGATCGGCGCGGGGTTTGCCAAGAACACCGCAAAGATCAGCGCCATGGCGGTCAGTGTCTGCTCACCACCAGACAAGAGCGAAAGCGTGCTGAGCTTTTTACCTGGCGGCTGGCACATAATCTCAAGTCCGGCTTCCAGCGGGTCATCGGATTCGACCAAGACCAGCTTGGCCTCACCACCACCGAACAAATGTGTAAACAGCAGGCCAAAGTTATCGTTTACCTGCTCAAACGCAGTCAAAAGCCGCTCACGGCCTTCTTTGTTCAAACCAGCAATACCAGAGCGCAAAGCAGCAATCGCCGCCTCAAGATCGATCTTTTCGGATACCAATCCATCGTGCTCGACCTGCACGTCTTTGGCATCTTCTTCGGCACGTAAATTCACGGCACCCAGACTGTCGCGCTGCCGCTTCAGCGCGTTGACTTGCCCTTCAACGATATCAGAGGCAGGCATTTGACTAGCGTCTATATCAAGCGTCTCGAGCAGTTTTTCAGGGGCTACCTCTTGCGCTTCAATGATCCGTTCTGCCGCATAAGCGACAGTTTCGCGAGCAGCATCTGCACGCGCCTCCGACCGCGCACGGGCTTCGCGTGCTTCCGAGGCAAGCCGCTCTGCGTCACGTTCTAAATGCCCTGCATCACGCAAAGCAGTATCCGCCACCACTAGTTTATCGGACGATGCCTGTCGTCTGATTTCAGCCTCGTCAATTGCATCTGCGAGTTCGGCGCGCTTGGCGGCAATTTCCTCTGGCGCGGCTGACGCCTCTGTCAGTTCGGCCTGCGAAGCATCTTTGCGTTCGGCCAATTCAGCGGTGCGCTTGCTGGCCGTCTCAAGGCGGTGCTTCCAGCCGCTGACTTCTTTCGTGATTTCTTGGCTACGCTTTAGCCGTGCTTCGCCTTCGCGGCGCACTTCATCATGCGCTGACCTTCGCGACATCATCGTGATGCGCGCGGCCTCTACGGTCATTTTTACATCTTCAACAGCGGCACGGGCCGTCCCAAGATCGCCCAGCGCCGCAACCGCTTTTTCAGCCTCAACCAAAGCGCGGCGTGCACCCAACGCTTCTTCCTCATGGCGTTTCACCGCCAAGCCAAAGCTTTCCAATTTGCCTTCCGAAAGGTTACGATCTGCCTCTGCGCGGCTCGCCGCACGGTTGGCATCTGCCACTGCACCATCGGCATTCCGGCGGGCCTGACGGGCGGCATGATCCGCTTCGGATTGCGTTTTGAGCATCGCAGTCAGCGTCTCGTGCGCTTGAGCAGCACCTTGGGCCGTCGCTGAAATCTCTTCCAAGTCACGCTTGAGTTCGGTCAAGCGGTTCAGCTGCTGCAACCGCAATGCCGCTGCAGAGGGCGCATCTTCGGCACCCGCACGGAACCCGTCCCAACGCCACAAATCACCGTCAACAGAGACAAGCCGCTGTCCGGGCTTAAGGTCAGCTTGAAGGCGCGGGCCGTCCTCGGCATCCACAAGGCCAACTTGGCTCATCCGGCGCGCCAACACTTCCGGCACTGTCACGTAGTTTGTTAACGCCTTCACCCCTTCGGGCAAGGTTTGCGCAGCTTTATATCCGGGCAGCATCGCCCAGCCTGATTTCGCACTTGCGTCAACAGCTGGCGCGCGCAGATCATCGGCCAACGCAGCACCTAGCGCCTTTTCATAACCACCCTGCACACGCAGCAGATCAAGAACCTGCCCGCCTTCGGCCGTGTCGCGTTCAACCAGTTTAGCCAAGGCAGACACTTCGGCACGCAGCGCATTGGCTTCGCCTTCGGCAGCCGACCGCAAAGCGCGGGCATCGCTTTCGCGTGACTGGGTATCGGCGCGTTTCGTTTCTGCCGCAATCAGTGCCGCATCTGCGGCCTCGGCAGCGGCGACGGCCGCTGTTTCAGCCTCACCTGCCGTTACAAAATCAGCTTCGGCTTTGGCAAGCGCTGCAGCAGCATCAGCCATCGCAGCCTTAGCGCGCACAGCTTCTGCTTCACTTTTCGTCATTGTCGTACGGTTATCTTCAAGCAAACGCTGCGCAGATTGGTGGCGCGCGGCCAGTCGGGCGACGTCTTCTGTTAGTTGTGCCAAATCCGCTTCGCGTTGTTGCAAAACGCCAGCAGCTTCACGTGCGCCAACTTGGGCCTCTTCCAGTCGGCCGTCATGGCCTGCGCCGGCTTTCCCGATTTCGCGGGCTTCCCATTCTAGACGCTCAATTGTTTCGTGCGCGTCTTTGTTCAAACCACTTTCACGGTCCATATCGCGGGTCAGTTGATCAATGCGAGCGCGCAATGTTTCAATCATCTCGCGGGCGCGAATTTCTTGATCTTTCAACGTATCGCGCTGGACCTGCAGACGCTGCAAGACAGCGGCAGCAATCGCTTCTTCCTCGCGC
The DNA here is from genome assembly GCF_017854415.1 of Yoonia sp. Classification (GTDB taxonomy): domain Bacteria; phylum Pseudomonadota; class Alphaproteobacteria; order Rhodobacterales; family Rhodobacteraceae; genus Yoonia. Next base: position 23,958 of record NZ_JAFMHR010000002.1, on the reverse strand, counting down.
AAAGCTGGCAATGCGTCCTCAGCCACAGCCCGCGCTTTGGCGGCTTCACGGGCCGCCTTTTCGGCCGCACCAGCCGCTGTCGTGCGTTCGCGTAACTGGTTAGCAGCAGCCAACAAAGCCTCGTCCGCCTCTTTCCAGCGGCGAAACAACAGCAATCCTTCGGCCTTGCGTAGCTTTTCACCGATTTCACGGTAGCGTGCTGCTTGCTTTGCCTGCCTCGCCAACTGCGCCAGTTGCGCTGCCAATTGCTCAATCACATCATCAACGCGCGTGAGGTTTGATTCCGCACCCTTCAGCTTCAACTCGGCCTCATGGCGGCGTTGATACAGACCTGAAATTCCCGCAGCTTCTTCCAAAATCCGGCGGCGCGATTTTGGCTTTGCGTTGATCAATTCAGAAATCTGGCCTTGCCGGACCAGCGCAGGTGAATGCGCACCGGTTGATGCATCGGCGAACAACATCTGGACGTCGCGGGCACGGACGTCCTTGGTCCCTACTTTAAAGGCAGACCCCGCATCACGCGTGATCCGGCGCGTGATCTCAAGGTTATCATTGTCGTTGAACGCGGCAGGGGCGAGCCGCTCACCATTGTCGATGACCAGTGACACTTCGGCAAAGTTGCGCGCAGGCCGCGTGGCCGTTCCGGCAAAAATCACGTCCTCCATGCCGCCGCCGCGCATTGCCGTCGGACGGTTTTCGCCCATGACCCAGCGCAGCGCCTCTAGCAGATTGGATTTTCCACAGCCGTTTGGGCCCACAACGCCCGTCAAACCATCGGTGATGATCAGATCGGTGGGGTCCACAAAGCTTTTGAAGCCGTTCAGTCGCAGTTTGCTAAAGCGCACCTACAATTGTCCCAAGTGATTCCTAAAGGTTCAAAAGCATCGCCCTGCGTCACGGTAGCTGTCAACGGGCAGCCCCCGTATGTGGCGGAATTGGGCTAGTTATCCACAAGATATTGCGGTTTAGGGCGGTTTCGTGCGGGGAATTGCCGCTGGACGCTGCGGCGACTGCAGCATGACGGGTTATTGAAGCTGGGCGCTTGATTGAATAGGTCTCTGCGCAAACCTGCTTATCCCACGATTCTAACCTTTTTGAACTGGACACTCTTCATGGCCGCTAAAATCCCCGCTACCGTTGTCACCGGCTTTCTTGGCGCTGGTAAAACGACGCTGATCCGCCACATGCTACAAAACGCACAGGGCAAGAAGATCGCGCTGATCATCAACGAATTCGGCGATCTGGGCGTGGACGGGGATATCCTGAAGGGTTGCGGCGCAGAGGTTTGCACAGAAGACGATATCGTCGAGCTGTCCAACGGCTGCATTTGCTGCACCGTTGCCGATGATTTCATTCCTACGATGGAAGCCTTGCTGGCGCGCGACCCAAAACCAGATCACATTGTGATCGAAACATCCGGTTTGGCCCTCCCGCAACCACTTGTGCGCGCGTTCAACTGGCCAGGCATTTCGACCAAAGTGACTGTCGACGGTGTTGTGACCGTTGTGGATGGCCGCGCCGTTCATGATGGGCAGTTTGCGCATAACGTTGCGGCGGTCGACGCCCAGCGCGCGCAGGACGAAAATCTGGACCACGAGACGCCATTGTCAGAGTTGTTCGAGGACCAGATCGCCTGCGCCGATATGATCGTTGTGAATAAAATCGACCTACTTGATCCGGCAGAGGCTGACGCGTTGACCACCCGTCTTAAATCGGAATCGCGCGCTGGCGTACAAGTCGTCAAAACCTCTATGGGTGCGCTGCCTATTGATATTTTACTGGGCCAAGGCATCGGTGCCGAAAGCGATCTTGAGGCCCGCCACGAGGTGCATCACCACCATCACCATGATGACGACGAAGACGATCACCATGATCACGCCCACGAGCATGGTCATGACGAGTTCGAGAGCTTCATCGTCAATCGCGGCGAAATCGCGGATGCGGCGGCCTTCGCCGCGCAAGTCGCAGACGTGATCCGCGCCAACAACATTCTGCGGCTCAAAGGATTTGTCGCAATCGAAGGCAAGCCGATGCGTTTGACCCTACAGGCCGTGGGCCCACGCGTTGACACCTATTTCGACCAGCCCTTTGGCGATGCGCCGCGCACAACGCGGCTCGTTGTGATCGGCGAAGCCGGACTGGATCACGCCGCAATCACCGCCGCCCTGCAAGCCTAATTGCAAGATGATCATCGTCGAGAAAACAGATCCTCACCACCCGCAGGCCACGGCGCTGCTAAAGCAAAGTCATGCTTTGATGGAAAGCCAGTTTGCGCCGGAGGATAACTTCTATCTCGACATCGCTGATCTGGTTGACCCCAGCATTCATTTCTTTGCCGCAAGGATCGGCAAGGACCTTTGCGGCACTGGCGCGCTGAAGATCAATAACGGCTACGGTGAAGTGAAATCAATGTTCGTCGCAGAGAACGCCCGCGGCAAAGGTGTCGCCGACGCCATCCTGCGCCAGATCGAAGATCAAGCGCGCGCAGATGGTTTGACCGTGATCAAGCTTGAAACAGGCAATGTACTGCATGCAGCCCATAGGCTTTATCGCAGATTTGGATTTGAAGACTGCGGTGTCTTTGGCGACTACGCAGAAGCAAACAGCTCTCTTTTCATGGAAAAGAAGCTGTGAACTTACTCTTCCTTTTTGGCCTCAGCCGCCGCTTTCATCCGCGCCAACAATTCTTCTTTGCTGGGGCGCTGACCAAATGGTTTTTTGGTGCTGCCGTGGGCATTGTGTTCGTTATGTCTCGGTGCATTCTTACCCAATGTCGCCGCTCCTGTAGCTTTATAATCCATGGTCGTAACCTTATGTTTGGCCGCTCTTTAGCACGAGGGTTTCGCCAATGCACCTGCTAGCCGCAACACCCGGTGCGATTTCTGACGGCACCGAACCGGTCGATCTGGGGCAAACCCCCGCCGATGTTGTGATTATCTCGGCGGCCGATACCGAGTTGGCAGCATTGTCAGAGGCGCGATCAGAAATGACGGCCCCACCCAGCCTGCGCTTGGCAAACATGATGCATTTGATCCACCCGATGTCGGTTGATCTGCATCTGGATGATTGCGCCACAAAATCACGGTTGGTGATTGCCCGCATATTGGGCGGCGCGGGCTATTGGAAATATGGACTGGTCCAATATGCAGCGCGTTTGCGCGAGGCTGGCATCCCCTTTGCGGCATTGCCCGGCGACGACAAACCCGATCAAGAACTGCGCGAACTCTCGACCGTCAGCGGCGAAGACTACGACACGCTGTGGTCTTATCTGGTCGAAGGCGGCCCGCAGAATAGCGCTAATATGCTGGCCTACGCGAAGGCCATGCTTGATGGTGGCGAAAAGCCAAGCGCACCAAGCCCGTTGTTACGTGCAGGCGTCTATTGGCCCGGCGCAGGCATCGCTGATCTGTCCGCGGCCAAAGCGGGCTGGACGGATGGCGCACCAATCGTGCCAATCGTTTTCTACCGCGCACTGGTCCAAGGCGGCGGTCTTAACCCCATCAACCGCATGGTGCGCAGTCTATCACGCGCAGGCCTGAACCCTTTGCCGATTTTCGTGGCCAGCCTCAAAGACCCTGTCAGCACCGCCACACTTGATCAAATCTTCGCGTCCGCACCGCCCGATGTAATCCTCAACTGCACCGCATTCGCAGTGGGCAGCCCACATGATGGCGACGACAGCCCAACCAATCCGCTGCTCAGCAACGACGCCCCCATCTTTCAAGTCATCCTTTCAGGCGCATCAGAAGCATCATGGGCCGATGGATTACACGGCCTGACCGCGCGCGATATCGCCATGAATGTGGCCTTGCCAGAGGTCGACGGGCGCATCCTGTCCCGTGCAGTCAGCTTCAAAGGCGAAGCGTTCTTTGACGAAGCCACCGAATGCCCCATCGCCACATATCAAGCACGCGGCGACCGCGTTGATTTTGTGACGCAGTTGGTCAAAGGCTGGGCTAATCTACGCAACACTGCCGCTGCTGACAAAAAGACGGCCCTGATCCTTGCCAACTACCCCAACAAAGACGGGCGGCTGGCCAATGGTGTCGGCCTCGACACCCCTGCAGCAACGGTACATGTTCTCAACTTGCTGAAATCCAGCGGCCATGCGGTGACACCCCCAGTCGACAGTGCCACCTTGATGGCGCAAATGATGGCAGGTCCAACAAACTGGCTCACCGATCGCGCCGAAAAAGAGGGCGGCGAATTTTTCGCTTTAGACGCCTACAAACAGCACTTCGACGCACTGCCTTGGGACGTCAAAGAACAAATCACATCGCGCTGGGGCGCACCCGAAGACGACGTCTTCTTCTGTTCAAAAATACCTCCGCCGGAGGCTCCGACAGACACCCCACGGACAGGTTTCGCCTTGAGCATCCACCGTTTCGGCAATGCGGTCGTCGGGCTACAGCCTGCACGTGGCTACAATGTTGATCCAACCGAAACCTACCATTCCCCCGATCTGGTCCCGCCCCACAACTATCTGGCATTCTATTTCTGGCTGCGGCACCACTGGGGTGCCGACGCGATCGTGCATATGGGCAAACACGGCAACCTTGAATGGTTACCGGGTAAAGCGGTGGCATTGTCAGAAACCTGCTGGCCCGAGGCCGTCTTTGGCCCCACACCACATCTTTACCCCTTCATCGTGAACGATCCCGGCGAAGGCACGCAGGCCAAACGGCGCGCATCCGCGGTGATAATCGACCACCTCACCCCGCCGCTAACACGCGCCGAAAGCTACGGACCGCTTCGCGATCTCGAGGCATTGGTTGATGAGTATTACGAGGCAGCAGGCGTCGATCCACGCCGCATCGCGCATTTACGCAAAGAGATTTTGTCGCTTTCGGATGTGACGGGCCTTGGCAAAGACGCCGGCTTCACGGGCGATAGCGACGGTGATCTGGGCAAACTTGATGCGTATCTTTGCGAGCTCAAAGAAGCGCAAATCCGCGACGGTCTGCACATTTTCGGGCAGTCCCCGACAGGTGAACAAGAACGCGATCTGGCGATTGCTCTGGCGCGCGTGCCACGCGGTGCAGGCAAAGGCCGAGACGCCTCTTTGTTGCGTGCTTTGGCGAAAGACCTTGGCCTTTCAATCGACCCGCTTGATTGCGATCTCGCGGCACCTGCACCAGAAAAACCGGATGCATTGCTGGATGAAACCCATTGGCGCAGCAATGGCGACACCGTTGAAAAACTCGAAGCGCTCAGCCAGCGGATCGTGAGCGGGGAAACACCTGCAATAGGTCCGCAAAGCGCGCTGGTTGCAGCAGAGATCGCCGAACGTATCTTGCCGACAATCCAAACTTGTGGCTCTGCCGAAGGGACCGCCTTGCTGACTGGATTGGCCGGAAAGTTCGTCCATCCCGGCCCATCAGGTGCACCAACTCGTGGGCGTTTGGACGTGTTGCCAACTGGCCGCAACTTTTTCTCGGTCGACAGCCGCGCGGTCCCGACCCCAACGGCTTGGGCGCTAGGATGGAAATCGGCGAACCTATTGATCGAAAAGCACCTTCAAGACCATGGTGACTGGCCGCGCAGCATGCTGATCACAGCATGGGGGACCGCCAACATGCGCACGGGCGGCGATGACATCGCGCAGGCACTCGCGCTGATGGGCGTCAAACCAACATGGGACAGCGCCAACCGGCGTGTCACTGGATTTGAAATCTTGCCGCAATCGGTTCTTGGACGGCCTCGAGTTGATGTCACCTTGCGCATCTCGGGCTTTTTCCGTGACGCATTCCCACAGTTGATTGCCCTAGTCGATTCAGCATCCCGCGCAGTCCAAGACCTTGACGAGCCCGCCGATCTAAACCCTGCCGCGGCACGTACCCAGGCAGGCGAAGACCAAACCCGCGTCTTTGGTTCCAAACCCGGTGCTTACGGCGCAGGCCTGCAGGCATTAATTGACGAACGCATCTGGGCGGATAAATCCGACTTTGCAGAGGCCTATCTGGAATGGGGCAGCTACGCCTACGGCAAAGGCGCGCAAGGCCACAAAGCCCGCAACGCTTTTGAGGCACGCCTTTCGCAAACCGAAGCCATCGTGCAAAACCAAGATAACCGCGAACACGACATTCTAGACAGCGACGACTACTACCAATTTGAAGGCGGTGCTGCGGCGGCGATCAGCACACTGCAAGGTCAAGACAGGCCCATCTATCACAACGACCATTCACGCCCCGAACGACCGGTGATCCGCACTTTGGATGATGAAATCGGACGGGTTGTCCGCTCGCGCGTAGTGAACCCAAAGTGGATCGATGGCGTTAAAAGGCACGGCTACAAAGGCGCCTTCGAAATTGCCGCAACAGTGGACTATCTCTTTGCCTTTGCGGCTACGACAGGTGCCGTGCGCAACCACCATTTCGATTTGGTTGAAGAAGCATTCATCAAAGACGACGATACCCGCGCGTTTATCGCCGATGCAAATGCGCCTGCCCTCAAAGAGATCGCCCAGCGCCTGCAAGAAGCGATTGATCGCAATCTCTGGCAGCCCAAATCCAATTCGGCCCGTGCGCGGATTGCCGGATTACTGACCTAGGGGCAGTCCACCCGCACCCGCATGACGGCTTGATCACCAGTCCAAGTTCCGTCTTTTGGGGCGCAGCCTGTTGCCGCGACAACTGCCTCAGCCGCGCGCGGAACAATGCTGCGCAAAGAAAAAACCGCCTCGCGGTTAGTGCGGATTAACTCGACGCGATCACCTTTGCGGCGGACATCAAATGTGCTGCCATCAACAGTCACTGTTTGCACATCCGCCCCCATAAACCCCGGCGATGCGGTATTGCATGCAGCCAATGACGCTGCCACAAGTATGGTCCCAGCCAACTGATATCGCATCGCACTACCCCATTTTCGTTAGCGTTCAGTTGTGCCCGTTTGAGGTTAACAAAACCTTTATGCATGACCGGAGGATACCATGACCGAAGATACAGACCGCCACGCGATGAAGATGGCCAAAAAGAAAGCCGCGCGTGACAAGATCATGGCGACCAAGACCGACAAGAAAGGTCTGGTGATCGTCCATACGGGCAAAGGCAAAGGTAAATCCTCGGCCGCTTTCGGGATGATTTTTCGCTGCATCGCGCATGACATGAAATGCGCTGTCGTGCAGTTTATCAAAGGCGGGATGTCTACCGGCGAGCGTGATCTGATCCTTGCAAAATTCACGGATACTTGCGCGTTTCACACGATGGGCGAAGGCTTTACCTGGGAAACCCAAGACAAGTCCCGCGATATCGAAATGGCCCAAGCCGCATGGGGCAAGGCCAAGGAGTTAATCCTTGATGAAACCAACCACATGGTGCTGCTGGACGAAATCAACATCGCAATCCGCTATGATTACGTCAGTGCTGCCGAAGTCGTGGAGTTCTTGCGTGACCATAAGCCAGAAATGACCCACGTCGTTCTAACAGGGCGCAACGCGCATGAAGACCTGATTGAACTAGCCGATCTGGTGACCGAAATGGAACTGATCAAACACCCGTTCCGGTCCGGCATCAAAGCGCAAATCGGGGTTGAATTTTAATGGCCAAGCACCGCGTTCTTACTGAATTCGGCATGGGCACCAGCCTGCGCCGCCAAGACTATACCCAAGCCGCACGGCGTGGTTTGCAAGATGCGCTTTGGCATAACTCAATCAATATGGCAGAGCTGTTTGGTTTTCCCAAAGAGGCGATGCTGATCGACGTCCAAGTCGGCGTGCAGCAACCTGATCAGGTCGATACCGCAAGTTTGATGGATATTTTCCCTTATGGTCAGCCCACCATCACCGTCCATCACGGCGGCCTTGATGTGCCGCGTCCTGACGGCAAACCGACCGTAATCGCCAATGTAGCGATTAACGTATCATTCGAGATGGAGCGCACATAATGGACCAACGCGTGATTATCGAAATGGGCATGGGCAACGATCTGCACGGGATGGACTATCAAAAGGCCGCCCGCCGCGCGATCGAAGATGCGATCCGCCATTCTACCCTGCCCATCTTTCAAAGCATCGACTTGTCGCACACCGAAATGCGCGTGGAGGTCACAGTGGCCGTGCAAGAACCGGACAAGATCGACGCCGAGGCGTTGAAATCCGGTCTACCGCGTGGCCGTGCGACGGTGAATGTCGTCCAAGGCGGGCTGAATATTCCCAATGATGAAACGGGTGATACGGCCGTCGTGGCCACCGCATCGGTTGAGGCGTTTCTGCCCAGCCAAGTGGGGAAATGGGCGCAGACCTAAATGGAGTTGACGCAAAACCATCGAGACGCTTTGCGCGATGTTTTGCGTTGGCGTCGCGATGTGCGTCACTTTCTGCCCGATCCCGTTGCACCCGACGTCCTAGAGCGTTTGCGCGAAGCGATGGATCTGGCCCCGTCCGTCGGAAACGCGCGACCTTGGCGCGTTTTGCAAATCACGACGCCTGCCTTGCGTGAGGCTGTGATTGCGAATTTTGAAGCGGAGAACACCAAAGCAGCTGCGATTTATGCCGACGCTAAGCGAGCGAGTTACAACAAGCTAAAGCTCGCAGGTTTGCGCGTCGCACCTGTGCACCTTGCTGTGTTTACCAAAGCCAAGCCAAAGGCAGGTCATGGGTTGGGGCGGCAAACGATGCCAGAAATGCTCAGCTATTCGACAGTCGCGGCAATCCATACGCTTTGGTTGGCAGCACGCGCTGAAAATCTTGGGCTTGGGTGGGTTTCGATCCTTGATCCTGAAGCCATCGCAAAGACGCTGGATGTCCCCGAAGATTGGCGTTTAACGGGCTATCTTTGCATCGGCAAAGCCGCGCAAAGCGATGATACCCCCCTACTGCATCGCAGTGATTGGCAAGAGAATACCCAGACTATCTGGCAAGAAGTTTAACTTTTCATTGCCGCCGCGCGCACGGCGCTAAGGGTCGCCCCCGTTGACAGCGCTTCTTCATCCACTTTGCATTCTATGATCGCGATTGTGCCCGCAGCCTTGGCACGTTTGAATGCCGCCGGAAAATCGGCAGAGGTTTCGACAACTTCGCCATGCCCGCCGTAGGCACGCGCAAGTGCGGCAAAGTCGGGATTGGTCAAGGCGGTCCCTGAAACACGGCCCGGATAGTGTTTTTCCTGATGCATGCGAATGGTGCCATAGCGGCCATTGTTCATCACGATCACGATGGGCTTGGCCCCGTGTTGCACGGCGGTCGACATCTCGTTGCAGGTCATCTGGAAACAGCCGTCACCTGCCAAGCAAACGACTGTGCGGTCAGGGTATTCCAACGATGCAGAGATCGCAGCGGGAAACCCGTAGCCCATCGAACCGGACGTCGGCGCAAGCTGGGTTCCGTGTTGTTTGTACACGAAATATCGATGCAACCATGCTGCATAGTTGCCTGCCCCGTTAGTCAAAACCGCATCATCCGGCAAATTGTCAGACAGCCATTTGATGACGTCTTCTTGCTTAAGCGCGCCGGGGCTTTCCTGTGGGGCCAGCCATGCTTCGTAATCGTTGCGGGCGGCGGCAGTCCACGTGAACCAATCACCGGCGGGGCTGGCATTTGCCAGTTGCCGCAATGCGGCGGGCGCTGTGGCGGATATGCCGATATCAGGAGTATAAACCCGCCCGATTTCATCGGCGTCGGCATGGATATGAATGATCGTTTTTTGCGGATCAGCAGGGTCGATCAGCGTGTAACCTTGGGTTTCAATGTCACCCAATCGCGTGCCGAGAAGCAGCAAGAAATCCGCATCACGCACGCGCGCGGCCAGTCTTGGATTGATGCCGACGTTCAGATCTCCGGCATAATTGGCGTGGTGATTGTCCATGTAGTCTTGCCTGCGAAAGCCTAGGGCTACTGGCACTTGCTGCCGTTCGGCGAAAGCTTGCAAATCGGTGCGCGCCTCAGCGTTCCAATGCGGGCCGCCAGCCACAATCAACGGGCGTTCAGACTCAGCCAAAGCATGCATGATGGCTTGCAGTGTGTCAGCGCTCAGCACTGTTTTCAGACGCTTGGTCAAGCGCAGATCAGGCACATCGGCTGCAGCACTTAGCATGTTTTCCGGCAACGCAAGAACCACCGGTCCGGGTCTGCCCGACATCGCCACAGCAAAGGCGCGCCCGATGTATTCGGGCAAACGGTCAGTGTCGTTCACTTGGGCGACCCATTTGGCCAACCCGCCAAACATGGCTTTATAGTCAACTTCTTGAAAGGTTTCGCGATCAGTGTGGCGGTTGTCGATCTGGCCCACAAATAGCACCATTGGCGTGCTATCTTGCATCGCAATATGAATGCCCGCCGACGCGTTTGCAGCACCCGGACCGCGCGTGACAAAACAGACTCCGGGCTTGCCAGTCATTTTGCCGTAAGCTTCGGCCATCATCGCGGCACCGCCTTCTTGGCGGCACACGATGTTGGGAATACCGCTGTCATAAAGCCCATCAAGGGCCGCTAGAAAGCTTTCGCCGGGCACCGAAAAGACACGACGCACGCCAAGCTTTAACAACTGGTCGCTAAGTATTTTTCCACCGTGTCGGATCATCGCCACCTCCCGCTTTGTGGATCTAGAATGGGACACGCACAGCGCCTGTGCAACCGTTGCTATGGCTAATTTCTGATTGGGCTCTAGTTGGACAGGTAACAATGGACAGGAGCCCACAATGACCACCCTACTTGGTATCTCTGGATCGCTGCGCAAGGCGTCCACAAATACACTTTTGATGCGCAATGCGGCCGCGATTTTCAACGCGGATACATTCATCGAAGGCGACATCAATTTGCCGCTCTATAATGGTGACCTAGAGGCCGCCGAAGGCGTTCCCGCATCAGTGCAGACGCTGGCCGATCAGATCGCGGCTGCGGACGCGGTGATCATCGCAACGCCCGAATACAACAAAGCACTGTCAGGGTCGCTCAAGAACGCGTTGGATTGGGTCAGCCGTACCAAAGGCGCACCATGGAGCGGGAAACCGGTCGCCATCATGTCCGCCGCTGCGGGGCGTGCAGGCGGTGAGCGGTCACAGTATTCGTTGCGCCATGCGATGACGGCGTTTCGTCCCGACATCTTACAAGGACCAGAGATCATGTTGGCGAATTCCAGCAATGAATTCGACGATAACGGCAAACTGACCGGCGAGGTTTACATTAAGAACCTGACCGCGTTGATGGACGCATTGAAGGCACGGATTTGATCAGCTAGCAAAGCTTGAATGACTGGGATACAAAAACCAGGACCCACAAAGCGGAGACTTTCATGGCACGAGGCGCAGGCGGCAGCAACGGCGGAACGGGAACGTTCCTCATCGGTCTGATTATGATGATCGGTGGCGGCTATATGCTGCTGAACGGGATCATCGTGCGGCCCAATTTCGGCTTTGGATCGCGGGTGTTCGGCATTGGTGGCGTGCCGATCACGTCGGGCATGGTGCTCATTCCGTTTATGTTCGGCGTCGGGATGATCTTTTACAGTTCCAAGAACTGGATTGGCTGGCTGCTTGCCGGTGGATCAATGGTCGCGCTGATCTTTGGTGTAATCGCAAATATGACGCTGCAACTTGCACGGATGAGCGCGTTTGATTTGATCGTTATTCTTGTTTTGCTCGTTGGCGGGATCGGGCTGTTTTTACGGTCATTGCGCGCGGGCTGAACGGTCGGGCGGGGAAACCCCCGCCCTACTTTTTAGTATCCTAATGCGCACCCGTCTTTGCGTGGATCACTGCCGCCTTCAAGCACGCCATTTTCATGCAACAAGATTGCCTGCGCGCCGCCAATGGCTGTTACGGGTTTTTGCACATCGTGACCAATCGCCGAAAGCTCTGCTTTTACGGTGTCGCTATAGCCGTCCTCGACGTTTAGTTTATTCAGTTCGGCAAAGCAGCGCGGGCCGTTGATTGCGGCCTGCGGTGAAAGTCCGAAATCAGTGACGTTGGTCACAAAGCGCGCGTGACCCGTAGACTGGTACTGCCCGCCCATCACCCCGAATGGCATGTAAACTTTGTTATCCTTCTTAAGGATCGCTGGAATGATCGTGTGCATCGGGCGCTTGCCCGGTCCTACCTCGTTCGGGTGACCTTTCTCGAGGGTGAAACCTGCGCCCCGGTTTTGGAAAAGCACACCGAACTTGTCGGATGCGATGCCTGACCCGAAGTCTTTGAAGATCGAAAAAATTAATGAAACACACATGCGGTCTTTGTCGACCACGGTGATGTAAATCGTATCTTTATGTGTCGCCTCTACTCCGGAAAAACCAGCAGGCAGCACGCGCTTGGGGTCAATCATAGCAGCGAACTTTTCGGCAGTTTCAGGCGAAGTCATGTAGTCTAGCCTATCCATATAGTCGGGATCGGCCATGAATTTGTTGCGTACGTCATAGGCAAGTTTGGTTGCTTCTGCCTCGATATGCGCACGCTCTGATCCCCACGGGTCCATGCCCGCGATGTCGAAGTGCTTGAGCATATTCAGCAACAAGATCGCAGTGGCACCTTGCCCGTTTGGTGGATGCTCGAACAGATCAAGTCCAGCGTAATTACCTGTGATCGGTGCAGTGTATTCGCAAGCCGTGTTCGCGAAATCGTCCAAGGTATGTGTGCCACCCAAGGCGTTCAGGCTGGCGACCATGTCTTCGGCAACCTCGCCTTCGTAAAAACCTGCGCGCCCTTCCATGGCGATGCGTCGCAAGACTTCGGCCTGTTTGGGTGCGGTAAACATTTGTCCCGGCTGAGGGGCCTTACCGTCCAGCAAGAACATATCACGCGCGACGCCAGACAAGTTGCCCATACCGCCGACCCAGTCAGAGGCCACACGTTCCGCAACAGGGATACCGTTTTCAGCGTAATGAATAGACGGCGCGAGCACGGCCTTTAGCCCCAAGTTGCCCCAGTCTTTGGACAACTGGCAAAACGCGTCAACGGCCCCCGGTACGGATACCGCATCGGCAGAGAAAAGCGCGATCGCGTCGCCCTTGGCGCGCAGTTTATCTGCATCAATGCCCGCAGGCGCACGGCCTGATCCGTTCAATGCAACAACGCGGTCTTCACCAGGCGGTGTCATCAACACAAAGCAATCGCCGCCAAGCCCGGTCATTTGTGGTTCGCAAAAGCCCAACAACACCGCGCCTGCAATGGCGGCGTCCATGGCGTTACCGCCCGCTTCCATCATTTGCACGGCCACTTTGGCGGCCAAAGGGTGCGATGTGGCGCACATGCCGTTGGTTGCATAAACAGCCGAGCGTCCGGGTTGGTGAAAGTCGCGCATGATCCATTCCTCTTATTTGAAGCCAGAACTTAAGCTGCTTATGCGCGGGTGCAATGCCAATCTGCGGTCGGGGCTTTTCCTTGTGCGAACGCAGGCGTAGCGTGACATGCAAACAAGTGGGACAGTTCTGATGACGGATGATGCAACGATGTATGGCGTGGCCCTGACAGGACATGGAGGCCCGGAGTGCCTGATCTGGCGTGACGATCTGCCACGACCTGCCCCGAAAACTGGCGAAGTTTTGATAGCAGTCGCTGCCGCTGGCGTGAACAACACGGATATCAACACGCGCGTTGGCTGGTATTCCAAAGGGGACAATGACGCAGACGATGCAAGTTGGGCTGGTGAGGCGTTGCAGTTCCCGCGCATCCAAGGGATCGATGTTTGCGGACGGATCGTAGCGGTAGGCGCAGGGGTTGATGTCGCGCGCATCGGCGAGCGCGTGATCGTAGAGCCTTGTCTGGTCGAAGCGGGTGGGGAAATGCGCGATCAGCCCTGGTTTCTGGGCTCTGAATGCGATGGAGGGTTTGCACAGTTCTGTGTCGTGGCCGCGCGGCATGCCTACGCGGTGAACAGTCCTTTAAGTGATGTGGCGCTTGCGTCGTTTCCCTGTTCCTATTCTACCGCTGAAAACATGCTGGCGCGGACGGCGTTACAATCGGGTGAAACTGTCTTGATCACCGGTGCTTCGGGCGGGGTGGGGTCAGCGGCGGTGCAGCTTGCCAAAGCGCGCGGCGCACATGTTATTGCGGTGACTAGTCCCGCCAAGGCCCTGTCGTTGCGCGACATCGGCGCGAAGACAATTGTTGATCGCACAGCCGATTATGTGGCCTTGCTGGGTCATAGCAGCGTCGACGTCGTGATAGATCTGGTCGCAGGCGATAAATTCCCAAGCTTGCTGGATCTGCTGCGCCCAAAGGGACGCTATGCAGTCGCGGGGGCTGTTGGCGGTCCAGTCGTTGAATTGGATGTACGCACGCTTTACCTCAAAGACCTGCAGTTTTTTGGATGCACAGCACTTGAACCCGAAGTGTTTGGCAATCTGGTCAAACGAATAGAGAACGGCGATGTTGTGCCACTTGTGGCAGCACAGTTTCCCCTGCGCGACATTGCGAAAGCGCAATCCGCATTCGCAGATAAAGCCTATACAGGTAAAATCGTACTGACTGTCGGCACCCCAGAATAAGGATCCAAGATGCACGTAAACTACGATGACCTAGCCAAGTCGATTACCGCCCTGACTGAGGGCGAAGATGATCAGGTGGCCCTGATGGCAACCGTCGCTTGCGAAGTGCATCACGCAGATAGCCGTTTTGACTGGACCGGATTTTACCGCGTGACCGCGCCGGAAACGTTAAAGATCGGACCATACCAAGGCGGGCATGGCTGCCTTGTCATTCCATTTGAACGCGGGGTTTGCGGCGCAGCGGCGCGCACGCAAAAAGTGCAGCTGGTGCCTGACGTCAATGCGTTCACTGGCCATATCGCTTGCGCAAGCAGCACCCAATCGGAGCTGGTCTTGCCCGTGTTCAATTCGGACGGTAATTTGATTGCAGTTTTTGATATCGACAGCGATCAGCCCGATATCTTTACGCAAGAAGATGCAGACCGTCTTGGGATTATTTTGGAAAACGTCTTTGAAAGACAACCGTAAGGTGTCAACAATGGAAGCCACGGATTTTATTGATGGATTAGTATATGAAAAGGTTGGTATTTATGAAATGTGCAATAAATTATTCACGGGTTAATTATGCCCGATAGCATCCGCATCGTGCCATCACTTGGGGTGGATATCAGGTCATTGCGCAAATCCCGCAAAATGACGCTGGTACAGCTTGCTGGCGCATTGGGCCGCTCTGTCGGATGGCTCAGCCAAGTAGAACGTAACAAGTCTCAACCCAGCATCAATGATCTCGGACGCATAGCCACAGTGTTGGACGTGTCGTTGACCAGCTTTTTGCGTCCCATCGCGCAGGACGGTGAAGAGGGCACAGTCGTGCGCGCCGGTAAGCGCCGCCCAATCGGGAGTCGTACTGACGGTATGTTCGAGGAACTTTTGTCGCCCGACCTGACAGATGATTTCGAAGTTCTAATTTCGACTTTCGCCCCACACTCACGGCTTACCGAACCGCTGACGCGCCCAACCCAAGAGGTTTGCTATCTCACTAAAGGTCGCTTCCACATCAGCGTTGATGGCGATAAGTTTGTTCTTGCGGCCGGCGATAGCTTTCGCTTGCGCGGGCAGCAATTTCAATGGGCGAACCCCTACGATGAACCTTGTGAAATTATCTGGGTTATTTCGCCCCCGGTTTACTAAGGCGAATTCATGCAAACCATACAGGGACGATGCGAATGCGCAGCGGTCGCTTTTGAGGTGGCACACATCCGCGATACAGTCACCTTTTGCCATTGCAGCCAATGCCGCCGCACCAGCGGGCATTACTGGGCTGCAACCCGCGCCGATTTTTCGGATGTGATATTCACCAAAGACATCGGGTTGGCGTGGTATCGGTCATCCCCAACCAGCAGACGTGGATTCTGCAAACTTTGCGGATCAAGCCTTTTTTATCAGCCGAATGGCGCAAATCACATAGCCATTGCCGCAGGTTGCCTTGACCTGCCGACGCAGATGCGGGCTGGTAAGCATATCTATACCGCCGATTGCGGCGATTATTACACCATTCCGGATGATGCCCCGCACATCCCAGACTAGAAGGCGAAGACATGGCTGATTTCCCAAAGACTGCACGGGTTGTGATTATTGGTGGCGGTGTTGTGGGGGTATCAACCCTCTATCACCTCGCCAAAAAGGGCTGGACCGATTGCGTTCTGCTAGAAAAGAACGAATTGACCGCCGGATCGACGTGGCATGCCGCCGGAAACTGCCCGTCATTCAGCACCTCTTGGGCCATAATGAACATGCAGCGTTATTCGCTTGGCCTTTACAAAGGGTTGGCAGAAGAGGTCGATTATCCAATGAACTATCACGTCACCGGATCGATCCGGCTGGCGCATTCCAAAGAACGTGTCCAAGAATTTTCTCGCGCGATGAGCATGGCGAATTATCAGGGCCTGAACCTGAAAATGATGACGCCGGACGAAGCGCAGGAAATGTATCCGTTCCTTGAAACCCACGACCTAGAAGGTACGCTCTACGACCCCGATGACGGCGATATTGATCCCGCTCAGTTGACACAAGCGCTTGCCAAAGGTGCGCGCCAAATGGGTGCCAAGATCGAACGTTTCTGCGGCGCGACGGGTGTGACCCAGCATCCGAACGGTACGTGGACAGTGCATACCGAAAAGGGTGATATTGACTGCGAAAAGGTTGTGAATGCTGCAGGCTATTGCGCCCAGCGCGTGGGCGAGTGGTTTAAACCATATGGTGGGCGCACCGTGCCGATGGTTACGATGTCACACCAGTATTTCCTGACCGATGAGATTCCAGAACTGAAGGCGTGGACGGACAAGAACGGCAGCAAAGTTCCACTGCTGCGCGATGTAGATTCGTCCTATTACCTGCGGCAAGACAAAAACGGCCTGAACCTTGGCCCCTACGAGCGGAACTGCAAGGCCCATTGGGTCACTCCCGACGACCCCCAGCCGGATGATTTCAGCTTTCAGCTTTACCCTGACGACCTGGAACGGTTGGAGTGGTATATTGAGGATGCGATGGCACGTGTGCCTATCCTTGGCACTGCTGGCGTTGGCCGAATTATCAACGGCCCGATCCCTTATGCGCCTGACGGCCTGCCCCTGGTTGGCCCGATGCCCGGTGTGAAAAACGCGTTCGAGGCGTGCGTCTTTACCTTTGGCATCACCCAAGGCGGTGGCGCGGGCAAAGTCGCAGCCGAGTGGATCGTGGACGGCCAAACCGAGTGGGACATGTGGGCTGTCGATCCACGCCGCTATACCGACTACACCGATCATGACCATTGCCTGTCAAAGGCGTTGGAAACCTACGGCCACGAATACGGCATGCATTTCCCGCACAAAGCATGGCCCGCAGGACGTGACAAAAAACTGTCACCTGTTCACGCCAAAGTCCGCGAACTCGGCGGTCAGATGGGTGCTTATAACGGTTGGGAACGTGCAAACTGGTTTGCAAAACACGGCGATGACACCTCACTTGAAGCGACAGAGACTTGGGATCGCGCAGGGCCATGGCAACCACGCGTCAAAGAAGAGTGCGAAGCTGTCCGCGATGGTGTCGGCGTTTTGGACCTGCCCGGCTTTTCACGTTTCAATCTGTCTGGCGATGGCGCCGCTGAATTCTTGCGTGGCCGGATCACTGGCGCTTTGCCGAAAATTGGCCGCATGAACCTGGCTTATTTCGCAGACGACCGTGGGCGTATTCTGACAGAGATGTCCGTGATGCGGCATGCTGACGACTTCTTTACGCTGATCACAGCCGCCTCTGCGCAATGGCATGATTTTGAAGTGCTGAATGACGCGCTGCCAGTGGGGCTGACGCTGACTGACCACACCACAGAGTATTCAACTCTAATTGTGACTGGCCCTAAGTCGCGCGACCTGTTTGAAGCACTTGGAACTGAGGCGGACCTTTCAACTGGTTGGCTTAGCCATCAACCAGCAAAAGTTGCAGGCGTTGATTGCGCCTTGGCCCGTGTCAGCTTTGCAGGCGAACTGGGTTGGGAAATTCATGCGGCCAATGCCAATATGCCTGCGCTTTATGATGCGGTCCTTGGTGCAGGGGCTGTGCCGTTTGGTATGTTTGCCCTAAACGCGCTGCGCATTGAAAAGGGCTACCGCGCTTGGAAAGGCGATCTGAGCACGGATTATTCCATGCTTGAAGGCGGACTAGAGCGGTTTATCAAGCTCGACAAACCGCAGGACTTCCCGGGCAAGGCCGCATTGCTATCTGAAAAGCAGGCAGGTGTGGCCAAGCGTTTTGTTACACTGACACTGGACGAACATGGCCCTTCGGACGCACCTTATATGTCAACGATCTGGGCAGGTGACACAGTTGCGGGCGAAACCACATCCGGCGGATGGGGCTACCGCGTTGATAAATCCATCGCATTGGGCATGCTGCGCGCAGATCTTGCTGTGCCCGGCACCAAAGTTGCGATTGATATCTACGGGATACGCTATCCCGCAACGGTGCAAGAGGAACAACCGCTTTGGGATCCAACAAACGAACGCATCCGTGCGTGATGCTAACGGCACCGATGAAAGACCTGATCGCTGCGTTCCCCTTGGGGTTCGTGGCGTCGGTGACTTCGGATGGTGCGCCTGCAGTGTCGCCCAAAGGGACCTTCTTAGTGCTGGACGATCACCGGATTGCGTATAGCGATATCCGCTCACCGGGTACGCGCCGCAATCTGATGGCGAACCCCGCTGTCGAGGTAAACTTTATCGATCCTTTCAAACGCAAAGCAGTCCGCGTTGCAGGAACCTCCGTTTTGCACCCCAAAGGGTCGGACTGGTTCAAAGCCCAACATCCGATTTGGCTTGATGTATTTGGCGGTTTGGCTAAACGCATCCAATCCTTTGTCGAGATTAACATCCATTCGGCCAGCGAAATCTGGACACCGCCCTACGACGACGGCGCAACCGAGGCCGAGATGATCGCGACCTACAAAGCCAAATTCGGAGCGATCTACCCATGACTGATATCATCCTTTTAGACGGCAGCATGGGCCAAGAATTGGTTCGCCGTGCAGGCGATAGCCCAACACCGCTGTGGTCCACACAAGTGATGATTGATCACCCCGGCATGGTGGCTTCTGTACATGCTGATTACCGCAAAGCGGGCGCGACCGTCCACACGACCAACACTTACACAATTCATCACGACCGGTTGGAAGGTACTGGCCTCGAAGGTCAGTTCTTGGAACTGCATATGGCCGCTTTGAAAGAGGCCGAAGGCATGGGCGTTCTTGCAGGGTCCATCGGTCCCTTGATTGCGTCTTTCCGGCCCGACATTCACCCGCCCTATGAAACCGCACTGCCTCTTTATGCCGAAATTGCATCGATCATTGCACCGCATGTCGACTTGATCCTGTGTGAAACTGTGGCCTCCATCGACCACGCCAAAGCCGTCCTTGATGCGGCGACGGCGACAGGCAAACCAGTTTGGCTATCGCTGACGGTCGATGACGTCGATGGCACGCGCCTGCGATCCGGCGAGTTGTTGACGGACGTGTTGCCAATTGCACAAAAGGCCACTGCGATCTTGATAAATTGCGCATTGCCCGAGGCGATAACCGCGTCGATGGATGTGCTGGCAAAGGGGAACTTGCCGTTTGGCGCCTATGCGAATGGCTTTACCAAGATTACTGACGCGTTTCTGGAAGACAAACCAACTGTTGATGCGCTGAGTGCACGCCAAGACCTTGGTCCGGATGCATATGCCGCGTTTGCGATGAAGTGGATCGACCAAGGTGCAACCATCGTTGGTGGGTGCTGTGAAGTTGGCCCCGCACATATTGCTAGAATGGCCGAAACGATCACCTCTGCTGGACACCGCATTGTAGCGCCATGAAAACAGTCTGGAACTTTGACATCTACGTCGCTGAGGATTTTATCCTCACCGAATTCGCAGGAATTGTCGAAGTTCTACGCCTTGCCAACCGGATCAACACCACCCCGGTTTTCACGTGGTCCGTGCGGTCGGCACATGGGGGGATGATTAGCGCAAGCAGCGCCGTTCACGTTGAAACGACGCCCTTGCCGCTTCGTCCAGATGCAGATTACCTGTTTGTTTTAGGTAATGCCGATCCGGCCCTTCCGGCATTATCGCTTGGCAGCGCAATTGGGAATTACACAAGCAGGCAGGCCCGTGTTGTACTGCTGTCAGAGGCTGCGGCGCGCTATATTTCCGAGCACGAAAATGCCCTTGATGGACATACAACCCATTGGGAAAACCGGACCGTATTGATGGAGCGTTTGGGCCTATTTGATACCAAAGCCACGCTTGCCGTTGATCGCGGAGCAATCATCACTTGCGCGGGTATGGGGGCAACGTTCGATATTGTCCTTGCGATTGCCAGCCAGCACGCTTCTGCCAGCACCATGACAACGGTGACCGCTATTTTGCTGCACGAGCGTATCCGGCATTTCAATACCCTTCAGCCTTTTTCGGGGCAGGCTGTGACCGTGACAGGTGATCCGGGGTTAGATGCGGCCGTTGCATTGATGCAAGATAATCTGGAGTTCCCGCTGCCCATCAGCGAAATTGCCGCCCAAGCGCAGCTTTCCAAACGTTCGCTAGAGCGTAAATTCAACGGGATGATGAATACCACGCCAAACGGCTATTATCGCGGGCTGCGCTTGAACAAGGCGAACAATCTCCTGCTCAATACCGATATGCGGATTAACGAAATCGGATTGGCCTGTGGATTTCCGAGCGGCTTTACCACAATCTACCGCCAAGCCTTTGGCATGACGCCAAATGCTGCCCGCAAGAAAGGTCGTCCAAAATAGTACTTTTTGCGCCAAAAGTGACGCATTTTACGCACTATATTAGCAACGCTTCTGGCATATTACGCTTAGTACTCGCTTAAAGGACTCTCCCGTCATGGCCACACTTCCTCATCACGCACGCGTTGTCATTATTGGCGGTGGTGTTATCGGTTGTTCCGTTGCTTACCACTTGGCCAAACTTGGCTGGAAAGATGTCGTGTTGCTGGAACGCAAGCAGCTGACGTCAGGCACCACATGGCATGCGGCAGGCCTGATCGCGCAACTGCGTGCGACGGCAAACATGACCAAACTCGCGAAATACAGCCAGGAACTTTATGGCAGTCTGGAACAAGAAACAGGGGTCGCGACCGGGTTTAAGCGTGTGGGATCAATCACTGTCGCCCTCACTGAAGAGCGCAAAGAAGAGATTTTTCGCCAAGCGGGTATGGCCCGCGCATTTGGTGTCGGCGTCGAAGAAATTACACCCGACGAAGTCAAAGCCCGTTACGAGCATCTAAACATCGAAGGCGTCAAAGCTGGTGTTTACCTGCCGCTGGACGGTCAGGGTGATCCGGCGAATATCGCACTCGCGCTGGCCAAAGGTGCGCGCATGAATGGCGCTGTTGTCGCTGAGCGGACGAAGGTCACCAAGATCAATAAGTCCGGCCGCCGCGTACAGTCCGTAGAGTGGGAAGCAGGCGGCGAGGCTGGCACAATGACCTGCGACATGATCGTGAACTGTGCGGGCATGTGGGGCCACGAGGTTGGCCGCATGGCGGGCGTGAATGTGCCGCTACACGCCTGCGAACACTTTTACATTGTGACCGAAGCGATCAAAGGCTTGACCCAAATGCCGGTTCTGCGCGTGCCAGATGAATGCGCCTACTACAAAGAAGATGCAGGAAAAATGCTGCTGGGCGCGTTTGAACCAAACGCCAAACCTTGGGCGATGAAGGGAATTCCCGACGATTTCGAATTTGACCAACTGCCAGAGGATTTCGATCACTTTGAACCCATTCTGGAGGCCGCTGTTGAACGCATGCCAATGCTCGCCGAAGCGGGCATCCACACGTTCTTTAACGGCCCCGAAAGCTTTACGCCCGACGACGCCTACCACCTTGGCCTTGCGCCAGAGATGGACAACGTATGGGTCGCTGCTGGCTTTAACTCGATCGGTATCCAATCCGCTGGTGGCGCTGGCATGGCGCTGTCGCAATGGATGGATGCAGGCGAAAAGCCGTTTGATTTGGGCGATGTCGATATTAGCCGGATGCAACCGTTTCAGGGTAACAAGACGTATCTGTTCGAGCGGTCCAAGGAAACGCTTGGCCTGCTTTACGCCGACCACTACCCCTTCCGCCAAAAGGCGACAGCGCGCGGTATCCGCCGCACGCCGTTTCATCAACAGCTTTTAGACCAAGGCGCTGTTATGGGTGAATTAGCGGGCTGGGAACGTGCCAACTGGTTTGCCGACGAAGGCCAGACACCCGCATACGAATACTCTTGGAAGCGTCAGAACTTCTTTGGCAATGTCGCGCGTGAGGTCGAGGCAGTGCGCACCAATGTTGGCATGTATGACATGTCGTCGTTCGGCAAAATCCGTGTCGAAGGCCGCGATGCAATGGCCTTTATGAACTATGTTGGCGGCGGCGATTACGACGTGCCTGTTGGCAAAATCGTCTACACGCAGTTTTTGAATAGCAAAGCCGGGATCGAAGCGGACGTAACCGTCACCCGCATCTCTGAAACCTGTTATTTGGTCGTAACCCCCGCCGCGACACGTCAGGCCGATCAAGTTTGGATGCAACGCAATCAGGGTGATTTCAATGTTGTCATCACAGATGTGACCGCTGGCGAAGGTGTGTTGGCTGTCATGGGACCGAACAGCCGCAAGCTGTTGGAAATGGTATCGCCTGCTGATTTCAGCAATGACATCAATCCATTTGGCACTGCCCAAGAGATTGAAATCGGCATGGGCCTCGCTCGTGTGCACCGCGTGACCTATGTGGGCGAGTTAGGGTGGGAGGTCTACATGTCCTCTGACATGGCGGGACATGTGTTTGAAACTCTGCACGGCGCAGGTCAGGAAATCGGCGCGAAGCTGTGTGGCATGCATATGATGGATGCCGCGCGGATGGAAAAAGGCTTCCGGCATTTCGGCCATGACATCACGTCAGAGGATCATGTCCTAGAGGCGGGTTTGGGCTTTGCCGTCAAAACGGACAAACCTGATTTCATTGGTCGCGACGCGGTTCTGCGCAAGCGCGAAGACGGGTTGGCGCAACGGTTGGTCCAATTCAAGCTGACCGATCCAGAACCGCTGCTTTATCACAACGAGCCGATTGTGCGTGATGGTAAGACTGTCGGGTTTCTGACATCCGGCGGCTACGGTCATCACCTTGGTGCCGCGATTGGCATGGGTTACGTGCCGTGTAAGGGCGAAAGCGTCGCTGATCTGCTAGGTAGCAGTTTTGAGATCGACGTGATGGGTACGTGGGTCAAGGCCGAAGCGCAGCTAGAGCCGTTTTATGACCCCAAAAGTGAACGCGTGAAGGTCTAACGCGCATGTTTGGCGCATGTTTCGGGTCGGCTTTGATCTAGTTGCATGCGAGATCTTGTCTCTGAAAAGGAGACTAGAATGCCCAATTTCACAGGAATGCCTGCGGCCACAGCCGATCAATACCGCGCGGGAATGGCTGATGTTTATGGCAACCCGCCAGAGCAACAGATCAGTGATGGTGACGCACCGTGCCGCTGTTGCTTGCGGATGATTGCGCAGGGCAAGCCGATGCTTGTGCTGGCGTACCGCCCGTTTGAAGCTGTCCATGCTTACGCCGAAACCGGCCCGGTTTTCTTATGCGCGGATCACTGTGCGCCAGCCGGCACTGCCCTGCCAGAGGTTGTCGCGTCACCGGACTATTTGCTCAAGGCGTATTCGGCCGATGAACGGATCATCTATGGCACGGGCCAGATCACCCCGCGGAGCGACATTGAAGGCTATGCAAGATCGCTGCTTGCCCGCGATGACGTAGCATTCGTTGATATAAGGTCAGCCAAAAACAATTGCTGGCAGGTCAGGATCACGCGCGACTAGCCTGATGCAAGGTGGGTCGAGACCCACCTTACATCAGTTTACGTTCAGCGATCAGCAACGGTTGTCGGACCAAGCGCATTCAGACCCTTGAGAATATCAATCGCATAGGCCAATTGATAGTCATCCTCGCGCAAATCTGCGGCCGCTTGGGCGCGCACGCGATCTTCTTCGATCTGCAGGATTTCATCTTCGGACAAGCTGTCATTCTCGAG
>NZ_JAFMHR010000179.1 GCF_017854415.1 Yoonia sp. | reverse complement strand
GAAGGTGGAAAGTACACCTGTGTTTGAATTTTTTCAGGGTTCCGTTTTGCTGATCAATGGTGCGCCGCTGTGTCCGGTCTGACCCGTAGCTTCGGGCGTTGGGGGCTTTGCGGAATAGGGCAGCATTGGCACGTCATAGGGCCGCAGCGTACGGTCTTGCGGGGTGATTTCACTGGGGTTTTGTGGAAAATCCACGCCTGACAGCCGTGCATTCACAACTTGTGCAACAAACGGCTTTTCTGTTGGGCGTGTCGCCGCACTGTCTTGGGCATCGATAGGGGCGAGTTTGGTCGTGACAGATCGATCAAGCACAGGTGAAGGCGCGGATGGAACCGCTTGTGTCGCTGGAAGATTGAGTGACGTGTCCATTTGGTAATCCCCGTTTTAAACATTAACAGGGATGGAATCAGCGCTGTGGCTTACCAAATGATTAATCGAAGGGAGCGAACTCCCTTCGATTTTAGATTAACGCGTGTGCTGGATTAGATCGCGAGGTACTGCGCGCGCAGTTCGTCGTTCTCAAGCACTTCGGCGGCTGAGCCGTCAAAGACCACGGTGCCGGTGTCCAAGATCACGGCGCGGTCAGCAAGCTTTAGGGCTGCAACGGCGTTTTGTTCCACGATCACAGTCGTGATGCCCTGATCACGGATAATCCCCAGTGTTTTGGCGATTTCCTGCACGATAACAGGGGCCAAGCCTTCGTATGGCTCATCCAGCAGCAGGACCTTGATGTCACGGGCAAGGGCGCGTGCGATCGCAAGCATCTGTTGCTCGCCACCTGAAAGTGTCACGCCATCTTGTTTGCGGCGTTCGCCCAAGCGGGGAAAAAGATCATAGATGCGTTCCAGAGACCATCCAATCGGCGGTGCAATTTGGGCAAGTTGCAGGTTTTCTTCAACCGTCAGGCCCGCAATGATGCGCCGATCCTCCGGCACAAGCGCAATCCCCGCAGCAGATGCCTGATGCGCCTTCATTTGGTGCAACGGCTGATGGTCCAACCAAATTTCACCATGCTTTAGGGCGGGATCTTCAAGGCGGGCAATGGCGCGCAAGGTTGAAGTTTTGCCCGCGCCGTTACGTCCAAGCAGTGCCAGGATTTCGCCTTCGTGGATGTTAAAGCTGACGTTTTGAACAATGTAGCTTTCGCCGTAATACGCTTCGATTTCCCAGACGCTCAGAAAAGCGGGATGAGTAGCCGCGTTATTGGCGTTATTATTGAATGGCTGGTTCATGGGGTTGTTCCTTACACCTGTGCTTCGCCAAGGTACGCTTCGCGCACTTTCGGATGGCCTTTGATGTTTTCAGGCGTATCTTCGACCAATGGCGTGCCTTGGGCCAGCACAGTGATGCGTTCCGCCAAAGAAAACACTACGTGCATGTCGTGCTCGATAATCGCCATCGTGATATCGCGTTTCGCTTTGATTTCTTTCAGCAAGTCGATTGTGTTGTTGGTGTCCGCGCGGGCCATACCGGCGGTGGGTTCGTCCAACAGCAATAAACGCGGTTTTTGCACCAGACACATCGCCATTTCCAACCGCCGCTTGTCACCTCGCGAAAGGGAGGAGGCGATCATGTGCCGCTTTTCCAGCATGTCGACGTCTTCTAGAATGGCCTCGGCGGTTTCGTGGATGTCCGTTTCGTGACCCACGCTGCCCAATGCGTGAAGCCGAAAGGCCCCATCGCGCTTAGCAAAGCATGGGATCATTACGTTTTCGAACACGGTCAGGTCCGCGAAAATCTCGGGCGTTTGAAACACCCGAGAAATGCCCATCTGATTGATTTCGTAAGGCTGACGGCCTAGGATAGATTGGCCGTCGAACATCACAGACCCACTATCCGGGATCAATTTCCCAACCAGCACGTTCAGCAGCGTGGATTTACCGGCCCCGTTTGGGCCGATAATCGCGTGGACCGTGTTCTCAGCAATGCTTAGGTTCACGTCACCCAAAGCTTGCAATCCACCAAAGCGTTTGTTGACGCCTTTAATTTCAAGGATGCCCATATCTCAAATCTCCTTATTCAGCTGGCGTCTTGGTACTGGACGCGACGTCAGTTGTTTTCTTGCGGCTGAACTTCGCGCCAATGCGCTGACCCAACTCAACCAAACCACCGGGCAGGAAGATTACGACCGCCATGAACACAAGGCCCAAAGTCAGGTGCCAGCCTTTTCCGATGAACGGGTGAACAATGGCAACCACGAAATCCTCAAGGCCATCGGGCATAAAGCCAAACCATCCATGTACCACTGTGTCGTTGATTGTAGAGATGATGTTTTCCATGTATTTGATCACACCAGCGCCAAGGATCGGACCGATCAGCGTCCCAACACCACCCAAGATCGACATTATCACGATCTCTCCTGATGCGGTCCAGAACATACGTTCCGCCCCTGTCAAAGGGTCCATTGAAGCCAGCAGACCACCGGCCAGACCAGCGTACATGCCAGAGATTACAAAAGCCGTAAGCATATAAGGCCGTGTTGATACGCCCATGTAGTTCAGTCGCTGTTGGTTTGATTTTATTGACCGCAGGATCAGACCAAATGGCGAGCGGAAAATCCGGATCGCTATGTAGAAAGACAGGATCATGAACAACCCGGCAAGGTAATAGCCGTTATGGAACACAAAGCTCCAGCCGCCGATGTCCCATGTAACGGACCCGTTCATTTCCCAGCCAAACAAGTGTGGCGTCGTCGGGCCATTTCCTAAAAGGAATTGTGGATCATCGTTGTAGACTTGCAACCCGGTTTCACCGTTAGTGATCGGGAAGCCGAGGATTTTGCCGACAAGGTCAGAATAGGCGATTGAATACATCATCTGGGCAAAGGCCAGCGTTAGGATTGAAAAATAAATGCCTGACCGACGTAGTGACACATAGCCGATGACGACCGCGAACAGACCCGAAACAACCACTGACAAGACGATGGCAGGGACGATGTTGTAGGACAGCAGTTTGAACATCCAAACGGCGGCAAACGATCCCACACCAAGAAACGCGGCGTGTCCGAAGGACAGATACCCTGTCAGGCCGAAGAGGATGTTAAACCCGATGACCAGAATGCCAAAGATGACAAAGCGTTGCATAAGGGCAGGGTAGCCCGCGTTGAACTGCGAAAACGCGCTTTCCGTAGGGAAGGGGTTTAGGAAGATAGGGGCCAGTAGCACCATCACGCAAACGACGACGAAGAGTATTGTATCTTTTCTGTTCATACCAAACATGATTATTCCTCCATCACGCCCTTGCGTCCCATGAGGCCACGTGGCCGGGTCAGCAAGATGATGATTGCAACAAGATAGATGATGATTTGGTCGATACCGGGCAGTATTGATTTGACCTCGTTCATGGATGCGAACGACTGCAAAATACCCAGCATGAAGCCAGCCAGCACAGCGCCGGGTAATGACCCCATACCGCCAACAACAACTACAACGAACGACAGCACTAGGAAGTCCATCCCAATATTATAGTTCGGCGACAAGATCGGCGTGTACATCACACCGGCCAAACCAGCTACCGCCGCGGCAAGGCCAAACATAAAGGTAAAGCGCTTGTCGATGTCGATGCCCAGTAGGCCGACGGTTTCGCGGTCTGCCATACCCGCACGGACAACCATGCCAAATGTTGTGAATTGCAGGAAGGCAAACACAGCGAAAATAATAAACATTGAGAACAAGAAATAGACGAAGCGCCAAATTGGATAAATTATGGCGTTGGGTTCAAAACCTAACATGACTCCAAAATCCATAGCACCCGCAAAAGCAGAAGGGGCAGGGGTAGGGATTGGGTTTGCGCCAAAGTTGGCTTTGATGATCTCACCGATGACAATTGCAAGTCCAAAGGTCACAAGAATCTGATCCGCGTGAGGTCGTTTGTAAAAATGTTTGATCAGACCGCGTTCCATAACGAAGCCGACAAGGACCATGAAAGGGATGGCGAAGACAATGGCGATCGGAACCGCCCAGTCAATCAGTGATGCACCAAATTCCGGGCCGAACCATGCATGTACATACGGCGTTTCGACCTTGAGCGGATTGCCAAGAAAATCTGTCTGGGTCTCGTCAATTATTACGAAGCTCGTAGACAAAACACGTGACACCGTAACCGAGCAGAACGCTCCGATCATGAAAAGGGCTCCGTGGGCAAAGTTGACCACACCCAGTGTCCCAAAGATCAACGTCAGACCCAAGGCAATCAAAGCATAAGCAGACCCTTTGTCTAACCCGTTCAGAATTTGTAGAATAATATCGTCCATTGACCTCGCCTTTTTCACCAGTCTTGACTGATACGGCGCACCCAATGGTGGCCGTCTAGCCCCCGATCCCCCGAGGTAGGTGAGACCGGCACATTGCGCCGGTCTCGGATTTGGTTAGCTTATGCGCCAGGGTTACATTCGCCCAGATCGCCGCCCGCAAACATGGGGTGGTCTGGTTCGTACTCAACCTGTGCACGCGGCGTGACTTCCACGATCTCCAGTGTATCGAACTGGTTCGTTGGATTGTCTGTACCCTTCATGACCAACACGTCTTTGAAGCACTGGTGATCGGCGCCACGGTAAGATGTTGGACCGTTGCCCATGCCGTCGAAGTCGAAGTCTTC
>NZ_JAFMHR010000237.1 GCF_017854415.1 Yoonia sp. | reverse complement strand
CATATTCAACCCAGTGTGTGTAGGCGTCATCTAATCTTTCTTGCGCATCTTCGGCATCTAACATATTTCTGAGATCGATTTCTGGTGTGCTCATTTTGTCATCCCCATCTTTGCGAGTCGGCGCGCAATATACGCCTCTTTTATTAATGCCTCGACAGTCTTGTTTAGACTGAGGCCGGTTGCTAAGCTTTCGTCGATGGCCATCTGATGTATGGCATCTTGTATTCTATATCCGCGATTTTTAATAAGTGTTGCCATTAAATTAACTCCAAAAAGTATAGTATGAACGGGCCAAATAGCAGCCCGGCTATCAATGCGCCGCCGAGTAGTGTCCTAATCATTAGATCCACCCCATTGCGTAAACATAGATCGGGCTTATAAGGGCGATACCTAGAAGTATGCAGCCAATGCTTTCGATAAGTGATTTCATTTTGTTGCTCCGTTGTTTAAATAACTGTTAATGAGCTAATGTTTTTGGTTTTTCCGATTTCTTGGCTTGCAAAGTATTCACCATCGTATTGCTGGCGCTTTGCGCCGCTTCGGGACATGTTTTTGCTAACGATCTCGCCGTCAATTTTGGTAACCTGAACTACTTCAACACGCTTTGGGCTAATCTGCAAAGCCGTGGCGGTCATTGACACTGAACGCCATCCGGCTGGGGTGCTGACGCTTGCTTTATATTCAACTATTAGGTTTGTCATGTTGTTTGCTCCGTTTGTTTGTTTGCTTTCGATCTGCAAACAATACTAGTGCTAGCGTATAAGCGCAAGCACTCTTATATATCGATTAGCTATATCAAGCGGAGTTTTTATTACTATAGTATTCTTTGGCGAGTCGTTCGACATCTGGGAGTATCACTGGTGGTACGCGTTCAAGCATGGCGGCCCTAGCGGCCCTGTCGCGGCCTCTGGCAACTTGGGAGCCTAGTTGTATACATGCTATTTGAACATGCTTTAGGATGAGCTCACGCCAGTCTAGTGGCACTTGGTCAAGGGTTGACCGGCCATAGATTACATCGTCGGCGTAGTGTCTAGGCCTTTTCCCAATCGGCGATTGCATCAACTACTCCCTTCCATCCCAGCGCAATGCAGACAAATGCGCCCGCATCCTGGCAGTTATTTAAAAAGTCGATCTGTTCCGCCGATATTTTGGATTTGGTGTGATCCATTCTTTTTAGCTCGCACACAAAAGGCGGTGAGCCGATTATAATAATGTCAGCAGCGCCGGTGGTCATCCCTTCCGCTTTGTGGCGCATAACCTGGCCTGGCGTGCGCTTTCCTTCATTGCGTGGGTGCAGGGCTATTGCGCGGAGCTTTGGTGATAGCTGATTAAATAGCGTGATTTGTTCGGCAGACTCTGGCGAGCATGGCCCGCGATATTTAATGTCACCGTAAACTTTAATTGATTTCGGGAATTTCATCTAATGCCTCATTGTGTCCATAGATTTTATAGAAGCCTTTTTCTTTCATCTTTTTGAGCGTTAGCGTTTTCGGCATTACGCCATAGTTGGGCAGCGATGACAAAAAGACTTCAATTGATGGTGCGATTCTACCACTAAAAACAGATTCATTTAATGACTCCCATTCGTTGATCTTCTCCGGCATATACCAAATAGAAAATGATCGATACTCGGTGGTGTAATCCACCTTAAGCGTTTGGTTCCCGCTTTTGCTTATCCATTCTTGGCAGTGCCAGCTCAAAACCTTGTCGGTGCTTTTGGCGTATGGATCTGACTTCAACTTCCTAAATTCCATGACCAGCTTTTCGTTCGGGTCGATCAGTTCGCCTTTGCACTTTTCACAATAGCGTGCCGCAACATCGTTCGCATGTTGGCACTTCTCGCACTCTTTAGATGCCCACCGATGTTCGCACCTGGCATATGTTCCCGCGGCTAAAAATTCACCGTGGCATCTTCTGCCAAAGTGGGATGGTATTTCTAGTTTCACGCCTGCCAGGTCTGCAAAGTATCCATCTTTCGTTATATGGAATTGATCAGGGTTCGGGCGGCCTGAAAATTCGTTTATATAATTACAGTCGGGGCATTCAACTTCGGCACCGCCTACCACCTTGGTTGCTTTATAGGCTTTAATGTTTGGATTAAATACATCGCCATCGGGGCAGTGCCGTTCGATGTTCTCCGCGTAGTCCAAAACCAGGCAGTCTTGTTTGCCGGCATCGATGCGCAACCCGCGACCTATAATCTGTTGCATTAGTCCGACTGATTCGGTGGCGCGCAATATAGCAATAACGTCAACGTGGCTTGCATCGAAGCCGGTGGTCAGCACGGAAACGTTGACCAGGTATTTTATCTGTCGGGCTTTGAACGCTTTTAGTATTTGTTCGCGGTCAGCTTTTGGCGTTTCGCCAGTCACCAGTGCGCTGTTTCCGCGTGGCAAGCTTTGCATGACCTCCCTTGCGTGGGGTACGGTTGCTGCAAATATCATTACACCTTTGCGCCCAGCGGACAGCTCAACCACCTCGGCAATGATAGCGGCTGTTTTCCGGCCCTCACCTTCAAACGCTTGTTCAACCTGGCGGGCATCAAATTTGCCCATGCTGTTCAATTCCAAGCCGGTGGTGTCATATCCATTATGGCGCTCGGTAGTCGGTGGCGTCAGATAGCCTTGATCGATTAATTCTTTCGCGCCTATCTTGAACACCAGCTTTTTAAAGTATGGTTCTACTGTTTCGTGCTCTGAGATTGCCCTATCGTTCTCATCGAGCTGATATATATAGCCACTGCCGAGACGGTACGGCGTGGCAGACAAACCCAGCACGCGCAGCTGAGGGTTCTTTGCGCGCAGATCATCAATGATAAATTTGATCGTGGGTGTTATGCCGTGGGCTTCGTCGACTATGACGGCTGCAAAGTTTTTAAACCGTTCCAAGCTGTTTTTAACAGTGCCAGGCGTGCCAAATACGACATAGTGTTCAAGGCTTTTCTGACCGGTTGAGGCGCTGTACAGGCTGGCCATACCACCGGCTGCAATGTATTTGCCGTGGTTTTGTTCGACCAGCTCTTTAGACGGTGCCAAGCATAGCACCCGCTTATTGCTGGTTTCGTGAATCCATTGCGCAAGCTCTGCGATGATGTGCGACTTTCCCGCACCCGTTGCTGCGTCTATGATGCAAGAGTCATAGCATTTAGAAAGAAAAGCTTTCGCGGCATCCACCGCGTTTTGTTGGTATGGTCTTAACATTTTCTGCCCCAGTTTTCGCCTGCGCGGATTCGGCAGGCTTGCGGTTCACTTATTTTAAAATAATATGCGAGCTCTGCCAGGCTGCATTTGTGCTGCAATCGACGGAACGAACGAAGCGCGCCGGGTGTCATTACGCGCGGATTGTTTCTCATCTAAGCCACAGCTGCCAGGTACTGGTCATGGAATGCTTTAAGCTTGGGCAGTGTTTTGTCAATATATTGCTGACTGAAAAAAACCATTTCGGTGTCAAATTTAAACCGGTTCCATTGAATGAAATACGCTGTCGTTCGCTCGCTGCAAAACATTTCATATTGAACCTGGGCATAATAATGGGGCAGGTGTGCCAGGCTTTTAAATTCCGGGTCGGGATTTTCACGCAACCCAAACGGGCATTTAATCTCGGCAATAGCATCTGCGCCAATCAATCCATCGGGTGACGCGCCGAGCCAGTCGTATTCCGGGTGGACTATAAACCCGCATTCTTTAATAGTGATGCCTGTTTCAAGCTCGAAATCGAATACGGCGTTTTCCTCGTTCCGGCTTCCGTATTCGGTGGCGACGTTGCCGGTGAAAGTGGACTGACCTAGGATTGAGCGCATAGCGTCTTTGGTGCTAGACCAAGGATTAACGCCAAGGATTGCACCAATCTGTGAGCCAGTTACCCGGCCTTTGCGCGCGTCGAACCATTCTTGTGATAGCTGTTCCATTGTTTTACCTCGAAAAAAAAGGCCCCGAAGGGCCAGTATTATTAGAATGGTATATCATCAGCGGCTGCTGCAACTGGTGCGGGTAATGTGCTGACGGAGTTGACCGGCGATACTGCCATGACCCAGTTTCCTGACTTGTCGTCAATTTCCCATAGGCCGAGCTTGATGGCCATAGGCTTATTGGATAAAGCGGAGCTGAGCTGGCTATCACCCGGTTCAGTGCCGTTGCGCATTAAGTCGCCGCCTGCGTTCGCATCGATAGCAGCTAACATCTTTAAAGCACGATCGCGTTTGGTTTTATCCTGCTCTTTTACGCGGATCTTATGAAAGATCTTGCGGCCTTTGTGTTCGCCATCTAATACTACCCAGCGAGCCGAAACAAACGAGTCGCCCTGATATTCGTCCCATTTAATTTCGTCAATTGCCGCGACTACCTGAGTGTTTGCAGGGATAGGCTTAATCTGAACATTGCTATCAAATGAAGTTGATGCTGCTGCTGTTTTGCCGTCTGAAAGATCGAAGAATGACATATTATTTACCTTCTTTGTTATAAGTGGCTAAAGCCGGGATATATTGAGTGAGCGGGTTTTCGTTCTTTGGTACAAATATATTATCAGTGATGCCGTACCGGTTCTTGCTAACGTTCGACGCGGTGGCATAGGTTACCAATAGTCGGCTGCCGTCTGACGTGGCTT
>NZ_JAFMHR010000039.1:19245-21911 GCF_017854415.1 Yoonia sp. | reverse complement strand
GCCTGTGAAATGTCTTCGACAAAGCCTTTGCCGATACGGAACGGCCGACCGCCCAATGACACTTCGGCCACGCCCTGATCGATAATTTCCGGTAGCGCGTCGGTGAAATTGTGGGTGACGTGGGATGGATCAAAGGGCGCACCAATGGTCACCACTGCCTTGATGCTGTCCATCTGTGGTGCGGCCTTGAGCACGGCGGCACCGCCCAGCGAATGACCGATGATCAATGAGGGCGGGGTGCCGCGGTCGACCAAGGCCTGATGGGCGGCCAGCAGATCGTCAACGTTGGAGGAAAAACTGGTATTTTCAAATTCGCCCTCGGAATGGCCAAGCCCCGTGAAATCAAACCGCAGCACTGCGATGCCCATCGAAGACAGGCGAGCGGCAATCCGGCGGGCGGCGGTGATGTCTTTGGAACAGGTAAAGCAATGGGCGAAGATCGCGGTCGCCAGTTGCGGTCCGTTTGGCGTGTCTAGACGTGCGGCCAGCATGTGGCCCGCATGGCCCTTGAAGCTAAGTTTTTCGGTTGGCATGGGCATAGCCTTTCTTGCGATTGGCCTCTTACATGGCCCGCTTGCGCCAAGCCGACAACCCACCTTGCCACGCGGTCGCGGCAAGGTGAGAGATGTTACCGCCCCATCAGTGCCGGATCATGTGGGTATTTTGTCAGGTTCTCATAGCCATCTTCAGTGATCAGCACTTGATCCTCGAGCTTGATCGAAAAATCACCGCCTTCGGGACTAATAAGCGCTTCGACACACAGCGTCATGCCAGGTTTCAGAACATAGTCGAACGACCCTGGCACCATGCGGTCGGGGTAAGCAACCAACGGCCATTCGTCACACAGGCCTACACCATGCATCAAGCAGCCGTATTTTTGCTTTTGATATTTCTCGGGCAACACGTGGGTATTGCGGCTAAGTTCCTCAATCGACACGCCGGCTTTGAGCATGTCCATGTTATATTGAATATGTTCAACACCGATTTGCATCGCTTCGATCATGTCCGCCCGGGGTTTTTCATCGCCAATCCACCATGTCCGGCTGATATCGATGCAGAAGCCATAAGCGCCGACAAGGTCGGTATCAAAGGCCACGATTTCGTTATTTTGTACGATCCGCCCGCCACTTTCCTGAAACCACGGGTTCGTGCGCGGACCAGATGACAGCAAACGTGTTTCGATCCATTCGCCACCTCGCCGTATGTTTTCGGCATGTAGCACCGCCCAAATATCATCCTCGGACATGTTTCCTTTTGGCACGCCTGCACGGGCTGCGTCCTCCATGGCGTAGCAGGCCGCTTCGCAAGAATGGGATGCGCAGCGCATTGCGAGAATTTCATCAGCGCATTTAATGCTGCGGGCTTTTTCGGTTAGCTCTTCGCCGTCTTCGACTTTGAAGCCCTGCGCCTCAAGTGCGCGCAGGCCGTGCAGCATAATTTTGTCGACGGCGAGACGGGTGTTTCCACCACTATGTTCACGAATCAAATCTGCAACTTCGGTGGCAAAGTTGTCGGCTGCAGGGTCAATCTTGTCGCCACGGCCGAAATAAAAGAGGTCCGCGCCTTTGCGTTGCTCTGAGACCAGCGGGTTGAATTTGGACAGGAACATTGCGTTCTTGTAGTCCCAGATAACCATGTAACCGTCAGCGCAGACCAGACAGGCGCGAAACGGATTATGTGTATTCCAAAGCTGCATGTTGGTGCTGTCGGTGGCGTAGCGGATATTGAGAGGGTCAAACATCAAGATGCCGCCATAGCCGCGCGTGTTCACCGCATCAATAAGCCGCTGATGCCGCCACGCGCGCATGGCGGGCAGGTTCGGCAGCGTCAGGCCAGCGGCGGCCCATTCGTTGAAGGCGAGCTGGGTTGGCCCTATTTCGACACGGTCCTGATCATTGGGGGTGCCGTCGCCAAGCGTCGCGCCGCGTGTGGGGTCGATCTTGCGGGTGTCGCGGTAGTGGGTGTTCATCGCAATTTCCTTTGGCCAAGTTGGACCAATTATGCGCGAACGTAAGTCCAATAGATGTCAGAAATCGACATTTTCAGGTCCTGCAGTGGCTCTAACGGCGACTTTGGGTGTCGCCGACTAGCGCAAGAAGAGCGACAAAAAGATGATTCCTGCCAAAACGAGATAGATGTTCTTGAGGGTGATCGGGCTGCGCGTTGCCTCTTTTGAGGCGGATGCCTTTGTGCCCGAAGGCGCGGGCGCAGGCGTCGCGGGTTCTGGTACAGTGGTCTTTGCAGCATCCCAAGGAGATGGTGACGATTTAGCGGTTGTTGACGCCTTTGCGACTGCCGTGAATGTCGATTTTTGCTGTTTTGCAGAGCCGCGATATGCCGTGGAGGGGCCTTTATAGCGCACATCGATGGGATGGTATTTGGACATGTTGGTTTGTTTTGCCTGCTATTTCAAAATGAAGCTGATATTTTCCTAGCATTTGAAGCGTGCACAAAAAAGCCCCGCCAGATTTCTCTGACGGGGCGTTTTCGATAAGCTTTAGAGATTAGCAGCTATAATACAGCTTGTACTCGATCGGGTGTGGTGTGTGCTCGTAGGCGAACACTTCTTCCCATTTCAGCTCCATGTAGCCTTCAAGCTGGTCTTTGGTGAACACGTCACCGGCCAGCAGGAATTCGTGGTCTTCGGCCAACGCATCAAGTGCTTC
>NZ_JAFMHR010000039.1:0-18839 GCF_017854415.1 Yoonia sp. | reverse complement strand
GGCTTGCCGTCTTTGAAGATCGACATGTTCACGTGCATACCGGTGCCGTTGTCGCCTGCGATTGGCTTTGGCATGAATGTTGCCGACTTGCCGTAGGCTTGGGCCACGTTGTGGACAACGTACTTGTACTTTTGCTGTTCGTCCGCTTGGTGGGTCAAGGTGCCAAAGATCATGCCCAGCTCGTGCTGGCAGGACGCCACTTCGTGGTGGTGCTTGTCGACCTTCATGCCCATGCGCTTCATAGTGGACAGCATCTCGGAGCGCATTTCTTGTGCGTCGTCGATTGGGTTCACAGGGAAGTAGCCGCCTTTGATGCCCGGACGGTGGCCAGTGTTGCCCATCTCGTATTCGGTATCTGTGTTCCATGCACCGTCGAGTGCATCGACTTCAAAGGACACTTTGTTCATAGAAACCTGAAAACGCACGTCGTCGAAGACGAAGAATTCAGCTTCTGGGCCGAAATACGCTGTGTCACCGATGCCGGTGGACTTGAGGTATTCTTCGGCTTTTACGGCTGTGCCACGTGGGTCACGGCTGTAGGGTTCCATTGTGTCGGGTTCGACGATGTTACAGTTGATGCAGATCGTTTTCTCCGCATAGAACGGATCGACGTAGGCTGTTTCGGACTGTGGCATCAGTTTCATGTCGGATTGATCAATAGATTTCCAACCGGCGATGGATGAGCCATCAAACATAAAACCTTCTTCAAGAAAGTCCTCGTCGACCAGATCGGCCACGATTGTTACGTGCTGCAACTTGCCGCGCGGGTCGGTGAACCGGATGTCGACATAGTCGGCTTCCTCGTCTTTGATCAGCTTCACAACGTCTTTATTGTTCATGAGGGATTACCTTTCTCACGTATGGTTTGGTTTGGAACTGCGCAGTTGCCCGCGCGGGTATTAGAGTGCTTCGTCACCAGTTTCGCCGGTACGAATACGTATTGCTTGCTCGACGGACGATACAAAGATTTTGCCGTCGCCGATTTTGTCGGTTTTTGCGGCGCCAATGATCGCTTCGATTGCGCCGTCGACCTGATCATCCGCAAGAACGACCTCGATCTTCACTTTGGGCAGGAAGTCGACGACATATTCGGCCCCACGGTAAAGTTCCGTGTGTCCTTTTTGACGGCCAAAGCCTTTGACTTCGACGACGGACAGACCTTGAACGCCAACCTCTTGTAGTGCTTCTTTCACTTCATCGAGTTTGAACGGCTTAATGATCGCTTCGATTTTCTTCATCGGTTGCGACTCCCCCTTGTGTGTTTCGACTGTGGTCAGATCATTTCTGCAGCGTATGAACAATTCAACGGGGATGCTGCACTGGGCAGGGATTGCCGAAATTCCGTGTTGTGATTAAATTTTAGGCATGTTGATCTGTTTTAGTGCGTTATGTGAACTTTCGTTGCACTATCCTTGGGTGGGGTCATTTGCACCCTTCATCGTTGTACTGCGCAGTCAGGCGTTCCCGTCTTGATCTAAGTGGCGATTCACTCTGAAAATGCCACTTCTATCGCGTCCAATCACTGCTCATTTGAAACTAGGTGGCTGGATGTGATTTTTCCTCTCGCATCCCCTGCAGTCCTTTGCTAGACAGCGCGCAACCATGGGGTAGGCCATAAAAACCTGCCCCATTTTGATCATGCGGGTGTGGCGGAATTGGTAGACGCACCAGATTTAGGTTCTGGCGCCGCGAGGCGTGGGGGTTCGAGTCCCTTCACCCGCACCAAGTTTGTAAAAGAAGGACAGCACATGCAGGTCACCGAGACCCTGAACGAAGGCCTCAAGCGCGGATACGCGATCACCGTGACGGCCGCCGAACTGGACGCCAAGGTTGTTGAGAAGCTTAAAGAAGCGCAGCCAACCATTGAAATGAAGGGCTTCCGTAAGGGCAAAGTGCCTATGGCGTTGCTGCGTAAGCAGTATGGCCAGCGTCTGATGGGCGAAAGCATGCAAGAAGCTATCGATGGCGCGCTTTCATCGCATCTGGAATCAACAGGCGACCGCCCGGCGGCCCAGCCTGAAATGAAGATGACCGACGAGAACTGGAAAGAGGGCGACGACGTAAACGTTGACGTCTCTTACGAGAAGCTCCCGACGATCGAAGAAGTTGATTTCAGCAAAATCAAGCTTGAGCGTATGGTCGTTAAGGCCGATGCTGATTCTGTAAAAGAAGCGCTTGATAGCTTGGCCGAGAGCCCGCAGGCGGTGACTTACGAGCCGAAAAAGACCCAAGCAAAGAAAGACGACCAAGTCGTTTTGGATTTTGTGGGTAAAGTCGACGGTGAGCCTTTTGAAGGTGGCGCTGCCGAGGACTATCCGCTGGTTATCGGTTCCAACTCTTTCATTCCGGGTTTCGAAGATGGCCTGTTGAAGGTTAAAGCTGGCGACGAAAAGGACGTCGAAGTGACATTCCCTGCAGATTATCAGGCCGAAAACCTTGCTGGTAAGGTTGCTGTGTTCTCTTGCAAAATCAAATCTGTGAATGGCGCCAAGAAGCCAGCACTTGATGATGAATTGGCAAAGAAATTTGGTGCAGAAGATCTTGAAGGTCTGAAAACACAAATCACAGAACGTCTTGAAGCCGAGTATTCTGGTGCGTCACGCGCGATTGCAAAGCGTGCTTTGCTTGATGCGCTGGACAAAAACGTAAAGTTCGATCTGCCAGCGTCATTGGTTGAAGCCGAAGCTGGCCAGATTGCCCACCAGCTGTGGCATGAGGACAACCCAGAGGTTGAAGGTCACGATCACCCAGAAATCACACCAACAAAAGAGCACAACGAACTGGCAGAGCGCCGCGTGAAGTTGGGCTTGTTGTTGGCTGATATCGGCCAAAAGGCAGATGTTAAGGTGACTGATCAGGAAATGACCCAAGCGATCATGAACCAAGCCCGTCAGTATCCGGGTCAAGAGCGTCAGTTCTTTGAGTTTGTGCAGCAGAACGCGCAGTTCCGTCAGCAGCTTCAGGCACCGTTGTTCGAAGATAAGGTCGTTGACCACATCTTTGAAGCAGCTGCCGTAAAGGACAAAGAAGTCAGCAAAGAAGACCTGCAAAAGGCTGTTGAAAAGCTCGAAGAAGAGTAAATTCCAGCGTGACTAATTGAGGAAGGCGTCCCGTTTGGGGCGCCTTTTTTCGTCAAGGGGCGCGGTTTTTCCGCGAAATACCTGTCAAGGCCGCCAAAAAAACAGGCATATGACCAAAAAATGCCGTGCTTCAATAATTTCTTAGTGGTTATCTACAAGAGTTAATTGAAGGAAAAAGATCATGTTACGCGCTCTAGCATTTGCATTTGCCACTTTTGTGGCTTCAACGACGGCAGCACTGGCCTGTCCAGATTTCAACCTCGCGCCGCAAGCGTCTTACCAGGCATCCGGTAAGCAGCTTTATGCGACACAGGGGTTTGACGTCGTCGCAGGTGGCAGCAACTATATTTGGAACTGTCGCAACGTTCAGCCTGGCACAGATACAGGCGCCGGATATTTCCCGTCTGCCCCTGATTTCTCGTTTCAGCTGTCAGATATGAGCCGCTACAAACTTGAGGTGCGCGTCATCAGTGAATGCGACGCGGCTTTGTTGATCAATACGGCCTCTGCCAACTGGTATTATGACGATGATGACAACGGCAATCTTGATCCGAAGATTGTACTGACCCGCCCTGCGAACGGGCGTATCGATATCTGGATCGGTACGTATGACGGTGAATTCTGTAATGCGCAGCTACAGTTGGAAACGTTCGACAGATAAAAATGCTGCCTCAATGACCGTTGTCATTGGGGCAGGGCTTACCCCTATTCGTCGTAAAGCCGGTTCTTGTCGTTATGACGCAATCGCGCATCGATCTCGGCAAAGCTAAGATCGCATTTACCTTGTGCGTGTAAAGCCTCTGCATAGGTTGGCAAACCCTGTGTTGAGGCCGCCAATTCGGGCTTCCACAGTTGGGACCGTATGATCGCCTTTCCGCAGTGGTAGAATGCCTCTTGGACTCGCACCAGAATTGCAAATTCCGGAATCCGTCCTTTGATGGCCATGGTTTCGCGCAAAGGCAGGTCGCGCACGATTTGTGCATGACCGTTGACGCGGACGACTTCGTTTCGGTTGGGAACAAGAAAGATGATGCCAATCTTGCCCGTCGCGAGGATGTTCGTAAAACTGTCAAACCGATGATTGCCCGGACGGTCAGGGATCGCGAGGGTTTGGGCATCGACCACCTTAACGAAACCAGCGGGATCGCCTTTGGGCGAGGCGTCAAGATTGCCGTGTTGATCAACCGTGGATATGACAATAAAGGGACTGCGTTGGATCCAGACCTGACAATGGGTGTCGATGTGATCGAGGACTTTCAGTTTTTGGGCATCGTGAATGCCATCCACGTGCACTCTTATTTCAGCTTCTGAAGTCACAACATCCGTTGGTTCGTATGGCATAATAAGCCCCTCCCTGTCAGCGCAGTTTAGGCGCGAAGGATGGTTTGGCCAGCAATATTAAGCCTACGAAAAAGGCCGCCCCAAACAGGAGCGGCCTAAATTCTGTCACGCAAAGAGCAGATTAATCTTCGTCTTTTGCTTCTGCTTCAACACCAGCTGAAGAAGCCAGATCGTCGTCGTCATTTGCAGCAGCACCAATATCGTCAAAGAGCTCTTGAATTTCGAATTCAGCGGCTGCTTCTTCTTCTGCTGCCAGCTCGGCGATGGATTTGCCGGCTTCTTGCAGTTGGGCTTCTTCAACGGAACGTGCGACGTTCAATGTGATTGTGGCCGACACTTCTGGGTGCAGGTTCACAGTTACATCGTGCAAGCCGAGTTCTTTGATCGCGCCAAGCAGGACAACCTGCTTTTTGTCGACTGTGAAACCAGCTTCGGTTGCGGCTTCGGCTGCGTCACGTGTTGTGACGGAACCGTAGAGCGAACCAGCGTCGGATGCAGAACGGATCACGATAAACTTTTGACCGTTCAGCTTTTCAGCCAAAGCATCTGATTCTTGCTTGGTCTCAAGGTTGCGTGCTTCCATCTGGGCTTTTTCGGCCTCAAAGCGGGCAAGGTTCGCTGCGTTTACGCGCAGTGCTTTGCCTTGTGCCAGCAGGTAGTTGCGTGCGTAGCCGTCTTTGACGGAAACAACTTCGCCCATCTGACCCAGCTTCGCGACGCGCTCAAGTAGAATGATATCCATGGGATGTTTTCCTTACTTTACAGCATATGGCAGCAGGGCAAGAAAACGTGCGCGCTTGATCGCACGAGCGAGAGCACGCTGGTTCTTGGCACCAACAGCGGTGATACGGGCGGGAACGATTTTGCCGCGCTCGGATACGTAGCGCTGCAAAAGGCGAGTGTCTTTGTAGTCGATCGCAGGGGCGTTATCGCCCTCGAACGGATCGGACTTACGACGACGGAAAAATGGTTTAGTAGCCATGATTGATGTCCTTTCTCAGATCAACGATTAGCGACGTTCGCGGCGTTCGCCACGTTCTTCGCGCTTTTGCATTTGTACCGAAGGGCCATCCTGATGTGCGTCGACCTTGATGGTCAGCACACGCATGACGTCTTCGTGCAGACGCATCAGGCGTTCCATTTCCTGAATAGCAGGAGCAGGTGCGTCGGTGCGCAGCAGGGCATAGTGACCCTTGCGGTTTTTGTTGATCTTGTAGGCCATCGTTTTGACGCCCCAGTATTCGTTCTCCAGCAGCTTGCCACCATTGTCGGCAAGGACGGTCCCGAAATGTTCGATAAGGCTTTCAGCTTGCGTGTTGGACAAGTCCTGACGCGCAATCATAACATGCTCATATAGCGGCATGTGAACTCCAGTTCATTTATCAGCGCATTTCAAAGGATGGGCGGTTCACCTTCTACGTCCCATCCACGAGAGTCTGCGCAGTTCATATACTTTGCAGAAGGTTGGGGCCTTATACAGCGCACTTGGGTCGTTGCAAGCGCTGATACCCCAATAAACGAAGCCACTTGGCACCAAACACTGTTTTGCTGTCGTGCGTGTGATTTCCATTGCATGTCGCCGAACAGTTTATGTGCAATTTTGCAGAATTGCTGTCTCTGCCACTTCTATATCTATCCTGAACGCACAACTTAACCGATGGAGAATCTTATGAAAACCTTCCTTGCAACCGCAGCTATCGCAGCAGCAACGCTTTCAACCCCAGCATTTGCGACATCCCAGAACTATGTCCTAGACGCGAGCCACAGCCAGATCGTGTTCACATACGATCACCTTGGTTATTCAACCACATACGGCATGTTCTCTGGTTTTGATGGCGAAATCGCCTTTAACCAAGCCGACCCTGCTGCGTCATCTGTGAACGTATCATTCCCTGTGCGCAGCATGTTGACTGGCTGGGAAGGCCGTTTCGAGCATTTCATGAGCGGTGATTTCTTCGCGGCTGCCGACGACGAAATGGTATCTTTTTCATCAACCGGCATCGAAGTGACGGGCGAAACAACAGCACTGATCACCGGTGATCTGACGCTGAACGGTATCACAAAGGCTGTTGTTCTTGATGCGACGCTGAACCAGGTTGGCATGCACCCGATGGCTGAAAAGCCTTGGGCTGGTTTCGACGCGACAACAACAATCCTGCGGTCTGACTTTGAAGTTGGTGCATTTGCACCATTCGTCAGCGACGAAGTTGCAATCATGATCTCGATCGAGGCGATGATCGCCGAATAATCGGCATCACTCTTTTCGAAAAAAAAAGGGCCGCACCTGTAATCAGGTGCGGCCCTTTTTCGTTTATTCGCCGCGTGTGGCTGTGAGGTCAATCGCGATATCCACCGCGAAGGCAAGGTTGGTTTCATCGCCCATGCTATCACCGACTGCAAATGTGCGGCGGTCAATCGTCACTTGCCCCACCATTTGGGCCACATCACCATCCAAGGTCAGCGTGAAGGGCAGAGACACTGGCATGCTGATATCTTTGATCGTCAGTGTCCCGTCCGCCAGATAAGCGTCACCATCTGCGGTGATCTGCGCGGTGAATGTCGCCGTTGGAAAACCCGTCGCGTTGAAAAAATCAGCGCCAAGTGCTTGGCTGGTCACTGACCCGAGGCTAAGCGATCCGATAGCGATTGTTGTTTCCACATCACCCAAAATCTCTGTCGCGTTTTCATCAAATGCAATTGCTGCTGTCCAGTCAGCGAAACGACCTGTGACGGGGCTGCCGAGTTGGGTGATTGTCAGGGCGATTTCGCCTTCCGTGACGGTCCAGTCGGACGACACCTGTGCCAATTCCACTTGGGAAGCTGTTGATTTAGCTGTGTATAGTCCGGCCATCGCACCAATGGCGGTCACAACAATGTAGACAGCAAATGCCGCCATTGGTGCTGTGCGGGTGCCCTTATGTGCCTGCGCGTTGCTTGCCTCGGATTTGCCGAACCACATGCGTTTCAGGGTCGCGTCTTTGTCAACGAACTGGTGTTTCAGCGCGCCTGCGACGTGCAACAAGATTGAGGCCACCATGATTTTGCTCCACGCCCAGTGCAGACCGGCAAAGAGTTTGGCGACGCCTTCGTCTTTGGGCACAAGTGGCAGGTTTTGGCTGATTGGCAGCCAGATAGGGGCAAACCCTGACGTGGCCGCATGGTGAATCCAACCAGTCAAAGGCACGGCAACCAATGAGATATAAAGCAGCCAATGCACAAGATCGGCCAAGAACGTCTCAGCTTTGCGGTCAGGATGTAGCCCCGCAGGTTTTGTTTGGGTCAGCGCCCAAAAGATTCGCGCCAAAGCGACGGCAAAGACAATGACACCCAGTGTCTTATGAAAAGAAAAAAGCTGCGCTTTGAAGGCGAGTTGTTCGTTTGTATCGTAGGGGAGGCGGTTGGCGATCGCGCCTAGTGGCACAATCGTCAGAATCAAAAGGGCCGTTAACCAATGAAAGGTTTTAGTAACGGTGCCGTAGGTCGTGGTTGTGGCTGACATGGGGTTCTCCGATCTTGTTGGGTTGTCATGTATCATTTGCGCAGGGGTAAGCACAGGTTTGGGTCTGTGCGGTGATGCGGCAAAGCTGTGCACAAACTGCGACTGTTGCGATTGCTTGTGCGGAACAACGGGGCAGGGTAAGCCTTTGGGAAGTAGAAATATAAAAAGGGGCGTCCCATGCGCGCATTTGTTTTTCCCGGACAAGGGGCTCAGACTATCGGAATGGGAAAGGCGCTTGCTGATGCCTATCCTGCGGCAAAGGCCGTTTTTGATGAAGTAGACGCAGCCCTTGGGCAAGATTTGTCCGGTTTGATCTGGGATGGCGACATTGCTGATCTAACCCTGACCGCGAATGCGCAGCCCGCGTTGATGGCGACGTCAATGGCCGCGATGCGTGCGCTTGAGGCAGAGGGTGTCACAATCGACATGGCCGCATTCGTGGCGGGTCATTCTTTGGGCGAATATTCTGCATTGGCCGCATCTGGCGCGCTGAGCATTGGTGATACGGCACGTCTTTTGCGCGCCCGTGGCGCTGCGATGCAAGAGGCCGTGCCTGTTGGTGTTGGTGCTATGGCAGCTATCCTGGGGCTTGATTTTGAGGCTGTGCAAGCTGTCGCAGCCGAGGCCGCGCAAGGTGAAGTTTGCCAAGCCGCAAATGACAATGATCCGGCGCAGGTTGTTGTTTCGGGGCATAAAGCGGCGGTTGAGCGCGCGATTGATATTGCAAAGGCAAAGGGCGCAAAACGTG
The DNA here is from genome assembly GCF_017854415.1 of Yoonia sp. Taxonomy (GTDB): domain Bacteria; phylum Pseudomonadota; class Alphaproteobacteria; order Rhodobacterales; family Rhodobacteraceae; genus Yoonia. The sequence goes on along the minus strand of NZ_JAFMHR010000039.1, from coordinate 10,171 downwards.
CTTTGTTGTTGCCAGTCAGCGCACCGTTCCATTGTAGCTTGATGGCACCTGCCGCCGAAGTCATGGCGCGTGCGCTTGCTGAGGTCGAGATAAACGCGCCTACCGTACCGTTGGTTGCCAATGTTGTGGCAGACGCTGTGGTTGATCCTGCGATGATCAGGTCGCTGTTGGTTGATCAGGTCACGGGGTCCGTGCGGTGGCGTGAAAGCGTGATGTTTATGGCCGCAAAGGGCGTGACCGTGGTTTACGAAATCGGGGCAGGCAAGGCATTGTCGGGGATGATCAAACGAATAGATCGCGGGATCGCAACTGCGGCTGTTGGCACACCTGAAGATGTTATAGCGGTCGCTGCTGCGTTGCAAGAATAGATAAAGAAGGAATGATAGATGTTTGATTTGACAGGGAAGAATGCGCTGGTGACAGGCGCATCTGGTGGTATTGGCGGCGCGATTGCGAAGTCGCTTTATGATGCAGGTGCGACTGTTGCCTTGTCTGGAACGCGTGTTGCGCCGCTCGAGGAATTGGCCGCGTCATTGGGCGAACGCGCCCATGTCCTGCCGTGCAACCTGAGCGACGCAGAGGCCGTGACTGCCCTGCCCAAGCAAGCGATTGAAGCGATGGGGTCGGTTGATGTGCTGGTCAACAACGCAGGTATCACCCGCGACAATCTGTTCATGCGCATGTCTGATGATGAGTGGTCTTCGGTCTTAGAAGTCAATCTGACCTCGACGATGCGCCTGTGTAAGGGCGTGATGCGCGGCATGATGAAAGCGCGTTGGGGCCGCATTGTGAATATTTCGTCCATCGTTGGTGCGACCGGAAATCCGGGGCAGGCGAACTATGCCGCGTCCAAGGCCGGCATGGTGGGTATGTCGAAATCGATTGCCTACGAGGTTGCTAGTCGCGGGATTACCGTCAACTGCGTTGCGCCCGGTTTTATCACAACTGCGATGACGGAAAAACTGACCGATGATCAAAAAGCTGCAATTTTGACCCAAGTCCCTGCGGGCCGAATGGGGGAAGCTGCCGAGATCGCGGCCGCCGTGCTTTACCTGTCCAGCCCAGAGGCTGCATATATCACCGGTACGACCTTGCATGTGAACGGCGGTATGGCCATGTTGTAGAAAGCTGGCCCGATATGGTCGGTCGAAAGCGTTTGCCAAAGTGGATTTCTCTGTTATAGGCCACGCAGATTTACTACTCGCCCATGTGACGCTACGTCAAAACGTTGCTTGGTGCGGAAAAGGATCGCGTCCCTGTTGGGGCGCAAAAGGCGGGCACTTGCCCTAGGAACAACGGGTGTAAGCCCAGAAAAACGTGAGGAATTGATATGAGCGACGTTGCAGACCGCGTACGCAAGATTGTTGTAGAGCATCTTGGTGTAGAAGAAGACAAAGTGACGGAAGCTGCGTCCTTTATTGATGATCTTGGTGCAGATAGCCTTGATACAGTCGAGCTGGTTATGGCTTTCGAAGAAGAGTTCGGGATCGAAATTCCGGATGATGCAGCAGAGACAATCCAGACTTTCGGCGACGCCGTAAAGTTCATCGACGGCGCGCAATAAACGCCCCCCACGACTTACGAAACGGCGTCCTTAGGGGCGCCGTTTTGCGTTTCAAAGTTCCCTTCTTCGGCAATGCAAATTGCATGAACTTGCGTCAGATCAATGGTCTCGCTGAATTTGACACCACTGTAGTGGACATTGCTCCACATTATGGTCCCACTGATCCAATCACCTTCGAGACAGATGTCCACATCATTGCCTTTGGACAAAGGATTGCCCGCTTCATGGCGCAGTTTTGTGCCGTAGCAGTTGATGTCCATCAGCATACCGTTGATGGCCCGTTCCTCCCAGCGATATTGAGTGGCATAGTTGGTATTGTGGCGTTTTGCCCGCCTGAGGCGGAGAATAAGCCAGCGCTGTATCAGTGGAACTGCAGTACTGATAACGATTGCGAATATGGCCACGATCAGCAGCGTCCGCCATTGAAACACCTCTTGGACAACTTCGCGAATGGCTTCGGCGACTTCCTCCAGGTCTTCGGCGTCACTGTTGCCGCGCGCGGGGGCTGCCGCAGCGCGTGCTTGATCAACCTCGATTTGCGTGTCGGTACAGCGTAGATCAGTCAGGTATCCGCCGATGTCTTGCAAGTTTTGCCGCGCGGCCCTCGTGAAATGCGATCGCACCGAATAAGGATCATCAAGGCTACTGCCTTGTAGCAAGTTCTGTGTGTTTTGCAAAAACCGGACAAAGCTGGCGCCTTTTCCCATGATAGCGTTTCCAGTCACCGCCTCGAGTGTGCTGCGGTTGCTGATGGTGCTGCTGATCGTGCGCAATTGTCTGATATCAACTCTAAATAATGCCGTGTCTGGATTATTTGCCAAACGAGTTTGCAGGATATGGAGCTTATCCAATTGATCAATGATCATGCAATTCGCATGTGCGGGACGGCTGAACCCAAGCAAAACGAATGCCAATGCTATCATCAAACTAAAGTGTCGCATTGTTCCGCATTTCCTGTCCCAATGCATGCAGCTACCGCATTTTTCTTAATCATTGATGAAAACTGCCGCGCATGTTTCGGGATCGGTCGTTGCCGCCCTTGCCCCTGCCTATGCCGCTGGGGTATCAATACGTTCAAATACGCCAACAAGGTGAGGGCAGATTATGCGTCGTGTGGTTGTTACAGGTTTGGGGTTGGTCACGCCCCTTGCAGATGGTGTGGAAGCGACTTGGGAGCGTATCCTGGCGGGTCAGTCCGGTGCGGGCAAGATCACAGGGTTTGATCCCAGTAACTTAACCACGCAGTACGCATGCGAAGTCCCTTTGGGGGACGGCAGCAACGGTACATTCAATGCCGACACCTATATGGAGCCAAAAGAGCAGCGCAAAGTTGATACGTTTATTCTGTTTGGCATGGCCGCAGCACAACAAGCCGTCGAAGATTCGGGGTGGATGCCTGAAGACCGCGAGTCGCTAGAGCGCACAGGCGTTCTGATCGGGTCCGGTATTGGTGGTTTGAATTCGATTTCGAATACCGCCCAGATGATGGCTGAAAAAGGCCCGCGGCGTGTGTCGCCGTTCTTTGTACCGGGTGCTTTGATCAATTTAATTTCTGGTCAGGTATCGATCCGCTACGGGTTTCGCGGGCCGAACCATTCTGTTGTGACGGCCTGTTCAACTGGCGCACATGCGATTGGAGACGCATCGCGTTTGATCCAGTATGGCGACGCAGATGTTATGGTCGCAGGCGGCGCAGAGGCCGCGATTTGTGAACTGGGCATTGCTGGTTTCAACGCCTGTAAGGCATTGAGCACAAAGCATAATGATGACCCCACTATTGCCAGCCGTCCATGGGATAAAGACCGCGACGGTTTCGTCATGGGCGAAGGTGCAGGGATCGTTGTGCTGGAAGAATACGAGCACGCAAAGGCCCGTGGCGCCAAGATTTATGCAGAAGTTCTAGGATATGGTTTGAGTGGTGATGCGCACCACATCACAGCCCCGCCCCCAGATCATGAAGGCGCCGAGCGTGCGATGCGCGCTGCATGTCGCAATGCAGGGATTGAGCCGAACCAGATCAACTATGTGAACGCGCATGGCACGTCCACGATGGCTGACACCATCGAACTGGGCGCGGTCGAGCGTTTGGTAGGTGATGCAGCGTCATCTTTGGTGATGTCATCTACCAAATCAGCAACAGGTCACCTTTTGGGGGCTGCTGGCGCGATCGAGGCGATATTTTCGATCCTTGCGATCCGTGACCAGATGGCGCCTCCGACGATCAATCTTGATAATCCCGCGGTTGAGACCGTTGTCGATCTATGTGCTAATGCGAAACGTCCGACAAAGATCAGTATTGCCTTGTCGAATTCGTTTGGCTTTGGTGGCACGAATGCCAGTGTTGTGTTCGGGAAAGTTGACTAATGTGGCGTCATATCGCGTCGAACGGCCTGACTTTTATGATCGTCGCCTTGTTTCTTCTGGCGGGGGCTGTGGCTTGGGGCACGCGCGAATACAGCGCTGAAGGCCCGCTTGAGGCCGCGATCTGTCTAGAAGTACCGCGCGGCGGCAGTATCGGCCGGATCAGTGATGATCTGATTGAGAAGGGCGCTATTTCGTCGGCGTTTATTTTTGAAACGGGCGCTGATTATTCTGACAAATCCGGTGATGTAAAGTTCGGCCGATTTCGCGTGCCAGAGCGTGCATCAATGGAAGCTATCGTTGATATCGTCACGCGCGGCGGCCGCAATACCTGCGGCGCAGAAGTCATCTACCGTGTCGGAATCAACCGCACGATTGTCGATGTCCGCGAACTTGATCCCGAAACCAATCGCTTTGTGGAATTGGTCAGTTTTCAACTGGGCGAGGACGATACGCCAGAGACCTACACGACCATGCGCGCGCAAAACGATCCATCTTACCGTGTTGTAATCGCCGAAGGCACAACCAGCTGGCAAATTGCCAATGCGTTGGGTGAAATTGATATCCTAGAGGCAGACGTCACAGAGGCTCCGCCGGAAGGGTCACTTGCGCCGCGTGATTATGAAATTAGCGAAGGTGACAAAGTATCATCTATCTTGGCACAGATGACTGCTTTGCAGTCACAAATATTGGCCGATGCTTGGCAGTCCCGCGCCGATGGCTTGCCTTTGGCATCACCCGAAGAGGCGCTGATTCTGGCCAGCATCATTGAAAAAGAAACCAGTGTTCCAGACGAGCGCCGGCAGGTTTCCAGCGTTTTTGTGAACCGTTTGAACCGCGGCATGCGGCTTCAGACAGACCCGACGGTCATTTATGGCATTACACAAGGCGAAGGAATCTTGGGACGCGGTTTGCGCCAAAGTGAGCTGCGCGGAGAGACACCTTGGAACACATATGTCATCCCCGCTTTGCCACCGACACCGATTGCCAACCCCGGAAAGGCAGCGATTGAAGCCGCGCTGGATCCCGACACCACAGAGTATATTTTCTTTGTGGCTGACGGCACGGGTGGGCATGCTTTTGCGACCAATCTGGATGATCACAACAGAAACGTCTCGCGCTGGCGCGAGATCGAAGCCGCCCGCGCGAACGACGGCTGATCGTTCAAAGTATTAACAGAAGATGTGATCCAAGCACGCAGGCGCGTGCGCCTGAATTTGACTTTTCGGCGCAAATTCAGTAGTTTGGCTAAGCTAGATTCAAGGTTTCTTACGATGTGAAACCTGTACTCGACTGTAACGGAAGTACCCTTGCAGGCCCGATTATCATGACAGAACAACACTCGTCTGCGCCGGACTACGCAGCAATGGCAGCCACGCGGCTGGCCGAAATTGATCATCTTTCAGAACGCATTCGTCACGTCCTAAGGCAAATGTCAGATGCTTTGGACCAAGATTCCGGTCCGTCCGCGAATGAAATTCTAACAACATTAAATCAACTACATGCGGCCCACCTTAAGGTGTTGACCGCCGAGGACGCTTTTCATGCAAAAATGGGAAAAAACGCCGACGACGATGCACTCGACTTTGCGGCGATCCGTGCTGACATCGGGCGCCAACTTGATCGCATCCGCGTCAGCCTCGTCGCAAGCGGCGTTTCTGGCGCAATTGACCTGTGATGAACTTGCGGCATTGCCCTATCTTTTTGATTTCTGGGCGCTGCCGCATCAACTGCCGCCGCAAGGTGACTGGCGCACTTGGGTCATTTTGGGAGGGCGTGGTGCAGGCAAAACCCGCGCGGGGGCCGAATGGGTGCGCGCGGTCGTCGAAGGGCCAACGCCGCATGCAGCGGGGCGCGCTGCGCGTGTCGGGCTGGTGGCCGAAACAATGGACCAAGCCCGCGAGGTGATGGTTTTTGGCGATAGCGGCATCATGTCGGTTTGCCCCCCTGACCGCCGTCCCAACTGGATCGCGACCCGTCGCATGTTGATTTGGCCCAACGGGGCGACCGCGCAGTTATTCTCTGCCCATGATCCAGAGAGCCTGCGTGGTCCGCAGTTTGATGCCATTTGGGCTGACGAATTGGCCAAGTGGCGCAAAGCCGAAGATGCGTGGGATATGCTGCAATTCGGGCTGCGCTTGGGTGACTGCCCGCAAGCTTGTGTCACGACAACGCCGCGCCGCACGGCGATGCTGCGTGATTTATTGGATCGCGCCACGACTGTGATGACCCATGCCGCCACCCAAGCAAACCGCGCCAATCTCGCGGATAGTTTTCTGGCCGAGGTCGAAGGGCGCTATGGCGGGACCGCTTTGGGTCGCCAAGAGCTAGAGGGTGTTTTGTTGTCAGATGTTGAAGGCGCGCTTTGGACGGTTGCGGATTTGGCAGCTGTGCAAATTGATGAGGCACCGACATGCGACCGGATTGTCGTCGCAATTGATCCGCCCGGGACTTCGCATGCGGGGTCGGATGAATGCGGGATCGTTGTTGTTGGCGTCGCAATGAAAGGTTCGCCGCACAATTGGCGGGCGGTTGTGTTGGAGGATGCGACCGTATCTGCCGCGCGCCCCACCGTTTGGGCAGAGGCTGCGATTGCCGCGATGCACAGGCATGGCGCGGACCGTTTGGTGGCAGAGGTCAATCAGGGTGGCGATATGGTCGAGGCTGTCTTGCGGCAGGTTGATCCGCTGGTGTCGTATCGGTGTGTGCATGCCAGCAAAGGCAAGGTCGCGCGGGCTGAACCTGTGGCGGCGCTTTATGAGCAGGGCCGTGTGTCGCATGTGCGCGGTTTGGCAGCGCTAGAGGATCAGATGACACAGATGGCGGCATCTGGATTCGCGGGCAAAGGATCGCCCGACCGTGTGGATGCGCTTGTTTGGGCGTTGCAAGATTTGATGATCGAACCCGCCGCAAAATGGAAAAACCCCAAGATACGTGGTCTTTGAGGGTGTTGCGCAGGGGTGCGCGCGCCGCAGTAGCAAAACCCTCATGCCTATGCGGCAAATTGGTTTTCGAGAACTGCAGATGGTCACAACCGACCACCACTTCAGGGAGTTTTGAATGTTTGGATTTAAGAACCGCACCAGCCCGCCTGTCACCGAGGTCAAAGCCTCGGCGACAGGGCGTGTGATGGCGATGTCCGGTGCGGGTCGGGTTGCTTGGTCGCCGCGTGATGTCGTGTCGTTGACCAAGGTTGGTTTTAACGGCAATCCGATCGGTTTTCGCGTCGTCAAGATGATTGCCGAAGCGGCCGCTGCGATGCCCGTTATCGTACAGGACGGGACCCGTCGCTATGACACGCATCCGGTGCAAGCCTTGTTGGCGCGTCCTAATGCGGGGCAGGGCCGTGCGGAACTGCTCGAGGCGTTGTTTGGTCAGGTGTTGTTGACGGGCAATGGCTATCTGGAGGCCGTGGGCGATGAAGGTCTGCCGCTTGAGTTGCATGTGTTGCGGTCTGACCGGATGTCGGTTGTGCCTGGTGCCGACGGCAGGCCCGTGGGTTATGAATATGCGGTCAGCGGGCGCAAGCATCGCTTTGCCATGACCGACGATCAAAGCCCGATTTGCCATATCAAAAGCTTTCATCCACAAGATGATCACTACGGGTTTTCGGCGCTGCAGGCCGCAGCTTCGGCGATTGATGTACACAATGCGGCGTCACGCTGGTCCAAGGCGTTGCTGGACAACGCGGCACGGCCGTCTGGTGCGATTGTGTATCGCGGGGCAGACGGGCAATCGTCGCTGTCGAATGATCAATATGATCGCTTGTTGGAGGAAATGGAAACTCAGCATCAGGGCGCGCGTAATGCGGGTCGTCCGATGTTGCTAGAGGGTGGTCTGGATTGGAAGCCGATGGGCTTTTCACCCTCTGATATGGAGTTCCAGAAAACCAAAGAGGCGGCAGCCCGCGAGATTGCGATTGCTTTTGGCGTGCCGCCGATGATGTTGGGTATTCCGGGTGATGCGACATATGCCAATTATCAAGAGGCTAACCGCGCATTTTACCGTCTGACGGTGTTGCCTTTGGCCACACGGGTGCTGAGTTCGATCGCGGTCTGGCTGTCTGATTATGCGGACGAAGAGGTCGCTTTGCGGCCCGATCTGGATCAGATCCCAGCTTTGTCGACAGAGCGTGATGCCCAATGGCGGCGCGTGTCAGAGGCTGCATTTCTGACCGATGCCGAAAAACGCAATCTGCTTGGTTTGCCGGCGCTGGAGGTTGGGGATGGATAGAAAAATCGTCAACATGCAGGGCAAATCGCAGCATTCAGAGCCGCCGCCGGTTTCGCATTTCTGGTTTGCGCAGGTCGATGTCCGGTTGGGCCGGATCGAGTTTATGGTGACGCGCTTGGAACGTCAGATTTGGCTCATTGTGGGCGGCTGCGCCGGACTACTCATTTTCGAAATTGTAAAAGCGCTGAGCGGGAGATCCCTATGAATTTGGAACATAAGTTCTGCACACTTGGTACCGACGTGACCGTCACGGATGGCACCACGATCAGTGGCTATGCGTCGCTGTTCGGGGCCGCTGACCAAGGCGGCGATACGGTGCAACGGGGTGCTTACGGTGCCTCGCTAGCCAAGGGGCGCGGCGTCAAGATGTTGTGGCAACATGATCCGACCCAGCCGATTGGCGTTTGGGACGAAGTCCGCGAGGACGACAAGGGCCTTTGGGTCAAGGGGCGTCTGTTAACCGATGTCGCCAAAGGCCGCGAGGCGGCGTCCCTGATTGCGGCGCGTGCGATTGATGGGCTGTCCATTGGCTACCGCACGGTCAAAGCCAGCAAAGACACCAATGGCGGGCGGCTGCTGGCGGAACTGGAACTTTGGGAGGTGTCATTGGTTACGTTTCCAATGCTTCCCGATGCGCGTGTTGGGGCCAAGGGGGATGATCCTGCGGCCACCGCAATGCGCGAAATGGCCGCTGCATTCGAGGGCGCGCGACAAGTGATGGCGCGGGACTAGCCCCGCCCGAACCACGATCAAAAGGACTGATCAATGACCAAAACTGAGAGCAATTCTCGGGTCGGGGAAGATGTGTCCCCGGCCCAAGCACTGAACACTGCAATTTCCGGTTTCATGAGCGACTTCAAAGACTTTTCCCACGGCGTGAATGCCAAACTTCAAAAACAGGATGACCGGATGAACAAGCTGGACCGAAAGACTATGATCACTGCACGCACTGCATTGGCACAGACCGCCCATCAGGATGCGCCGCATCAAAAAGCCTTTGCTGCTTACCTGCGTTCTGGCGATGACGACGGGCTGCGCGGATTGGAGATGGAAGGCAAAGCATTGGGGACGTCGATTGCAGCTGACGGTGGCTATCTGGTTGATCCGCAGACGGCTGACACGATCCAAAGCACGCTGTCCTCAACCGCCTCTATCCGGTCAATTGCAGCCGTCGTAAATGTCGATGCGACGTCATATGACGTTCTGGTGGACCATTCTGAGATGGGCGCAGGTTGGGCGACCGAGACCAGCACAGTCTCTGAAACGGCGACCCCTCAGATCGAGCGTATCAGCATTTCCCTGCATGAACTGTCGGCATTGCCCAAGGCTTCGCAACGTTTGCTGGATGACAGCGCGTTTGACATCGAAGGTTGGCTGGCTGGCCGAATCGCGGACAAATTCGCGCGCTCTGAGGCGATGGCGTTTATCAATGGCGACGGCATCGACAAACCGACCGGGATGCTCAGCTATGCGACGACGCCCAATGCTAGCTGGACGTGGGGTTCGCTGGGTTATGTGGCCTCTGAAACAGCGGGCGGGATTACCCGCGCTGATCCGATTGTGGATTTGGTCTATGCGCTGGGGGCGGAATACCGCGCCAATGCGACCTTTGTAATGAACTCAAAGACAGCCGGTCATATCCGCAAGCTTAAGGACAATGACGGGCGCTTTGTCTGGGTTGACGGTTTGGCAATGGGCGAACCTGCGCGTTTGATGGGTTACCGCGTGCTGATCGCCGAAGACATGCCAGATATCGAAGACGGCGCGATGGCGATTGCTTTTGGTGATTTTTCTGCGGGCTACACCGTGGCCGAACGCCCTGATCTGCGTGTGCTGCGCGATCCGTTCTCTGCCAAGCCGCATGTCCTGTTTTACGCGACAAAGCGTGTTGGCGGTGCTGTCAGCGACTTTTCGGCGATCAAGCTGATGAAGTTTGCAGCAAGCTAAACCCTTGCTGTGATCCGGGGTGCTGCACGCCATGTGCGGCATCCCAGCCCGGGCGCATGCCTTAGA